>JABWCA010000178.1 GCA_013359345.1 Ignavibacteriaceae bacterium
TTATTTTTATGCGTACAGCCAGTATCTCCTGAGAACGGTTTTGTTCATCACATTTATAATTTCGGTAAAGAAGAGACTGAAGGAAGATTTTTTCAGGAGAATGACCTATCCGGTTATCGTGATCACGCTGGTACACTTTTTTTATTTTTCGGGGGCACGGTTCAATTACCCCCTTGAACCCTTTCTTGTTGCCGGCTCAATACCGGCATTTTTAAGCATCAGAGATCTGATTCTGCAAAAATTGAGGAAAGGGGATTGATATAGATTAAATTTGCAGATTCAAAATACTTATATTTAAGTTTTGCACTTTAATCAATATTATTGACATGATTGAGATAAGCGGAGTCCACAAAAAATTTGGCAGCAAGCAGGTGCTGCGCGGTGTTGACCTTGAGATAAACGAGGGGGAAACGCTCGCCATTATAGGCAGAAGCGGCTGCGGAAAAAGTGTGCTTTTTAAGCATATCGTGGGACTTCTGTTGCCTGATGAAGGCACGGTTAAAGTTGAGGGGAAGGATATTGCAAAAATTTCCCGGAAAGAACTTTATGAACTCCGTAAAAATTTCGGCTTTTTGTTTCAGGGGGCAGCCCTTTTTGATTCAATGACGGTTGAAGAGAATATTGCACTGCCCATTATTGAATCGGGACAAAAAGTTGACAGGGAAGTTCTTGATGAAATGATAAGAGAGAAGCTCGCAATGGTTGGTCTGAAGGATATTCAGAAACAGAAGCCTTCGGAACTTTCAGGCGGTATGAAAAAAAGGGTGGGGCTTGCAAGAGCACTCATTACAAACCCCGGTTATATTCTTTATGATGAGCCTACAACGGGGCTGGATCCCATTATGTCTGAATCTATTGATAATCTTATTAAAGAGCTGGCAGGTAAACTCAGCGTGACCTCAATTGTTGTCACCCATGATATGCTTAGCGTGGAAGTTGTTGCCGACAGGGTTGCAATGGTTCATGAAGGGCGGATTCATTTTACAGGAACTCCGCAGGAGCTGATGAGTTCAGACGACGAGATAATAAGAACATTTTTAAGCAGAACTGAAAAACGAATTTAAAATCAGGAAACTATCATCAAATGAGACAAAGTAAATTATTTATCCCCACACTGAAGGAAGTGCCGAACGATGCAGTTGTTGCGAGCCACGTGCTTATGCTCAGAGCAGGTTATGTAAGATCACTCGGAGCAGGTATTTATTCTTTCCTTCCGCTGGGATACAAAGTTGTTAAAAAGATCACTGAAATAATCAGGGAAGAGATGGATGCTATCGGCGGACAGGAATTTCATCTGCCTGCACTTAACCCGAGAGAAATCTGGGAAGAGACTAACAGAGTTGAGGCTTTCGGCGATACGATGTTCCACCTTAAAAACCGTGACTACATTCTTGCCCCCACGCATGAAGAGATAATAACCTATCATGCAAGAAAAGTTGTGAACTCTTATAAGGATATGCCCCAGATCTGGTTTCAGATCCAGACCAAATTCAGAAATGAACCCCGACCCCGGAGCGGCGTGATAAGAGGCAGACAGTTTCTAATGAAAGATTCTTATTCAATGGATGTTTCTGAAGAGGGGCTGCATTTATCATATAAAGCTCATGAAGAAGCCTATAAGAAAATTTTCAACAGATGCGGACTCAAATTTTTTGTAGTGGGTGCATCATCAGGTGCCATGGGCGGCAGCGGTTCAGAAGAATTTATGGTGAAATCTGAAGCCGGTGAAGATACTGTTGCTTACTGTGAAGACTGCGGCTATGCTGCCAACGTTGAAGTTGCCACCTCAAATGCCTCAAGAAAGCTCCGCGATGAGGTTTCAAAAGAGGTTTATGAGATTCACACCCCCGATGTAAAATCAATTGACGAGCTTTGTGAGTTCCTGAAAATTGATGAGTCGGAGTGTGCAAAATCAAGAGTATATATTGCATCAGGAAATCCTGTTCTTATTCTTATGATGGGCAATGATGAAGTGAATGAAACCAAACTTCAGAAGGTGCTGGGTGATGAGGTTCGTCCCGCACATCCCGAGGAGCTCAAAGAGATAACCGGCGCTGATGCCGGTTCGATCGGCCCGATAGGGTTCAAAGGCAAAATATATGCTGATTACAGAATAATGAACGCAAATAACATGTACAGCGGCGCAAATAAAAATGATTACCACATCGGCGGTATCGATTTTATGCGCGATGTTCCCTCGGCAGAATATGCTGATTTCCGGATTGTAAGAAGTGGTGAGGAATGTCCTAAATGCGGTGCAGCACTCGGTGTTTTCCCGGCGATTGAACTCGGCCATATCTTCAAGCTGGGAACAAGATATTCTGAGGCTATGGGTGCAATGTTCACAGATGAAAACAGCACAGAAAAGCCGATTATAATGGGCAGCTACGGAATAGGCGTTGAGAGAGTTATGGCATGTGCAATTGAGCAGGAGCATGATGAAAACGGAATTGTATGGAGCAAATCTCTTGCACCGTTTGATATCCATCTTCTCGGTCTGAACATGAAAAAGGATAATGTTGCAATAGCTTCAGAAAGACTTTATAAGATGCTCACCGATGCCGGTTACTCAGTTCTTTATGATGACCGTATTGATGCGGGTGCAGGCTTTAAGTTCAAGGATGCAGATCTGCTCGGCATGCCGCTGCAGGTTGTTGTCGGTGAAAAGGGACTTAAAGAAGGAAAAGTTGAACTGAAACTCAGAAAAACAGGAAAAAGGGTTGATACCCAGATAGATTATATTCTTGAAAGTGTAAAAAGCCTTCTTGACGAACTTCCTGTATAATAAATCATTTTTATAAACTGCCGGCTTATGCCGGCATTTTTTTGAGGCGGGTATGTTTATAGGTCCCAAAGCAGAGAATACAGAACTTCTCAGATCACACATAAACAGGTTGCTTGAGCACCATGCAGAATGGAGGCAATCATATCATCCTGATGATAAACCGCTCGGGAGTTCACTGACTGACGGCTTTAAGGCAAAGCTCGAATCAGCTTTTAATGAACTTCTCTCAAGGCATGATAAAAACCTCCCTTATTTCCACCCCAGATACAATGCACAGATGCTCAAAGATCCCCCCATAACAGCAATTCTCGGATACCTGGCATTCATGATGTCAAACCCCAACAACCATGCTTATGAGGGGGGACCGGTCACAACTGATATGGAGATGGAAGTGACCCGTACCCTGCTTGATTTATGCGGTTATATGGATGGCTGGGGTCATCTCGCCAGCGGAGGTTCGCTTGCCAATCTTGAGGCTCTCTGGGCAGTGAGGGAGAAATACAAAGGCGGCGGAGTCTATTTCTCTGAGGTGTCACATTATTCCTGGAAAAGAATCTGCAACATTCTCGGGATACAATACTTTACTGAAGTTCCTGTTGATGAAAATTTCAGAATTGATCTTGATCTGCTTGAAAAAGACCTTAAGAAAAAAAAGACGCTTATGGTGATCGGGAATATCGGCTCAACCGGCACGGGCAGTGTTGATGATCTGGAGGGGCTGCTTCTGCTGAAAGACAGATATGGTTTTCATCTTCATCTTGATGCCGCATACGGAGGGTTTGCAAGATCATGCATACTGGACAAGCACTACGAGGTCATGCCGCAGGGATCAACCGGGATCAAAAGCGTGCATCTTTACAGACAGCTTGAGCTTATTGCCGAATCTGATTCAATAACCATAGATCCGCATAAACACGGTCTTCTGCCATACGGCGCCGGTGCGGTTCTTTACAAAGATCAGAATCTGAGGGATATGATTCTTAATACTGCCCCTTACACATACCATCAGCTTGATAAGCCGAACATAGGGATGTTCTCGCTTGAAGGCTCACGTCCCGGGGCAATGGCTGCCGCCTGCTGGCTCACTTATAAAGTTATGCCGCCTAACTCAAAGGGGGTCGGGGTTATTGTGCAGAAATGTCTTGATCAGGCAGATTATTTCCACCGCAGTATTGAAAAAAGTGATTATCTGGCCAATTTTAATAAGCCTGACCTTGATATCAACACATTCTATTTCAGAGACGATGAATATATGCGGGCGCATGTTATAAGCAAAAAAACACTTGAGATTTACCATGAATTCAGTGTTGAAAATCCTGATGCTCCTTTTATTCTCTCAAAATTTGTGACACCCCCGCACATCGCCAAAAGAGCTCACAGGGGGTTAAGGTTTGACGATAAAGAGAATTTCACTGCCATGAGGGCCGTTTTCATGAAGCCATGGGGTGAAATGAAGAATTACTACTACCTCAGGATGCTGCTTGATTCACTTAATGAATTTTGCGCAAAATTATAGAACTGCACAGACCAGGGCAGGTGTTTCTTTATTCATCTTCTGTGGATTTTTATTTTCAGGCAGGTATCAGAAGATCAGGCAGATCATTGATATATTATCTGTTCCCCCTTTTTTCAGGCAGGCAGCGAGGATTTTATCGCATACTTTCTGATATTTTTTAGCTGATAAAAAGTTATGGATTTCCGCATCTGTCAAGTGGTTGTTCACTCCGTCTGTGCAGAGAAAAACCCTGTCACCTTTATCAAGCTTCAAGGGGCCGGTTATATCGGGAATGCAGTTAACAGGATCACCGAGTGACCTTGTGATAAGGTTGCGGTCGGGGTGATTAAATGCCTCTTCTGCCGTAATTATCCCCATATCAACAAACTCCCTCACAATTGAATGATCTTTTGTTACCTGTATAAGTTTTTCTCCCTTAAGCAGATATACGCGGCTGTCACCCACGTGACATACAAATAACTCATCATTTTTAATATATGCTGCCGCAAGAGTTGTTCCTATTGCGTCATATTCAGGATTTTCCGCGACAAACTCCTGAAGCTTTCTGTTAGCCTTCCCGGTCGATTCTGAGAGGAAAGTGTAAGGATCTGAAAAACCGGATGCGTTTCTGAATTCATGGGTAATTGTTTCTGCAGCGAGCGATGAGGCAATTTCTCCTCCCTGCAGGCCACCCAGCCCGTCGCAAACGACAAGTAAAATGCCGTTCTCAGTCTGAGCAGTGCTGATATAATCTTCGTTTGATTTTCTTACTTTCCCGGTATCAGTTAAAGTAAAGTACTCTGTCATATAATCCGTAATATGTTCGCTTGCTGATGCAAATGTATAAACCGTTAAACATAAAATTTGTGACAACCGCTAACCATCTGCAATTAAGTATTGCTTATCACATCCCCTCTCAGCTTCTGTTTATCAGGTTCTCCAGTAAATCTTATAATGAGTGAAAATCCTGACCATGTACGCAAGCAAAAGTGTCAGGAGTATCCCCTTCAGAACTCCCAGCCATGGGGTGTTCAGAAAACCGGAGAGAAAAGAATCGATAAAAAGCAATCCGGCAAGAGGAGTAAGCAGATTGGTGCCCCCCGCGTATGCAAGCATCGGGTTCTGCCCGTTATCAATAAGGAGCTTCAGCCAGCCCGGCTTTTTCAGATAGTCTGTGATCATTGTGAAACCGGTTATCATAAAGACCGCAAGTCCTGAAGTGACCATATAATAACTCATTGTGGAGTGATCTTTTTTTATGCCCCCTTCAAAAGGTTCAAGCAGCAGACCAAAAATGAGGAAAAACATTCCGGGTGTGAAAAGCGCCTTTATATACGATTTGCTGAAGTATTCATCGCTTTTTATCACAAGATACATAATACCCCCATTAAGCAGGGTCAGTAAAAGTGTGAGAAATACATTGCGCGTATAGAGACCAACAAGGCAGATCAGGGTGAATGAAAATGAGAGCAGTGCCAGATTGATTATATTCAGTTTCCCCGGTGCGGATGCTGAACCTTCGGCCGGGTTGTTTTTATAATGCCTGTATATGATATCGCCCGCCATTGTTCCGGGGATAACAATGAAAAGATATTTGAGGAAATTGACATTAAAAAGCCATCCTCCCGGCTGAAGAGCAAGCGCATCATTCAGCCATGAGCCGGTTACGGGGCTTGACAGCCTTATTGCAAAGATCAGGAGGAGAATTCCCGCCCTTGCCATAATATTATCTCTTGTCCAGATCCAGATCAGCGCCCCGAACACCACCATGTGAGCGAGCACCAGGATTATAATATCATATCGTGTCAGCTTGAATCCGGAACCGTCCGGATATTTAATGAGATATAACATAACCGCAATGCCGGCATATCCAGCAATTCTCAGAGTCAGTGATGCGTTTTTACCCCACGAGGAGGGAGTCCTCCAGAAGATAAGGAACATGAAAATGAATGCAAGGAGAGAAAAGAGATAAGTTACGGCATCAGGTGATTTGCTTAAAACAGTTGGCCTCACGTGCTGTATGACAACCGCAAAAAAAGCCAGAAGCAGACCTCTTTTAAGTATCTGAAGGATGAGACTGCCGCTTATTTTTCCCTCTTTTATCCTGCTGTTAAGAGCAAAGGGGAACGCAGCGCCCATACTGAAAAGAAAAAACGGGAAAACGAGATCAACCCAGGAAATTCCGGGAATATCGGGATTAAATTTATGAGCGGGCGGCGGAACCTGAACATGATACATCCAGCCCGGAAGCACCCCGAACGGCACCCTGCCGCTCAGAATCATGGTGAGAATTGCAAAACCTCTTAATGCATCGAGTGCCAAAGATCTTACTGCCGGAGCAGAAGCGGATTTTTCCATTAAAATTTCCTGAACAATAATTCAAAAATTACTGAATAAATCTGAATTCTTAAACCTTAATCTGATTATAGTCACGGCTTATGCGTGAATATTTAACCGTTACTTAACTTTGTTCTGATCAGGGAACTTCAGAAATTTGAATAAAAAGAAATAATGATGTTTGACAACAGTTCCGATAAAAAAACATTTGAGGCACTGATTTCAGAGAAGATTAAGTATCTCAGACAGCTTTCAGAATCACTCTCTGAAAATGACCCGTCAGTAACACTCCGCACCCTGTGGTACATGGAACAGGAATCTTCTGTTCTCAGAGAGATCATAGTAAAAACATATATTGAAGACACTTCGGCTTATAAAACCGATAAAGATCATTGATTAATCATTTCCCGCATCAGTCAGAAACTCTTAGGAATTTGTTTTTCCTGTTTATATATTCACGTTCACTTCTTCATTTAATACTTTTTTCATCCGGAAAAGCTTAAAATGGTTATCAGTCAATTCAGGTACGCTTCAACAGGAAACTGGATTCATACTGCAGGTCCGGCAGAATTAAAGGATCCTGATCTTATTTTTGTTTTCGGCGGGAGATTCCTCCTTGAAAAAGACGAAATCTGCGACGAAATAGGTATTCAGTTCAATTGCCGGAATGTTATACTTGCATCCACCTCCGGAGAAATATGCGGATCGAAAGTATATGATGACAGCCTTGTTCTCACCGCGGTCAAATTCGCAGGCACACACACACGCACAGCAATTATAAATATTAAGGATTTTGAGGATGCGCAGGCAGCGGGCGAACAACTCGCAAACCTGATTCCCCATGACGGCCTGAATCATCTCTTTGTTATTTCAGACGGACAGATGGTGAACGGTACCCGGCTTGTTGAAGGGCTTTTATCGAAGCTTCCCGAAAGCGTTGCGGTGACAGGAGGGCTGGCGGGCGACAACGGCAGATTTGAAAAGACCCTTGTCGGATTTAACGGCAAGCCATTACCGGGTAACATAGTGATAGCCGGGTTTTACGGTGATGCTATAAAGATCGGGTATGGTTCAATGGGCGGCTGGGATTCGTTTGGCCCGGTAAGACTCGTCACAAAATCTAAAGACAACATACTTTATGAACTCGACGGTAAATCAGCGTTAAATCTCTATAAGACATATCTCGGCGAAAAAGCGTCAGGGCTGCCTGGCACAGCACTCCTTTTCCCTCTTGCAATTCAGACCGATCTGAATGATGAGCCGATTGTAAGAACAATCCTCTCTGTGAATGAAACGGATCAGAGCATGACATTTGCCGGTGATATACCCATGGGATCATACGGCAGGTTCATGAAAGCAAATTTTGACCGTCTTATAGATGGTGCAAGCGTTGCCGCAAACAGAACAATATCAGGCGCAGGCGATGAATCCCCGGAGCTGGCTATTCTGATAAGCTGTGTGGGCAGAAAGCTGGTGCTTGGTCAGCGGGTTGAAGAGGAAGTTGAGGCCGTTGCCGAAGTTCTTGGAAGCGATTCTGTGATTGCCGGATTTTATTCATACGGTGAAATCTCTCCGTTCAGTAAAGAGGTTAAATGTGAGCTGCATAACCAGACGATGACAATCACAACTTTCAGGGAGATATGACAGATAATCTTCACCCTCTTCTATTAAGGCAGTTGAGAAAAAATATCGGGGATCTTAAATATATCCCTGAAGAACTGTTCCCGCTTCTTAAGACCATAAGCGAAAGCTACGAACATTACGATGAGGACAGAAAACTGCTGGAGAGATCTCTTGACCTGAGCTCTGATGAGCTTTTTCAGGCAAACTCAGAGATGAGGGCAATTGTGAATCTGCTGCCCGATATCTTTTTCAGAATTGATCAGACAGGTAAAATCCTTGATTTTTCGGCGGGTGAATTCAGCAGGCTTTTCCCTCCCCCCGCATCTGTTCTGAGTAAGATGATAGGCGAAATTTTTGAGGAGAGTGTTGC
>JABWCA010000179.1 GCA_013359345.1 Ignavibacteriaceae bacterium
GAACTCCAGTCGGCAAAAGAGGCGGCAGAAGCGGCAAACAAAGCCAAATCTGAGTTTCTGGCAAATATGAGTCATGAAATCAGAACACCGCTCAACGCAATTCTCGGATTTGCCGAACTGCTGCAGAAGCATCTTGTTGATGAGAAACTGAACGACTATGTGTCAGGGATAACAACCGGCGGCAAAAATCTTCTCAGCCTTATAAACGATCTGCTTGATCTTTCAAAAATTGAAGCCGGTAAACTCAGCATTCAGCCTGATCCCATAAATCCATACTCCCTTTTTAATGAACTCAGACAGATATTCAATGTGAAGATAGGTGAAAAGGGACTATATTATAACATTGAGGTTGATCCTCTTCTTCCCTCCGGTCTTTGCCTTGATGAAACCCGCATGAGGCAGATACTTCTCAATCTTATCGGCAACGCCGTTAAATTCACCAGTAAAGGGGGCATCACCCTTTCAATAACCACACTTCCAAAAGACGATGATCATTCAATGGTTGATCTGGTTATAAAGGTAAGCGATACGGGGATAGGGATACCCGGAGATCAGCTTGAAAATATTTTTGAGGCATTTGTGCAGCGGGAAGGGCAGAGCACTAAAAAATACGGCGGCACAGGGCTTGGGCTCGCCATTACGCGCCGCCTTGTTGAAATGATGAATGGCTATATAACTGTTGAGAGTGAAATTAATAAAGGTTCCTCTTTCACCATCCATTTAAGGGATGTGAGTGTAAGTAATCTTGAGGCAGTTGATTACAGCGAAAAGGAAGAGCAGCCGGAATATGATTTCAATCATGCAACCATTCTGGTGGTCGAAGATGTGGCGGTTAACAGGATAATTCTTAAAGGATTTCTTTCCGGACACAATATAAATTTCCTTGAAGCCGAAAACGGTGAAACCGGCTATAAAATTGCTAAAGAATTCAGGCCCGATCTCATACTGATGGATATACAGATGCCTGTGCTTGACGGGTATGAATGCACTAGGCTGCTCAGAAACGATCCGGTCACAATGAACATTCCGGTGCTTGCAATCACTGCTTCGGTTTTCAACATGAAGAACAGTGATCTGAATTCCCTTTTCGATTCGGTGTTAACCAAACCTGTTAAAGGCATACAGCTCATCAATGAAATAAAGCGTTTTATAAAGCCCAAAGATCTGCATGTTTCAGGGGCTGTCACTGTGGCTGAGTCTGTTTCGGGTTTACCCGGGAAGCTGCTCGTGGTTGATGCGGATACATACCTCCGGCTCACGGATGAGTCGCATAATCTGCTGGGTGCCGTGTACATAGATGAAGTTGCAGACTTTGCCAAAAGGCTCATCAGTATTTGTGAAGATGACGGTGCTTCAGGCACGCTCAGGCTTGCAAACGATCTGCTGAATGCGGCAGAGGGAATAAATATTGAAAAGATTTCAACAATACTTAAATCAGTTCATAACTACCTGATTATCAAAGAATGAAGATGCTGAAAGAAAATCATGGAAGATAATAATCAAAACAACCCGGTGAACGGGAAGAGTATTCTTATAGTTGATGATGTTACAGATAACCTGAGAGTACTGGGTTATCTTTTAAAGGAACAGGGCTACAGGGTTGCAATTGCCTCAGACGGTAATACCGCTATTAATTCGGCACTCTCCAAACCCCCCGATCTGATTCTTCTTGATATCTCAATGCCTGAAATGGACGGATTTACAGTTTGCACCACCCTGAAAAATTCGGAGGTCACTAAAGATATTCCAGTCATTTTTCTCACGGCAAGATCTGAGATTACCGATATTACCCGCGGATTTGAAGTCGGTGCGGTTGATTATATCACAAAGCCGTTCAATCAGGCAGAACTGCTTGCCAGGGTTAAAACGCATCTTGATCTTAAAACCGCAAGAGAAACCATCAGGTTGAAAAACGAGGAGCTTGATCATAAAAATCATGAACTGATTCAGCTTAACAAAAGCAAGGATAAGTTTTTCTCAATAATTGCGCATGACCTTAAAAACCCCTTCAGCACTCTTATAGGTTTCACTGAGTTTCTTACCGAAGATATACATAAACTTTCAAAAGAGGATTTAACCGAAATAGCCGGCGGACTTAACTACTCTGCCAACAAACTTTTTGAGCTTCTCAATAACCTGCTTGAATGGTCAAGAATTCAGACAGGAAATCTTTCGGTGAATATTACTGATTATAACGCCCCGAGGATGATCCAGGAAGATGTTTCACTGCTTCTTCAGCCTGCCAGAAATAAAAGGCTTGAAATTAATGTCTATACAGATGAAGAAGTTTTAATCAGAGCCGACCGCAATATGTTCAGATCGGTGATTCAGAATCTGGTGTTTAATGCAATTAAATTTTCATATCCCGGAAATGAAATTGACATCAAAGGCCGCGTCCTGGGCGATTCTTATGAAATAAGTGTTACAGATACCGGTGTGGGAATTGAAGAAAGTGTTCTCGGCGAGCTTTTCAGGATCGAAAATAAGTATTCAACTGCCGGGACAAATGATGAACAGGGCACCGGACTCGGACTGATATTATGCAGGGATCTTATTGAAAAAATGAAAGGAAGCATAAGTGTTGTCAGTTCGCCCGGTAAAGGGAGCACTTTCAGTTTCACCCTGCCCTTGGCTGAGGTTAGTGCCGGGAGACCCTGATTTCAGAGTCTCCTGACAAAATTTCAAAAAGTTTTACAGAAGGGTTTCTATAACGCTTATATAGTTTTCTATTGATTCGAGTCCGACAGTCTTCTTAACAACTTTACCCTCCTTGTCAATTATAAAAGAGGTGGGAATAGCTTCTATTCCGCCATAAAGCATGTCAACGTTTCCATCAGAGTAAACCACGGGGTAATTTATTCCCATTTTCTGAGCAAACGGAACAACTTCGGGTTTTGTATCAGGCTGATCAACCGAAATCCCGATTACAACAAGCCTTCCCTGATAGCGTTTCTGAAGTTCAATCAGATCAGGAATGCCCTTGCGGCAGGGGGGACACCAGGTTGCCCAGAAGTCAAGAAGAACCACTTTGCCCTTATAATCATCAAGCGAGACCTGTTTGTTGTCAATTGATGTAAGTTTGAATGATGGTGCAAGCTCAGTCTGTGCTTTACCCGGAGCTCCGGCATCATTTGATAATGGTTCAGGTTTCTCTTCGTTACCGCATCCGGCAAAAAAGATCACAGCCGAAAGCGCAAGAACTGATAATAAATACTTTTTCATCCGATTCCTTTCTATTGGTAAATGTTAGATGCAGGATTATCAGTTTGGCTTCACAGCCGTTGAGTCATGAGCTGCTGAATCAGCCGCAGCCGCCTTATAATAAGGAGGGAGAGGGCCATGTTCCTGCTCGGTGGTCAGAAAATTATTATAAACGAAGAAAACAAGACATACAAATAAAAATATGGCTGTATAGATCGGGCTTTTATACCTTGGGTCTATCAGGGGTTTCTTCTCGCTGATTTGTGTTTTACCGATTTTCCTTTCGGTGTTTTTTTTCGCCATTAATAATCCGTGGGATGATTGAAAATTATAATAAAAACTAAAACAATATAAGGAATTTTGACTTTTAAGGAATTCCAAAAGTTCAGTGACAATTTGTTACAAAACATTACCTGCCTGTGACTTTTATGACAAACCCGGTGAGTAATTTGCACCCGAGCAACAAACAAGAAAGTGAGAAAGTCATGAAAACAGTAGTTCAAAAGCCGGTTTTTTTAACAGTTGTTTTGATGGTTCTGTTTCTTCTGAACACGGTTAATGCACAGAACGGCAGCAAAACAGTTCCCGGAGCAAATGCAGTAAAGTCACTGATTGCAGGAATTAATTCGGAGAATTACGGACTCAAAAGAAACTGTATCTATTTTGCAGGGCTTTACAGAATAAAAGAAGCGTCAGATGCCCTTGAAGAGGTTCTGCTTGATAAGAGCGAACCTGAAAATCAGATTCTTGCGGCACTCTCAGTTTACAGAATTGATAATGATGAAGTGCTTGCAAGACTCAGGGATTATGCACGGATTCAGGAAAACACCGAAGTGAAAAGAATGTATCTGGCAGTTTACAGGCAGCATCAGGATGATTCAGGTATCAGGCTTGCAGGCACAGGACAGTAATGCAGGAACTGATGGTTTTGATCGGAATGAATCAGATAAAGGGCTGTGTAAAAGCAGCCTTTAATTTATTCTTAACCTCCCTCAATTTATCCTGACCTGTGCAAAAATTCCCCCCCCTCTGAATTCCCGCTTTGAACGGCCTGGAAATTGTTAAGTCTGCCCGGGAATGAGTTCCCCGCCTGTAAAATGAGAGTTGTGATGAATTGTAAACAATTATAATCAACGGGCGAGAACCGGGATAATTCTTTCATTCATGATACTTCTGCCCCATCAATAGGTTTATCTTCAGGTAAAATCAATTTGATAAATAATCTGCCTGTGGATAAGCAGTGAATATTTCATATTTTTGCATAATTAAATCATCCACATCAAAAACAGCAAATTGAGTATTTACATATCAGTATTTCTGGGAGCGGGTTTAGGCGGTGTGCTGCGTTACTGGCTCTCGGGTGTTGTGCAGCGTTATACGGGTCCGCTTTTTCCTTACGGCACTTTTGCGGTGAATCTGCTCGGCAGTTTTATTCTTGGCATTGTGATCTTCTGGCTGGCGGAAAAAGAGCTTGCCGGGCGTGAAATGAAATTTTTTCTCACGGTTGGTTTCTGCGGAGGATTAACCACTTTTTCAACATTTTCTCTTGAAACATTCAATCTGCTGCGCGACCGTGAATTTCTGCTTGCCGGCGGCAATGTGCTTCTTAATGTGGCAGCCACCATTGCAGCAGTTTATTCGGCTTACATTCTTTCGAAATAAATGAGGGCGTTTATATGGAAAGGCTTGTGAGAATTTTTACAGGCGAAAGTGATCTTTTACACAATGTGCCTGTTTATGAACAGATTGTTATTGCAGCCAAAAAAGCAGGACTTGCCGGTGCAACTGTCACCCGCGGAATCATGGGTTACGGAAGCAGCAGCCGCATCCATACAGCCAAAATACTGCGATTATCTGAAGACCTGCCCGTTGTAATCGAGATTGCCGATACGGAAGATAAGATAAATGCATTTCTGCCTGTTGTTGATTCCATATTTGAGGAATCGGGCTGCGGAGGCCTCGTAACAACGGAGGAGGTTAATATCATAAAATATTTGCCCAAGGTTAAAAAATAAGATAAAGGAAAAAGATATGCTCCTTTCACCTGTTGAAGTAAGAGTTCTGGGTTCACTGATGGAAAAAAAGTATGCAACCCCGGAGTATTACCCTATGAGCATTAACAGTCTTACGGCAGCCTGCAACCAGAAAAGCAGCAGGGAGCCGGTAACTGATTACAGTGAGCAGACAGTTGAGGCCTGTGTTGAGAATCTTAATGACAAGAGACTCGTGACCCGTGTATCGGGTGCAGGACTTAAGGTGATTAAATATAAAGAATTCCTGTGTGAAAGACTTGCAATCTCTCAGCCTGAGGCTGCGGTTCTGACTGTCCTGATGCTCAGGGGCGAACAGACGGTTGGTGAAATTAAAACACGCTGTGACAGAATTTACTCATTTGCGGATATTGAAGAGGCCGATTCTGTGATCGAAAAAATGATGAACCGTGAAGAACCACTTGTTACACAGGTTCCCGGAACCCACGGCCGCAGCAGGAAATTTATTCATCTTTTTTACGGCAATCCCGAAGTAAGCAGTAACGGTGAGATTGTTGAAGTGAGTTTCAGGACTCCGCTGGAAGAAGAGGTTGAAAAACTTAAGGCTGAGGTTGAAAACCTGAAGAGTGAAATTGCTGAGATAAAAAGGGAACTGGGTCTTTCCTGAAGAATCTGCGCTGCATCAGTCTTCTTTTCTGATTTTACTGCCAGATGAGGCTTTCATAAGATATCTTATGATGAGTACAGTGGTGCAAATCAAAAATACAATTGTGGGGTAAACGGGATTCAGATATGAATTATAGGTGTCTGTTAAAATTGCGGCTGTTATGAGCCCGAACTCAAGAATGATAATGAGCTTGAGGTACCGGATCATTTTCACGGCTGTGTGATACTGATAGGAGGCATTTTCTTCCGTGATTTTAACCGGATAATTAAAAGTATGGGGAAACCGCTGAATCACGGTGAGAAAAAAATACATCACCAGCGAAATGACCGGAAGAATAAATATATTAATCTTACCACCGGTGGAATCAACCTTCCCTTCAAAGTTAAAATGCATGGGTATCAGATCAGGCAGACTGCCATAACCTGTTAAAACCATTATGAAGATGATCAGAAGAAAAACAAGTGTTGCCGCCTCTGCCGCGTAATCCGCCTTATCAGGAAAAATCTCTCTCCGGGGTCTGACCTCTTTTTTTATAAAAGTCTTTTTCATCCTGCCTTCCCGTACAGTTAATAGTCAGTCACAAAATCAAAAATAATAATAGCCGCGTAAATTAACAAAACCGAGAGATTTGCTCAGGTATGCCGGAAATCTGACAGGCCGGTAAACGGGAAGGAAGTCACCTTTTTAACTGAATCACCGATGCCTTTATGAGTTTCAGACAAGAAAGACGGCAATATCAATAATCAGTTTTGATTATGCTGCAGTTTAAGAGTAATTTTGAATATAAAATAAAAATTTACTGAGGAAATGATGCCCGAAAAAATCATTGAATGCGTTCCCAACTTTTCAGAGGGAAAAAATCCTGATATAATAAAACAGATAACTGATGCAATAACCGGCGTTGAAGGAATAAACCTGCTTAACGTTGATCCCGGTGCTGATATGAACCGCACCGTGGTAACTTTTACCGGTTCGCCTGAAGCGGTGGGCGAGGCCGCATTCAGGGGGATAAAGAAGGCTGCCGAGCTGATTGATATGTCGGTGCATAAGGGCTCACACCCCAGAATGGGAGCCACAGATGTATGCCCGTTCATTCCGGTGGCGGGAGTGAGCGAACAAGAGGCAATAAAATTATCACATGATGTTGCACGGAGGGTCGGTGAGGAACTGGGAATTCCGGTATACCTTTATGAAAAGTCTGCCCCCTCGCCTGAAAGGTCAAACCTTGCAATAATAAGGGCAGGTGAGTATGAGGGACTTCAGGAAAAGATGAAAAAACCTGAATGGGAACCCGATTACGGGCCCGGTGAATTTAATGCCAGGGCAGGCGCCACCGTTATGGGTGTGAGAGAATTCCTGATTGCATATAATATAAGCCTGAACACCCGTGAGGTGAGGTATGCAACAGATATAGCGTTTGAATTGCGTGAGAAGGGGCGTTCTGCCAGAAAACAGAACGGTGATACAAGATTTTATAATAAAAGCGAAGAAATACTTAAATATGAAGCCGGTTCATATCCAACCGGACTTGATGACTTTACGGGCAAAACAATTGATGAAACGGCAGAATACTGCAAAAGCAAATTCGGTTATGACCTGAAGGAACTGCTTGTTCTCAATAATATTGACCCTGAAAAACCGGAAGGGGAAAGCGTTAAAATTCCGGGTAAGTTTAAGTACTGCAAGGCTATAGGATGGGCAGTGCCTGAATATGACAGGGTTCAGATCTCAATCAACCTGACCAACTTTAAAGTTACCTCAATGCATCACGTTCTTGACGAAACAAGGAGACTGGCAGAACAGAGAGGATTGGTTGTAACAGGAAGCGAGATTGTGGGAATGGTGCCGTTTGATGCATTGTATGAAACAGGAATCCATTACCTTGCAAAACAGGGAAGATGCACCGGAATACCGTGGCGTGATGTCCTTAAAACCGCCGTGCAGTCGCTTCAGCTCAATGATGTAAGCAGCTTTAACATTGATGAAAGAGTGCTTGGCATCCCGAAAAACGATCCGAAGGCACTGGTTGAGATGAAGGTGACCGATTTTGCAGACGAGGTATCGCGGGAAACCCCAGCCCCCGGCGGAGGCTCGATTGCGGCGCTTTCAGGTGCTCTTGGTGCCGGCCTGTGTTCAATGGTGTCTAACCTGACCGCCTATAAAAAATCTGATAATGAAAATGATGCGGCACTCAATTCTGCCGCCGTTGAATGCCAGAGCATTCTCCGTGACCTGATAAGAGGGGTTGATCTTGATACTCAGGCATTCAATTCATATATGGATGCACTCAGAATGCCCAAGGGCAATGAAGATGAAAAGAAGAAGAGATCTGCCGCCATGGAGGCCGGACTCAAAAAAGCAATTGAAGTGCCCATGAACACTGCTCTGCAGTCTCTTAACGCCCTTAAACAGGCACAGGTGGTGGTAAGGCTGGGCAATCCCAATTCTATCACCGATGTGGGCGTTGGTGCGGTATCGGCATTCACGGGTGTTAAAGGCGGAGTTTATAATGTGCTGATAAACCTTAAAGGCATAAAAGACCCTGTTTATAAGGAAGAGACTAAAAATCAGTGCAGAGAGGTTCTTCAGGAGGCTGAAACCATTCTTAATGAAGTCACTTCTGTGGTTGAAGAGAGAATCTGGAATCTCTGATATAACTGATCAGGCAATTCTTAAGAGTGCGGGCCGATTTTACCGACCCGCATTTTTTTTGCATCAGCCGGCGGCGGAAA
>JABWCA010000180.1 GCA_013359345.1 Ignavibacteriaceae bacterium
GTTTACCGCCATCCAGTCGGTCAATCCTTCAAGCTGTCTCAGATTTTCCTTGACGGCAGCTTCATACCTCTGTTTGCTGACCTGATAGTTTTTAGCGCCCACATAAAATGAAAGCAGAATCATAACCGAACATATCAGAAATGTGACTGCAAATTTTGTTGAAAGAACCGCATCTTTTATTTCTTTTTCTATTAATATTTTTAACATGATAACTCCTTTTTAAAACCTGACTTAAGATTAGCTGACATATTCACCGGCCATGTATTCGAGATAGAGTTTTTCAAGATCCTCACCGGCAAGGTCTGATGCAGGTTTCTGCATAACCAGATTGCCGCGGTTCATAATCCCGATTGTGGTTGAAATCTCTTTTGCCCTGAAAATATCATGGGTTGACATCAGGATTGCTTTTCCTTCATCTCTGAGGGTTTCAAGCAGCTTTATGAATTCGAAACCTGCCTTTGGGTCAAGGCCGGAAGTTGGTTCATCAAGTATTACAGCAGGGGCATTTTTAATTATGGCTATTGCAATGCCGCATTTCTGGCGCATCCCCTTTGAATAGGTTTTCAGTTTTTTATTGTGCGCCTCCTCCTGCAGACCCACCCTGAGCAGCACATTCCTGTAATCATCTTTAGTGAGAGAGGTTCTTCCGCACAGCCTCGCAAAATAATCGAGGTTCTGATATGCGGTGAAGTTGTTGTAAAGCATCACATTCTCAGAAACGTAAGAGACATATTTTTTTGCCTCAAGAGGATCTTTGTGAGAAGAAACGCCGTTAATGAGTGCTTCTCCTTCGGTGGGTTCAATCAGGTTAAGAAACAGATTGATGGTTGTGGTTTTGCCCGCTCCGTTTCCCCCCAGCATGGTGAAGATTTCCCCTTCGTTTACCCTGAATGAGATTCCGTTAAGTGCGGTCTGATTATCCTCGTATCTCTTTGTGAGATTAACTGCTTCAAGTATTGTCTTCATTACCTTTGTTCTCCTTGTTTCTTGAAATTTATTTCCGTGAAAGTTTTATTCCGAACCATACTATTCCGCCAAGCACTCCCGTTATAAGAAGCACCACAAACAAGGTGCCCAGAAAGCTGGTTTCTCCTTCAATCTCGATGGTGACCACCTTATCCTCAACTGTTACAGGCTGATTATCTGACATCGACGTGGTTTTGATTCTGATCTCATATCTGCCAGGCTGAACATCTGCCGGAGGAGTGATCCTGAAGCCGACTCGTTTTTCTCCACCCGTCTCAATTTTATCAGTAACCCGGGGGGTCACTTCCTTCAGCCAGTTGAGCGGGGCATCAATTTTAACCTCGGTGTTATCAAGCCGCCCGCTACCTTCATTAACCAGATCGATATAACCGGTTATCTGCTCCGATTTCTTAGTCTGGAAATAAAGCTGGGGGGCTTTGATTATCAGCCTTCCCTTGCCTCTTGGTATAAGTTCAAGTTTGGCATACCCGGCGTTAAATGCTTTAATTTCATCCTCGCTCCACTTCCTGCCGTTTCTCTGCCTGAACTCATCCATTCTTTCAACCGGAATCACCATTACGTAAAATGAAATCGATTCATCCATCTTAATGAGTTCATTCGGGCGGTCGGGCAAAGTCACTTCAAGCGAGACTTTCCGTGTATTTGCGTTTTCAAGAAACCTCAGCTGACTCAGCCTTGCACGTGTCTGCGGATCCCTGAAAATCCTGTTTATCTGATCAGGCAGGTTCACAACCTCGAGGCTGAAAGTATTGCTTTCGCCGCTGAACAGCTCAAGGGTAAGATCATACACGGCAGAATTACCGAGCTCACCTTCCTGAGAGAACTGCTCCGACTGCACTGCAGCAATATTCTTCGACTGATCCTTCTGCAGGTATATCCTCATTGATCTTGTGCTGCCGTTGCCGAATATTATGTTCACAGTTACGGCATCAAGGTCCTGCAGAAGCTGGAAATCGAGATCACGCGGCTGGCCGTAATGCAGTTCGGTGATTTTTGACTCATAGGGCCGGCTAATTATCTCATTGCGGTCATTTGCCAGTGAGACGTAAACATTGCTTATAACATCAGGCTGAAGCGTTTTAAAGTAAGGTTCATCAATGTTCAGAAGTTTTCTGTACTCTTCTGAGCCGGCTGAGGTGTTTGCCATGCGGAGACGCACTCTTTTTTTTCCGTCCTTTGTCTGATACTTCACCGCATCCTCAACGGTTACAAACTGGTTCTCAAAGAGCACTGCCAGAAGGGATTGCTGATAGTTGACCTCGGCATCTGCATAAGCTGCCTTGATTTTATCAAACTCCACCTCCGACATAAATTTCTTATTGTAGAGCTCCTTTGCCCTTTCAAGTTCTTTTTTTGCTGCTTCATAAATTTCCTTTGCCCTTTTCAGCCCGAGCAGCCTGTACTTATCATCCCGCTGATTGTAGTTGACCTGCGGAAAAAGATCTGCTGTCTGAACAAGAAAAAAGAGGCACATTAAAATGGCAGGAGCAATTAATCTTAATGTCTGCATGTTACTTCCTGATTATAAATTTGCCGCCGTCTTCGGCCTTTTTGAATTTTATTTCCTTTGTTTTTCCGCCGGTGGTTATTTCCATTTTCATATTGTCACCGGTCTTTACTTTTGAAAGTTCTTTCTCAACCCCGTCTTTTCCGCTGACCTTTGCACCGTTAACTGACACTATAACATCGCCCTCTTTTACGCCTGCCTTCGTTATTTCTGAAGGGGCGTTTGGCAATACGAGAGAAACCACAAGTTTCCCGCCTGATTCTTTTGCAATCAGACCGGTTCCGGGAAGCGGCACAAGGCTTTCTTTCCCGTCGGCGCCCATCGTTATGGTTTTAATCTGAGGCAGCTTTGAGGGATCCGCTTTTTTAAAGGAAGCAATAAAGAGATTTCCCGAACGGTCAAGACCGAATTTAATTTCGTCACCAACCCTTGCGTTATTATAAATATCCTCAATATCCTTCACGTCTTTTATCTTTTTCCCGTTCATCATCTTAATGATATCACCGGCCTTAATGTCAACCTTTTCATATCCTTTCGGTCTTTTGTCTGAGGGAATTACCATCTCAAACTTTATCACATCCTTGCTCTGGACTATCAGTCCCCCAATCTCGAGAACGTTACAGACTTTTTCACCGGCTGTGAATTGTTTAAATACCTGAGCATTTACTGCGGATATGAATAAAACCGGTAATAAAATCTGGATGAAGAGATGTCTCATTTTTTTCTCCTGTTTTCTGATAAAAAATTATTCTGCGTTTGTGATTCAAAGTTAAAATCAGAAGCCGGGAGGAAATAGTTAAATGGTGTTAGGAAATGTTAACAAGTGTTAAAGCATTACAGAATAAAGAGAAAAGAGGTTAAATTTGGATCATGAAAATCAGTAAAAAAGTAATCGCAGTTTCAGGAATAGTGCTTTTTGCCGCATTTGCGGGGCTTATATCACTCCAGGCGTATTTCCTTGATATAGCAGTGAAGCAGAAGCAGGAATCGTTCCGCAGAAACGTAATGAATGTTCTTGAGAGAGTTTCGGAAAAGATTGAGGCAAGAGAAGCCGAAAAGAATATTTATCAGTACGTGTTCAGTGTGGATGATTCAGTAAAAGGCATGGTCACCACATTTCCGAAGGGTGTTAAGCCCGATACCATGGTTATTGTACAGGATCACGCGCCGGGAATTAATAACCCGGGAAAACCGCCGCTTATTGATTCGCTTATAAAAAATCAGAAGGGGTTCTCTTTTTCCTATAAATACACCGACACAGCATCAGGTGTGAAAAAGGGGGATTCCGTATTTGTTTACAAGGAGTTTGGCAAAGGCCCCAATTTCAGCTTTTCAGGATCGGGAATCGATTCAGCTCAGTTTACTTATGTCACGGTTACAGATTCTCAGAAGGTGATCAATTATTTAAAGAAACTGCCGGCAGATAAGAAGACGGTTTTCGTAACAAATATAGTTGATCAGCTTGTTTTCAACAGCTCGCTGCCCATAAGTGAAAGGGTGGAAAGGGGGCTTGTTGATTCACTCCTCACACAGGAACTTAAATCTGCAGATATTGATCTCCCCTTTGAATCAGGGCTTCTCAATTCTCTTGATATCCTTGTGACGGTTGATGGTAACCAGAAAAAAACAGAAGAGTTTATAGCAAGCCCCTATAAGGTTCAGCTTTTCCCGAACACAGGATCGCCAATGAAAAATTTCCTTTCGGTTATTCTTACAGGTGAGAATCAGTTCATCTTCAGGAAAATGATCCCGCTTTACATAATATCCGGGCTTCTCTCCCTGCTTATTCTTTTCAGCTTCCTTTATACCATCAGGATTATCTTCCGGCAGGAAAAGCTGGCGGCGCTTGTATCAGGATTTATTAATAATATGACCCATGAGTTTAAAACACCTATTTCGAGTATTTCTCTCGCATCCGAAGCCATAGGGAAACCGGAAGTTGCAGATGATCCCGAAAGGCTCAGAAGATATAATGCAATAATAAGCGACGAGATAGGGAGAATGAGGCGGCAGGTTGATAAGATTCTTCAGATGGCAGTTCTTGAGGAGGGGGAGATAAAGCTTAATAAAAAGGCGATTGATCTTAATGCGCTTCTGGAGAGGGTTGTTCAGAATGTTTCGGTGCAGACAGAGGCAGCCGGCGGTGTTATTAATAAATCTCTCACTTCTGATCTGCTGATAACAGAGGGAGATGAGCTCCATATTGAAAATCTCTTTTTTAACATCATCGATAACGCTATAAAGTACACTCAGAAAGAACCCGTAATCACGGTTGATTCTGTAAGGACAGGTGATTATGCTGTGGTGAGAATATCTGATAACGGCATCGGGATTAAAAGTGATTCGCTTAAACATATATTCAGCAAGTACTACCGGGTGCCTACCGGCAATAAACATGATGTTAAGGGGTTCGGGCTGGGGCTGAGTTATGTTAAAAAAATAATAGAGCTCCATGATGGTGAGGTAACGGTCAAAAGTAAACCGGGTGAGGGAACCACAGTTGAAGTGAGACTGAAATACCTTGAGGAGAAAAATGATGGCTAAGGTGCTTCTGCTTGAAGATGACCCCAATCTCGGGTTTATTCTGAATGAACACCTGAAAATGAACGGTTTTGAGGTTGTTCACTGCAAAGATGGTGAGGAGGGCACCCTGGCTTTTAATGAGGGCGCATTTGATATCTGTCTTGTTGATATCATGATGCCTAAAAAAGACGGCTTCACTTTTGTGGCAGAACTCAGAAAAAAGGATCAGAATGTTCCGGTTATTTTTCTCACCGCAAAATCACTCAGTGAAGACAGAATAGAGGGATTTAAACTTGGCTGTGATGATTACATAACCAAACCGTTCAGCATGGAGGAGCTACTTCTCAGAATTAGGGCTGTGCTGAGACGTACCGCGGGGGCATCTGCACCGGTTACCGATAAGACCGTATTCAGTATCGGCGGGTATCTTTTTGATCCGGTTAAACAGCGCCTCTCATTTAACGGAACATCAGCTGAGCTCACTACAAAAGAATCACAGTTGCTGAAACTGCTGTGTCAGTACAAAGCCACGGGACTTGAAAGAGAAACAGCGCTTAAAGAAATCTGGGGCGATGATTCTTATTTTAATGCCCGCAGCATGGATGTGTTCATTGTGAGGTTAAGAAAACTGCTCAAAGCCGATCCCGGAATAGCAATCATCAATATTCACGGGAAGGGTTATAAGCTTATTGATCCCGGAAGCAGCTAAACTGCGCGGGAGTCATCCTCATAATCAACATTTATGCTCTTAAGCCAGCTTTCAACCGCACCTTTCAGGAAACTCAGCTGAAACATCTCAAACTCTTTAAGCAGATTCAGCTTTAGGCATCTGTACCTGAATTTTTTATATGATGACTCATCCTTAAGCACAGACATAAGCTTTTTGGCTTTCTCCCCGTCATCAAGATTTGCACAAAATGAAAGCATTGAGCGGTATATGTTTTCGGTAAAGAGATCCGGAATTTCGACATAATCGGGATCCTTAACAATATCTCTCATCTCTTTAATCACATCCGGAATATCATCTTCTTTCATTGTGCCTGCGGCTTCAAGCATAAAGCTGACAACATCATCAACCGAGCCGGTCTTTTTGTTCAGAAATTTTCTCAGGTGGGGTGCGCTGTATTCAAGCGATGCGATAATGTGTAAGATTTTAACTGCCATGGCTTTGGTTTTCTGTATTAATTATGCGGGTCTGCTTTTTCAAGCCGGTACCTGTACTTCTCATTGTTTGCACTGATAAGCCTGAAACCGTTTCTGATAAGCACCTTCTGAGATGCGGTATTATCATGATCAGTCTCTGCCTCAATGAATCTGACTTTCCCGGTACTGAAAGCGTGGTTTGTAAGCTGTCTGATCATTTCTGATGCGAGTCCCCTGTTCTGAAACTGCGGCAATACTGAATAGCCGGTTTCAACGATGCCATTTTCATCAGGGGGACCAAAAAATCCGATGCTGCCCGCTAAAACGGGTTTGCCGGATGATTCGTCAATCGCATACCATCCGTACCAGCCGGTGTTTTGAGGATTTTCACGGAGCAGATTGTAGAAGTATCCAAGGGCATCAGCAAGAATCTCTGGCGGCCAGTTTGCAGGAACCTCCGCGCCAATGGCCTCGCCAAACCCCGGGTTTTTTTCAAGCTCAAATTTTGCAGTCTCTGCGGTAACAGGAATGATTTTCAGCATTTTTTATGTATGAAAATTGATCAGAATCATCATAACAAATATATACAGACAGATTTTCTTTTTACTGCGGTGAGCAATAATTTGTGAATTATAAAGTATTTTGATCGGTGGTTCGGCAGGGAAGCCGCTTTTACCCGCATGAAGGATGAATTTCATGATGGTAATAACCCCGCAAACTGAACCTGCAAGGTCCTGAATTAAAATTTCCTGATCCATCCGAAAATCAACAGACAGAAGTTAAAACCCGGGATGTCATTTCAGGCAGGTGAATAAGCCATCTCAATATCTTTCCGTTCTCCAATAGGACATCCCGGGTTACAGCACAAACGGGGCGGGATACCAGGGTAAAAATTATGCTGTGACTGATTGTATAATTCCATCGTCTTTTGTTCGACTCCGGCCGGAGTCGTGGTTCTCCTGGTCCTGATTTATCCTAGTATTGTGTGACTCCTCCGGAGTCAAAACGGGCAAACGTTTTTCTGGAATAGTTTTGTTTTCATTGGCAAATCAACGGCGGTGATTCGGGTGGAATCAAACAATTTAAGTCCGATTACAACGGTTTACCGGGAAATATGAAAATATTATTTCTGAACCCCTGACGTTCCGCCACAAAATCTTTTCGTGATCAGGATGCCGGTAAAATAGATAAGTCCGCCTGCCTGGTACGCAAGAAGATCATAAGGATCGCTGGTTGATTCTTTATAGAGAGGTGTTAAATATTCCCACCCAACTCCTGCCGCGAGCATTATAAACACAATCACATGGAATTTTCTGAGAAGGTGCTCTTTCACTCTGAACCAGCCGAAAAGGAGGTTGAGATAGGAAATAAAAAGCGCTCCGCCCATAATATCGTTAAAATAGAAGCTGAGAAAAGGGGAGTGGAGCAGATGTTTTAAGACGAGTGAGTTAATCAGATATAATAAAACTGAAGAAACTGCTACCGATATGTCTAAATACACGAAACAAGCAGGAATCCTAAAATGACTCCCAATGAAATCTTTAAGATTAAGTTTTCCCGTGATGCTGCTTCCTTCAGATATGTACGCATTTTTGTCATTATACTGTAAATCTTTCCTGAATTTATAAAGAAAAAAAGAGAGGCTTCAGGTGCCTCTCTTCTGAATTTTACTGCATGTTGTGGTAGACCGACTGAACGTCTTCATCCTCTTCGAGGAGATCTATCAGTTCATTAACTTCTGTCTGCTGTTCTTCTGTAAGTTCCTTGTAGTTTGTCGGAATGTACTGAAGTTCGGCTGTGAGAACCTCTATGCCCTTATCTTCAATCGTTTTCTGCATAATTCCGTAGGATTCAAAAGGACAGTAGATATAAAGAAATTCATCATCGCCATCCATTTCGTCAAGCCCTGCATCAATAAGTTCGAGTTCAAGCTCTTCAGGATCACCTGCTGCAGCTTTTGATATTTTAAAGAGACCTTTGTGTTCAAAATTAAACGCGACGCTGCCTGAGTTGCCCAGTGAGCCTCCCCCCTTTTTGAAATGATGTCTGATATTGGCTACTGTTCTGTTCGGATTATCGGTGGCAGAAAGGACCATTACGGAAATACCATGGGGACCAATTCCTTCATAAACAATTTCCTGATATCCCGAGGTGTCTTTTTCCGATGCTCTTTTTATAGCTGCGTCAACTCTGTCTTTAGGCATGTTAACGGCTTTTGCATTCTGCATTGCCATCCTGAGACGGGAGTTGGTCTGTGGGTCGGGTCCGCTTGCTTTTACTGCAATTTCAATTTCTCTTCTTACACGGTTGAAAGCCATAGACATTTTTGCAAAGCGCGCAAACATCTTATGTTTTCTTTTTTCAAATATTCTGCCCATAAATCCTGTCGTTATTTATATTTATAATCATTTA
>JABWCA010000181.1 GCA_013359345.1 Ignavibacteriaceae bacterium
TCCGGGGTAAAAACCGGATGACGCTGCATAACGGAATAAATTTCTGCTGAGTCTATTTGAGAAGCAAAGCCTTTTTGATCAGGTGCATGCTGCCTGAGCTCAGCTTTATGAAATAGGTGCCTGAAGCGACGGGAAGATTATTTTCATCTGTTCCCTGCCATCTTAAAGTATATGTGCCCGTGTGATAATAATCATCTGTGAGCACTTTTACAGATTTACCCGTTATATCAAATACTTCCAGTCTTATCGGTGAATAATCCGGCACAGTAAAATTAACAGACGTCTCAGGATTAAATGGATTAGGAAAAACCTCACTCATTGAAAAGAGCTCCGGCATCAGGCCTTCATCTTTTATTGTTGTTATACCCCTCAGTTTATTAGCCGCATCAGTAAGGGTTGTATAAACTATCCTCCCTCCATATCTGACATTCAGTGAATCCATGAGCTGTTTCACCCACCTCACTACGATCCCGTTTTCATAAGACGGCCTGATGAAAGGATCATGAAACAGGAGGCAGTAGTATCCCTGCTCAGGCCCTCTCAGATCAATATCTGCCAGAGCTGCATTCAGTTTTGTGTTATAATCAGGTTCTTTAATCAGCCAGGTGAATTCTTCATTCGGGGCGAGATTATAAAGTCCGGGATAAACCTCAGATTTTGTCGGATGTTTTGTAGTTGATATAATTGAAAAGCCGGATTCTGCCAGCGCTCTGTAGGTAACCGAGTCCTCATAATGACCCGGCGATACAAAAGATACCGGAATTACACCGACGGTATCTCTCAGAAGCCTGAAGCCCGCAGCCAGATTGTTTTTCTGCTGAGAAAGAGTAAATCCCGAGTTGTAAGTTGCACAAAACATTTCATGCCCTGTTGAAGCACACCTGTCGCAGCGGTGATCCTGCCCGTGCTGGGCAATTTCATGCCCTCTCAGAATGCTGCTTTCAAGCTCGCGGGTAAGGTAACCGGTGGCATTGTGCCATTCAATAAGCCTGTGGGGTATAGTCACATATGTAACCTTTCCCCCGCCCGCCTCAACCGCACGCTCAAAATTATAATTTGTTGCTGCACCGTAAGAAGTTGAGCTTGAAAAGATGTCATCAACCCTTATTACAAAATATATTGAGTCTGCTCTGAGCGGAAGTACCGCAGGCAGTATAATCATCAAAAAAAGCAGTCTGAAAATCAATGTCATGCCGTCTTAAAATAGTAAAGTATTGGTATAATAATCCCCGTGAGAGCCGCTATAGCACCGGTTACTCTCGCAACCTTTACCGAGCTCCTTACCCCGAATGCGTTCCTTGTCTCGGGAGTGACAAACGGATATTTTACAATCAGCACTCCCTGTGCCGCAACCGCTGCTCCTATCACCCAGGCTGCAGTGCGGTCACTGACCAGCTCAGCTATCAGTCCAGCAGAAGCCAGTATAATTGCCGCCGTTGATATCAGAATACCGGTCATAAGAAATGAAGTTTTTTCTTTCATAAAATCAGCAAAACTCTGAAATTCTTTTTCACATTCAGGCATAACCGGAAATGTCTTTGTCTCAAAATCAAAGCCTCTTCTTTTTGGGAGCGTAACCGTTACTTCTTTAATGTTATCAGAGTGTCTGTTGCACCAGATGCATCTTTTTTTCATTATGCGGCATTCCTCTTTTGTTAAATCCTTATTCCAAAATTAAAAATTTAATTCAATTCTGCCTAAAGAACCAGTTCCCGGGTGACTTTCAGCTCAGCAGCGAAGTCGGGATCATGAGAAACAACAACCAGCGGACCTTTGTACTCATTTAAACCGGCCGTGATTATCTCAATGCTCTCAAGGTCAAGATTATTTGTTGGTTCATCAAGCAATATCAGATCAGGCTGCGGATCTGATGCAAGGAGACATGCAAGGCCTGCTTTCACTCTTTCTCCTCCGCTCAGAACCGATACTTTTTTGAATACATCATCACCGTAAAAAAGGAATCTGCCAAGCCGGATTCTCATTTCATGTTCCGGAATTTTACCGCCTGAAAATCTTTTCATGTTTCCAAGCAGAGTCTCATTCTCCTCTAAAAATCTTACTGCCTGATCAAGAATGAAAATATTGGAGGAGCATCTTGTTATCTCTCCGGTTTTTGGCTGAAGCTCCATTCCTATCAGATGAAGCAGCGTTGATTTTCCGCTGCCGTTGCTTCCTCTTATCAGAAGCCGTCCGTTGCCTCTCAGCTCAAAGGATAAATCCTGCTGCCAGAGATTATTCAATTCGTCATATGCAAAGTTTATCTGTTCCGCCCTGAAGATAATTTTCCCTTCCGGCATTCTCCTGTCAGTAAAGTCAGCCGAAATTTTGTATTCCCTGCCGATACCTGCCCTTGCTGCAGCCAGATTCTCTTTTTCACGCTCTGTTTTCAGGAGGTGAGAGTTTGTAATTTTCCCGAAGGTGTTTTCTCCGCTGTTTCTCCTGGAATTTCTGATCACTTTAGGGATCCCTCCCTCTTTTGCCTTTTTATCTGCCCGGCCCATCCTTTTTTCCTGATTCCGGAGAGTTCGCTCCTGCAATGCAACGCTCTTTTTCAATGATCGCTCAGCCTCCTCAAGTCTCTCCAGCGCTGCACTCTTCTCAATTGCACGCTGCTCACGGTAAAAGTCATAATTTCCGCCGTAAAGTTTTATTGCGGCTTCGGAAACTTCACATATAACATCCATTCTTCTGAGCAGCTCACGGTCGTGCGATATAACTATGAGACCTTTCTCATACTCCTCTGCAAATTCATATAAGAGCATCCTTGAATCACGGTCAAGATGATTTGTAGGCTCATCCATGATTATAAAATCGGGGCCGGAGTGAAGAAGTGAAGCAAGAAGCACCTTTGTTTTTTCTCCACCGCTCAGGGTGTCATAATCACGGTCGGGTGAGATATAGCCTGTTCCAGTCTGATCCAGGTATTTCTCTATCAGTGATTCAACTTCCCAGTCATCTTCAAGTGTTTCATAGTCAGAAGGATCAACGCTCCCCGATAATATTCTCTTAAGAGCAAGATATCTTTCAGACGAACTGAAAAGCTCATGAACTTTACCATAAGATGCCATCTCCCTTGCCTGAGGCATTACAGCCAGCTTTCCTGTGTTCTGTATGGTTCCGGTCACAGGTGTCAGTTCTCCTGTAATCAGCTTAATAAGTGTGGTTTTTCCCGAGCCGTTTCTGCCTGTGATACCGTAACGGCGGTTTTCAAAGGAAACATTGAGATTGTTAAACAATGTGTGCCCATCGGGGCGAGAGTATGTAAGGTTGTTTAAGACGATACGCGACATAATATAAACTCCGTTAAAAGTTGCAAAAATTCCTGTTCTGCTTTTTTAAGGGTTTATATTTTCACTATATCATCTCCGCTCTGGTGAGAAAATCTGTTGATTTGTTTGTGCAAATATATTAAATGATCCTGCAGCGTGTCAAGTCAGATATACAAACGGCCGGAAAGCAGGACTTCCGGCCGTATTAAAGGTATAAAAGGAACCGCTGGCATGCCTCAAAACGGATGCACTTAAATATTGATCAGTTCTTTTACTTTTTCCTGTGTTCTTTAATCTTATTCAGGAGTTCCTGAAGCGGGGGCAAACCGTAACCCCGGTCATAAAACCAGAGCACCTTACCGTTTTCGTCAAGGAGAATAATCCTGCCGTTATTGGGATTGGTGGTTCCTGTCCACTCCTTGATTTTCGAGCCGTCACCGCCGTAGATAGTTATTACATCTTTCCATGATTCTTCCGGAATGCCATCACGCATCCCTTCATCAATTGTTCCGCTGATCAGAGTCGGGATCAGACCCGATATGGTGGGCAGTTCATAAACAGGCGGCAGGTCCAGATCGGAAGTGAAAAAGCCGATGCCCCATCTGTCAATATCGAACTGAGTTTTCTGTACATATCCGAGTACAATTATCACCATCTTTCCCTTAAAATCTTCGGGTACGCTGAATTCCTTTCCTGCAAGAGATTTACCCTTCACGCTGGGAAAAGTCTCTCCGGTTACGTCTCTGTTTGGTATTGCCGATGAGCAGCCGAACAGGATAAATGATAAAAGGACGGGTAAAACAAGTAATATTTTCATTTGATTCTTCAATTGTTAAGTTTCCAGTATTTTAACTCAACATTCTTTTCACGTATAAGAGTTCTTAAATTTTTTCTGTCTGTCAGATCCATAAGCGTGTAAACCACTGCTGACTGAGGCGCATACCATTTTTTCATCCCGAAAAATTGCGTCAGTTCCTTTTCCGCAAAAATCTTACCCTTCAGGGCAAAGATTGTGTAAATGATAAACTCCTTCTGTGCGGGATTAAACATTCTGAGATCTTCCTTTTTAAGCTCATATCCTGATTTCCCGAGATTTTTTTCCACTTTAAGAAATTCTGCAGCGGTTTTCATATCCTGACTGAACAGATCAACTTTCGCTACATCCCCTTCTGAATCGCTGACCTCTGATTCAGAGGAAGGCTTATCAGGTTCGGGAGAGGCAACACCTTCTTTTGCCGGTTCTTTTCCGGGTTTGCCCGGTTCAGGCGGCGAACCAACGGGAACCGGTGCCGGCGGAGGGGGTGGGGGTGGTATAAAACCCTCATCAATTGTTTTATCGTAGATTCTCTCGTTCATCAGGAAGTTGCCCATTATTGAAGGCAGCAGCATGGTAAAATTTATCAGCTCTCTCCCTGCCTGTGTCTTTGTGTCAGCAATTGCAAGAATGGCCTCTTCAGTGCTCATCAGATTATACCGCAGCTCACCTTTTTTCTGCTGCAAAGAATCAACAATATTTCTGAAGAATGCACTCCTGGCGGGATTATTTTTTAAGGAATCACTGAATGCTTTATGATCGGCTGTGATATTTTTATAGAGCGGGTACTTTTTTGCCCAGTCAAACGAGAGGCTGTCAAGCTTGTATATCGGTTCAATTTTCTGCAGAAAGATCTTATCGGGGTCCTGCTGGGAGAAGCTAAAAACTGATGAGGCAACAAAGATTAAAAAGATAAAAACGGGTTTCATGACTTTGAAAATTTTCTTTACAATCTAAGCAATTAATAACCGGGAATCAATATGCAATAGTGTGATTTGAACGGCGTGATCCTCAACTCCACCAATACCCGGCGATAATTGAATCACTCATCACAATAAAATGTGTTTGAGTTAACGGTGGCACAAGAAATAGAAAGTTCATTATTGAAGGAATTCATCAGTGCCGGTGATTTGTCAGTCAAATCAACAATATTATTCGGACCGGGGGAAATGTTCAATGAGAGGATAAACACAGCGTTATTTATACAACATTATTTTATTTATGGTATTTTATTATTTTTTCTTCATCCCTGAATCAGAAAAGGCAGATATTATCAGGAAAGGCCCAACCTGTTTATTCCGGCACGGGTGAAATGATGATCACATTTCCACAACATCGTTGTACTTAATGGCGTCATTATTATTAATGCTGTCTGCTTATATCAATGGTCAATTCATTCAGATAATTACGGGAATTTCCTGAAGAAGATAATCCTGCTTTTTAGATTTTTCAGGGGATGCGAGCATCGCATCCCCAACAGATACCACCAAGGAAACTCCTGATCAACCCGGGACGCGTTACCTCAACTCCGGAGGGGCCGGATAAAAAAAAGGATTGCAGTTAATACTTTCACTTTTATTCAGCACAAATGTACCGGGAAGCCAAAAAAAACCGGGAAGCGTTACAGTAATTTCAGGTTTTTCTTTCTGTATGAGGTTTGATACTCTTATCAGGCTGATAATTTTGCAATTCAATTGGAGTAATTCGCGGGAAGAAAAAAAGGGTGCTGGTAATACATTCTTTTCTACAAGGGTGTCATATGTCAAGATTAACTAAAGCAATTAATTAATTCCGGTAAATTTAATTAGTGCTATTCGTGAAATTTGTGTGTCCAAAGTTTAAGGCTGGAGACGTACAATCAAACAATCATACATCATAACTCATAACTTTCCTTCGTGTCGTGATGTCCGCCGTGTGCGGAATTCGTTTCATTTGTGGATTATGCTGCCTTTGATGTCACTTGAAAAGCGGGGCTGCCCACCTTAAAATGAACAGCCCTTAAAATTCACACCATCAATAAATGACGGATATTATCTTTTCTCGTACGGAGCATGTTCGGGAGTACCCTGCGGATTCTCCTTTAACAGCTTCATTACTTCAGTGATAGCCCTTTCAAGCTGAGGATCAACACCCTTTGCCATCATTGAGGGATCATCAATCACTTCAATATCAGGATCTACACCATAACCCTCTTTGAACCATTTCCCGTCAGGATCATACTGTCTGAAGGTTGGCACGGTTACAGTACCGCCGTCTATAAGCGGCGGAGTGCCTGATAAGCCAATCAGACCTCCCCATGTTCTCATCCCAATAAGGGGACCAATCTTTGATTTTCTGAAGTAATCAGGGAATGCATCTCCCCCGGATCCGCTCCAGCCGTTGATCAGCATAACTTTGGGACCAAAAACTGTTGAGGGGGGCCACTGCCATGTTGCGCCGTCTCGTGTTGCAAAATAAGCAAGGGCTTTTCTGTTAAGAAGCTCCACGAACCTGTCGGGGATCTGACCTCCGTTATTGAATCTTTCATCAATAATAAGACCTTTTTTATCTCTCTGGCCGTGGAACTGTCTGATCAGTTCATCCTGACCGTCAATACCTGTGCTTCTTACATGAATGTAACCGATCTCGCCACCTGTGGCTTCTTCAACTCTTTTTCTGAAGTTTTCCTGCCATTCAAGATTCCTCAGGCGGAACTCAGAATTAAGAAGCTCCACAACAACTTTCTTTGAGCCTTCAATGGTTGGTTTGCTGTTTACTGTAAGCTCAACTGTCTGACCTCCCAGCCCCTGGAATGAAGCATATGGATCTTTTGAAGGATCAATCTTCACACCATTAACTTCAAGGACATAGTCACCTTCCTTAACATCAACGCCGGGCATATCAAGCGGGGAACGCACTTCTGCATCCCACGGAGCACCTCTCACAATGCGCATGATTTTATACGCACCGTTATCAAGTGCCCAGTCAACTCCAAGATAACCGACACTCTTATAGGCCGGATAATCCATATCACCGCCCCCTTTATACGTATGCGATGCATTAAGTTCACCGATGAGTTCCCCGATAACATAATCAACATCAAGCCTGGTAGAAGAAACATCAATGAGCTTCATGTAACGCTCTTTCATGCCATCCCAGTCAACTCCGTGCATATTTTTGTCATAGAAGAAATCACGCTGAAGCCTCCATGCGTCGGTGAATATCTGTTTCCATTCTTCTTTTGGCACAATGTATGCTTCCATACCTGAAGTCGGAACCATATCTTTCATCTTCTGCTCAGGTGCCACATCAATTACAGAAAGATTGCTCTTACTCATAACCAGCAGTTTTTTGCCGTTTGCAGAAAGTGCAAAAGCATCAACATCACCCATTATGGTTTTTTCCTCTCTTTCAGAAAGATCATAATATTTGAGAGGTCTGGTCTTTGATTCGGAACCGGAGTTAGGGGCTCTGTGGAAAAGCAATTTACCCGAAACGGCAGCAAGTTTCCCGATGTTCCCTGCATCAACCGGCAGAAGCACCAGTCTTGATTCAAAACCATCGATATCAATTTTCAGCGATTCTGAAGCTTTTTCCTCTTTCTTCTCATCCTTCTTCTCCTCTTTCTTCTCATCCTTTGCTTCATCCTTTTTCTCTTCGGTGACAGCAGTAACGTCATTTTTAGGAGCAAGAGGTGAAGACACATCCTTCCTCAGGGCTATCACGGCAAGCTTTGTTGAGTTCGGATATACAAAGGTGTTATCGAAATCTGAATACAGAGGTGAAAAATTCCTGTTTGTTGCCAGATACAGATATTTTCCGTCGGGATCAAATACAGGGAAACTGTCGGAATAAAATCCTGAAGTCACCTGGTGCAGTTTTGCATTATCAACATCATAAAGAAAGACCGCCGAGTTCTGGCTCTGCAGATCTTTTGAATATGCCATCCACTTGCTGTCTGACGACCATGAAACATTGAAATAATTGAGTCCGCCCTCATAGAGATTCATGGCTTTATCAACCTGGGTGAGTTTTTCAGTTTTTATATTATAAATCCAGATTTTCATTGTCTGATCAACAAATGCCAGCATCTCGCTGTTGGGCGACCAGAAAATATTATATCTGTAACCCGGACCCATATCAGTCATGATCTTTTCTGTGTTTTTCTCAAGATCAAACAGGGCAAGTTCATATTCACCTGTTTTATCGCTCCAGTAGGCAATATATTTACCGTTTGGCGACCAGGCAGGAAATCTTTCTGCCACGCCTGATGTGTTTGTAAGGTTTTTAACAACGCCGTCTTTAGCAGGAAGTGAAAAGATATCACCCCTTGCCATTACTGTCACTCTTTTACCGTCAGGAGCAATTCCGCCTGACATCATATAGTTTTTAACATTGACTTTTTTAGGCATCATTGCCAGCTGATCTGTAATAACACTGACTTTTACTTCTCTCTGGCTATCGGTTGCAAGATCAAGCAGCCAGAGTTTCCCGCC
>JABWCA010000009.1 GCA_013359345.1 Ignavibacteriaceae bacterium
CCTTTTTAAGCACAAATTTGCCGGACCCAAAAATATCGGGATGGCGTTACAATTTTATGTTCGGATTCATGAAAAATTACAACTTTTTAGCCGCATCATGCAGCATGATGGTATCCAACTGATATCCGGTTCCTGAAATTGAACTTTGTTTATTCACCCGCACACGTTTAAAACCTCGCGGGTTAGGATTGAAAGAACCGTACGATCGTCTGGTGAATACTTTGTTTCGGGTAAAACTCACGAGGTCGCCGGCACACGTTTTTCATTACAAGGCCCGTTCTCCGTTTGAGCTGAACCCGGAATGTCCTATCGGAGAATGGCAGAGAATTTATAATTGCCGGGCGCTTTGAATGAACAGACATTCCGGGTTTTAAATTTTTTGAAAGGTTTTTGTAATTGTGACGTGGCAAAAATTAAGACCCGGCAGGTTATGTATGTAAGAGGTTGCTCATTATGGGGTTTCTGCCTCGTTCAGATAAAACCAGCCGGGTCGTTGGCACTCGTTTTTTCGGGTTTGCTCATAATAGACGTATTTCACCTATTCTGACTCCGGAGGAGTCACACAATACTAGCAAATCAACAAAACATTATTGCCGCGTCTCCGGACGGAGTCGCACAATCTCCGGTTGAAGGTTACATATGCAAGGGCGGTTAACACCAACGGCAACAGATGGCAGGAAACAGGAAATCAGGATTCAGGAAAGAATTACGATCAATCCGCTACAGGCGGTCAGACACCAACAACGAACCACGATCCACGAAAAACGAAATTCTATAACCCCGTTTCAGGCAGCTCAAATATAAGATGCCCCATCTTATCCCTCTTTGTTGAGAGATATTTGTAGTTGTTTTTGTTGGGTTTAACCACAATCGGGATTCTTTCCACGATCTCTATGCCGTAACCTTTAAGCCCGACAATCTTTTTGGGGTTATTTGTCAGAAGATTTACACGCTTCACACCAAGATCCATAAGAATCTGGGCACCCAGTCCGTAATCCCGAAGATCGGGTTTAAAGCCGAGTTCTATATTTGCCTCAACGGTATCGCGTCCGTGTTCCTGAAGTTTGTATGCCTTAAGTTTGTTAAGAAGACCTATACCGCGGCCCTCCTGACGCATATATACCACAAGTCCTCTTCCGGCTTCTGATATCAGTTCAAGCGATTTATTAAGCTGATCGTGACAGTCACATCTTAATGAGGAAAAAACATCACCGGTCAGACATTCTGAGTGCATTCTTGTAAGAACTGGCTCATCAGTGGTGATATCACCCTTAACAAGAGCGAGGTGTTCCTTGCCGTCAATAGTGCTTTTGTAAAGATGGAGTACAAAATCACCGTGGGCGGTGGGGAGATTGATCGAGGTTTCACGGGAAATGAATCTTTCTTTTCTTACACGGTATTCGATAAGATCTTTTACCGTCAGGATTTTCAGCCCGAACTTCTCTGCCATTTCGATAAGCTGGGGAAGACGGGCCATTTCCCCGTCCTCCTTCAGAATTTCACAAAGTGCCCCGCAGGGATATACGCCCGCGAGTGTGCAAAGATCTACCACAGCCTCGGTATGTCCAGCGCGTCTCAGAACTCCCTCGCTCATGGCTCTGAGGGGGAAAATGTGTCCGGGAACCGCAAAATCATCCTTGGTTGCGTCAGATTCTACAAGTCGTCTTATGGTGACTGCCCTGTCTGAGGCAGAAATGCCCGTTGTTGTTCCGTTTACGGCATCAATGGAAACGGTGAACTGTGTGCCGTGAAGAGCAGAATTATTCCCGGTCATCATGGGGATGCTGAGTTCATCAAGCCTCTCCCCTTTCAGTGATACGCACAGCAGACCGCGTCCCTGCGAGATCATGAAATTGACTTTTTCGGGTGTTATAGCTTCGGCCGAACAGACAAAATCGCCTTCGTTTTCTCTGTCCTCATCATCCACAACAATGAGGATATCGCCTTTTTTTATAACTTCAAGAGCCTCTTCAACAGAACAAAAAACGGATTTATCCATAAAGATTAGTCTTTCTTAGAACCCTCAGATGAAACTTCTTTATTAATGACATTAGCTATGGCGCTTTTGTCAAACTTCATTTTTACGTTATCAGCAACTTTTATCAGAACAACTTTATCTTCGATGCCGGCAACTTCACCGTAAATGCCTGATGAAGTGAGAACTTTATCGCCTTTTTCAACCGAATTGAGAAGTTTTTCTCTCTCTTTAGCTCTCTTCTGCTGAGGTCTGATGATCATGAAATAAAATATCAGGAATATTGAGCCGAACATGATAAGTGTGCTTATCCACTGCCCGTCTCCGCCTTGTCCGCCCGCCGGGGGGGCACCCATTAAAAATAAAAGGTTCACTTGATTAGCCTCCGTTTTTCAGTTTATGATGAAATGAAACTATTTTAACGGTCTCCTTCTTCCACTCGGAAAAAGTGCCGTTCAGAATCTGTTTTCTTGCCTCTTTGAGCAGATTCACAAAAAAGTAAATGTTGTGCACCGATGCCAGTTCATATGCAAGCAGCTCCCTTGCCGAAAAGAGATGCCTGATGTATGCCTTTGTGAAATTACGGCAGGTGAAACAGCCGCAATCAGGATCAAGCGGTGTAAAATCCTCTTTATACTGGGAGTTCGAAATTATGAAACATCCCTTATTTGTGAAGATATATGCGTTGCGCGCGTTGCGGGTCGGCATTACGCAGTCGAACATATCAACCCCGCGCTCAACCGATTCGAGCAGGTTTTCGGGTCTGCCCACACCCATTAAATATCTTGGTTTCTCCTCAGGCATGAAATCAGTAGTAAACCCGACCATATCATACATTATCTCTGCAGGTTCACCCACTGCGAGTCCGCCGATTGCGTAACCGTCAAAATCAAGCGGAACCAGTTCCTTTGCCGATCTTTCCCTCAGCTCCTTGAACGTGCTGCCCTGTACAATCCCGAACATATACTGATCATAACCATACTTCCCTTTGCTGCTCATGAAAGCCTCTTTGCAAAGGGTTGCCCATTTGGTTGTTAGTTTGATCGATTTTGCAGCGTAGTCAAAATCACATGGATAAGGGGTGCACTCATCAAGCACCATCATGATATCCGACCCGATCGATCTCTGTATATCGACAATCCTCGCGGGAGTGAAAAAATGCTTTGAACCATCCAGGTGCGACTTAAACTCCACTCCATCGGGCTTCAGCTTCCTGAAATCAGACAGACTGAAAATCTGGAATCCCCCGCTGTCGGTCAGAATTGCACGGTCCCAGCTTATGAAATTATGCACTCCTCCCGCTTTTTCGAGAAGATCCGTTCCCGGACGCAGGTAAAGATGATAAGTGTTGTTGAGGATAATCTTTGTATCAATCACATTTTTAAGATGTAACTGACTAACTGCCTTTACGGTACCCTGAGTACCCACGGGCATGAATACGGGGGTTTCAACTATTCCGTGAGCAGTTTCAAAAAAGCCTGCACGCGCTTTGCTGCTTTGATCTTTCGCTTGAAGAGTAAATTTCAATTAATAACAATTTTATTATTCAGACTTTAAATTTACTCATTATTTGGCTGTAATAAAAGGAAATTCAGAATCGGGAAAGAGAAGGCAGGAAACAGGAAAGCAAGATTCAGGAGACAGGAGATCAGGATTCAGGAAAAAGGAAAACACAAAGTATGAATGTATGAAGGGTATGAATGTATGACAATAACTTTGAACCCGAACCTTGAATGAAAGGGATGGGCTTCGCCTGAATGGTCTGAATGAATTGTATGGCTGTATGAGAAGAATCTTGAACATCGAACCTTGAACTTTGAACCCTGAGTCTTGAATGAAAAGAATGGGCTTCGCCTGAATGGTGTGAATGAATTGTATGGCTGTATGAGAAGAATCTTGAACATCGAACCTTGAACTTTGAACATCGAACCTTAAATGAAAAGAACGGGCTACGCCTGAATGAATCAGAATGAATGAACTGTATGGCTGTATGAAAAGGACTTTGAACTTTGAACCTTGAACATCGAACCTTAAATGAAAAGAATGGGCTTCGCCTGAATGAATCAGAATGTATGAACTGTATGGCTGTATGAAAACAACTTTGAACCTCGAACCTAAAATGAAAAGAATGGGCTTCGCCTGAATGAATCAGAATGAATGAACTGTATGACTGTATGACTGTATGACAAGAACCTCGAACCTTGAACATCGAACCTTGAACATCGAACTTTGAACTTCGAACTTTTACCGATACCGTTTGAGCTGAACCCGGAATGTCCTATCCGAGAATGGAAGTGAATTCAGATTGCAGAAATTTTGATTAAAAAGACATTCCGGGTTTTAAATTTTTTTTAAGGTTTTCGTAATCGTGATGTGGCATAAAATTAAGACCCGGCAGGTTCTGTCTCTAAAAGTTTGCGTATTAGGGCAGTTTTCGCCTCATTTAGGTAAAACCATCCGGATCACCGCGCCCATTTTTGATGTTTCCCCCTTTCCGGCATCAAATAATTCCGTAATAAGAAAGTTTTCCCAAATTTTTACCCCGGAGGAGTCACACAATACAAGCAAAACCGTAAAAGATAATCACCCCGACTCCGGACGAGTCGCACAATCTCCGGTTAAATTGCACCTATGCTCGGTCGGTTAAAACCAACGGCAATAAAAAAAACAACAGGCAGGAAATCTGTAGAGACGCAATGCTTGCGTCTCCAAAATAAAGACCGAATGTTAAAAATGAGTTAAAACCGATAAGGAACAAAGACATCTTTTCCGTCGGTTAAAACCAACGTCAATAGATAACAGCAAAACAAGGAAGCAGGAGCTCAGGATTCAGAAAGCAAGAGGCAGAAAATAACCCTGAAACTTGAAGAATTCAGATTGACCGGCTAATCTGACTCCGGAGGAGTCACACAATACTAGAAAAACCGTAAAAGATAAGTACCCCGACTCCGGACGGAGTCGCACAATCTCCGGTTCAGATTACGGGAATCTGCGACGGGGATAAAACAGGAATTAAGGAAACAGAAAACAGAATGTATAAATCTATGAAGGTATGAATGTATGATGGGTATGAATGTATGATGGGTATGGTTGTATGTTTGGTATAACCAGTCGGGAAAAGCCCCCCGGACTGCAGAGAGAGCAAGCTTTTACAGGAAACAACGTTGAAAATTGAACTTTGGAAAAATTGAAACCCCTTTCATCTTCGTTCTGAATCAATAATGTTGCGGATGCTGCCACTGTTGCACATTGTTGCACACTGATCCGCTGCGGCGGACTGTTACTTACTGTTTCTCGCCAGTCGTAGTCCCAGATTCCAGGCACCGATTGTGGGGTTATCGTAACTTCTGTCCCTCCCATTAAGGATTGCCTGGCTGCTCATCCAGTTTCCTCCACGGGTTACCCTCTCACTGAGCACAAAAGGGGCCTCGGTAAGGATATCAGCCTCAGTTGCATTTTCACTGTAAAAGTCCCAGCACCACTCCCTTACATTTCCCGCCATGTCGTAAAGACCAAGTTCATTAGGGAGCTTTAATCCGACGGGATGTGTCTTATCCCCCGAGTTTTCTTTGTACCACGCAACCTCTCCGACTTTATTGCTTCCCGGAAAGAGATAATTTTTTCTTTGTGTCCCGCCTGTTGCAGCAAACTCCCATTCAGCTTCACGGGGCAAACGGTAACCATTTGCTGCGGGATTAAAACTTACAATGCCCTCTTTTATGCTGTATGCTTTCTCAAGATTATATTTTTCGCTGAGCCTGTTGCAGAATTCGACAGCGTCGTACCATGTAACTTTTTCCACGGGTAGATTTTTCTCACCGGTAAACTTCGAAGGATTTTTACCCATCACGCTTTCCCAGAATTCCTGAGTCACTTCATATTTCCCGATGAAAAAATCTGGCAGTGTAACCTGAACTGTGGGTTTAACCCTCTCCTGCTCATTTTTACCAGCAGTGAAAGTACCGCCTGTGACAGGAACCATTTCATAACCATCAGGAGATTGCGGGTATGCCTTTATTGAGATGACTGTTATCAGAATCGTTAACAAAAGTGTTTTCATTACTGGTTCCGGTATTAAATGGTAAAATATTCTGATTAAAAATAAAAACTGCTTTTCTGATTTAACCCGATATCATCCTTTTAGCAATTTTTATTCTCACCCGCAATGCTGCCGGCGAGCACTGAAATATGTATGATGATATGGTTTGTATGTGTATATAGTTACAACCATTAACATCGGACAATCATTAACCGTGTTGATCCGCTACCTGTCCGCCGTGTGCGGAATCCGTAAAATCCGCGTTGCTATTGTTATGCTGCCAACGAAGAACCCCGGCACTAAGAACCAAGCACTGAAAAAAATCTGCGTTTTCTTCCATTTATGCCGTCCATTCATTCTCCGCCGGGGAAGACAATCACTCAGTTATGTCTCTTTATGCTGAGTCGGGTAACGGGCAATCCGCCTCAGGCGGAGAGGCTGACAACTATCAACTTTACTTCAGTGCTTCCTTGCTCTTTGTCTCGATCTTAGAAAATTTCCAGACGCCATCCTTTTTAACCAGAGTATTCAGACTAACGGTTGTATTATTTACAAAATCGGCACCGGCTTTTTTAACTATTACCTGAGTTATTTCAACCTCTGCGGTATCCTTTTCAACCTTAAGAACTTTCACATCTTTCAGAGTTGTTTCCAGATCATACTGCTGGAATACATCTTCAAAAACCATCTGAACGGCATGGATTTCATCTCCCTCAACATCGAGTGTGCTGAGGAATTCATTCATATCTTCTTTATTAAGCGCTGCAACCTGTTTCTCGCAGGCAGCCCTTATATCCTTTTCGTCAGATGATCCGCATGAAGTGATTAATAATGCAGAAAAGAAAAGCAGTAAATATTTCCGGAAGTTTTTCATCAGTCGCCTTTAAATGTTTAAAATTAATATCCGTAAATTTACATAATTCTGAATATCTGAAAATCAGATTTTTTCTTTTCATCAGACCCCCGCGCTTAATTTAGTTCCGGTTTCATCACCTCTTGTCAATTCACTGTACCATGTTTCATCAGCAGATACCGTTTATCAGACCATCACCGCTCCGGATGCCCGGAATCGTTTTATTTGTATAAATAAAGAATAAAAGATTGGATATGACACGACTTTTTATTTACACACTGACACTTATGTTAACCATTGCTGCCAGCGCGCAGTGGAAAAAAATCAATTCGCTCCCCGAAGATCTTTATGCCGCGGTTCTTGTGAAAGACGGATATATTTTTGCGGGGGGAACAGATAATGTTTACAGATCAAATGACGGCGGAAATTCATGGATTACGCTGACTAACGGACTCCCCGATATGCCTGTGGCAGAGGACATGATTTCGGTAAATAATGTAATTTACATCGCCACATATGGTAAAGGCGTTTACAGATCATCAAATAACGGAGAATCGTGGAGCGCTTTTAATACAGGGCTTTCTGATCTCGCAAAGTACGGATTGACACTTTTTTATGACGGTAATTATCTCTACCTCGGAACCTCGGGCGATATGGTGTACCGCTCATCTGCCCCGTTCAATAACTGGGAACAAAAATCTAACGGCATACTCTGGAGGGTATCAGGTGAAGCCTATGATTTTGTTAAAGACGGTGACACTTTGTATGTCGGAACCGGTGGCAACGGCGTTATTTACAGATCACTGAATAATGGTGAAAACTGGACTGAAATGGAGCTATTTTCTGCAGGAATGCAGGTGAGAACTCTGCTGAAAGTCAATAACTCCCTGATTGCAGGCTACCAGTACGGAGTAATGAAAAAGAAACCGGGCGAAAACTGGACGCGCCACTACAACGGGATCAATCTGACTGATGCAGCCATGTTTATGCGTATAATAAATCATAACGGCTATCTCCTTTCAGCCAATACAAAATCACTTTCACCCAGGGGACGTTTCTATTACTCAACCGACAATGGTGAAAACTGGACTGAAATGAGCGAGGGGTTCGCAGATAACGAAGTGATTATGGATATGCATCTCAATGGAAAAACGCTTTACGGAATGACAGTTTCAGGTATCTGGAGGAGAAATGTTGAAGAAATTACAGGTATTGATCTTCCCAACCCGGTAACGCCGGTGACTTACGATGCTGTTGCAGCATATCCCAATCCGTTTAATCCTGCAACTACCATAGAGCTGAGTCTCACTGAACCGGCATCTCTTAAAATGGAGATCTTTAACGTAATCGGGCAGAATGTTTTATCCGGAAATATCAGGAATTTCAGCGAGGGTGTCAACCGGATACCTGTGAATCTCTCGGGCAATAATTCGGGATTCTACTTTGTAAAATTCTCAGGAATCGGGGAAAAATCCGGCAGGAAAATAAACCTGATGCAGAAGCTGGTTCTCACAAAATGATTTTCAGGGTGAATGGCAGGAATCCTGATCTGCTGTTCACCCCCTTTTTTAAGGTTCGATGTTCAAAGTTCGATGTTCAAGATTCTTGTTATATAGCCATACAGCTCATTTCTTCATACCCCCTACTAATTCATACAAACATACATTCTGATTCATTCAGGCGAAGCTCATTCTTTTCATTTAAGGTTCAAGGTTCAAAGTTCTAAGTTCAAGGTTCTTGTCATACAACCATACAGTTTATTCATTCTGAGTCATTCAGGCAAAGCCCATTCTTTTCTCCCGTTATTGGTGCAGGAGTGCGTGGTGCGTTGTTGCAGCAATCCAATAGATACACAAATAAAGCAGATTAACACGGATTGTTCTCACGTTCTCAGTGCGGGAGTGTGTATAGTGTGGCTGTAACAATGTTCCGGATCAATCCCCGGCAGGGTGAACAGTCCATTTCAATCTCCGCCGGAGGCGGACAATCTTAAATTTGTTCAAAATTCAAGTTTTTGCTCATACCCCCATACAAATTCATTCAAAAATACATTCTGAATCATTCAGGCAAAGCCCATTCTTTTCATTTAAGGTTTGATGTTCAAAGTTCTAAGTTCTAAGTTCAAGGTTCAAGGTTATTGTCATACAGCCATACAGTTCATTCATACCCCCATACAAATTCATTCAAAAATACATTCTGAATCATTCAGGCAAAGCCCATTCTTTTCATTCAAGATTTGGGATTCAAAGTTGTTGTCATACATTCATACCCTTCATACATTCATACTTTCTATTTTCCTGTGTCCTGTTTTCCGGGCGTCTCACTAATCCCTAAGCTGTAGAACTTTCACTGCCTCAAAGTTTCTTCAATTCCTTAACTGATGTCTCACTAAAAAGCCATTTGCCATCTTTTTTATTCATCGTGTTAATGCTTGTAATCCTGTTATTTTCAAAGTCAGGACCGGCTTTTTTAATGGTGGTTATTGTCATCTCAATTTTTGCAGTGTTATCCTTAACCTCAATCACCTTAAAATCATTTATCTCCTGTTCAAGATCATAAAGTTTAAATATCTGTTCACTCATTGCTTTTGTAACGTCGTAAAACCTTGCATCGGGATCAATGGTTTCCATTAATCCGTCGAGATCCTCATTGTTCATTGCTTCGACCTGTTTTTCACAGACAGCTTTAAGATCGCCTTCATCTGATGATCCGCATGAATTAAGGAAAAATGAACCGGTTAAAAGCACTAATGCCAGTATGATCTTTTTCATCTATTAAACCTTCTGTATCATTATGAAATTGCCGGCAGAAAATGCCGTTTTTTGAATGGGAATATCGGTTTATTTATCCTGTTATCAAAATAGTTGTTGTCCGGGATAAACAAAAAAAGCCGCCGGCTGATGTTATCACCGACGGCTTATCCTGGCTGAACAATAATCGTTATTTTATTTCGATTGTTCTCGGTTTTATTTTATCACTTTTTGCCATCCTGACCAGCAGTAAACCATCATTCAGCCCTGCCTCAATTGTATCGGGATTAACCGAGTCTGAAAGCCTGAACTTTCTGTAATAGTTGGCCACCTCACTCTCCTGGAGAATAAACTTTCTCCTGGCGGCGTCTTCATAGTTTATTCTGCCCATGATCAGAAGATTTCCCTTCTCAAAACGGACTTTAATATTCTCTCTTGAAACGCCCGGCATGGCTGCTTCTATGTAGAAATTATCGTCATCTTCAAACAGATTTACTTTGGGTTCTGTCCATCTCTCTTTTTCGAACGATTCTTCCCAGCTTCTGATGCTTTGAACAGACACCGGATATTGCGCATCATCTGCATTTTTCGGAATCAGTGAACTTCCTTCCATGATATCACCTATTTGATTTCGATAGTTCTTTCTTTTAACTCTTCTTTTTCATTTCTTTTGACAGTAACGCTGAGAACGCCATCTTTTAATTCAGCCGAGACCGAATCCCTGTCAATATCATTGAGGAGCTTTACTTTTCTGACATACTCTCCGCCGGTTCTTTCAGTGAAATAGTATTTGGTTTTTTCCTGATTTCTCTCAATGGTTCTTTTTGCCGTGAGAGTAAGTATATCATTTTCGAGCTTCAGGCTGATATCTTCGTTTTTGAATCCCGGTAAATCTGCAACCAGATTGATCACACCATCCTGCTCATAAATATCGAGAGGAATTACGAATGAATTGAAAACTCTGTTATCATCGGCAAAAACATTTCTGAAACCGTATCTTTTTGCAGGAACACAATGTGCATTGTACATATATTTATCTCCGTTTAAGGTTATTTGATTTATTTTATTTATTTCAATCTGCCCTTATATATACAAATGCCGTGCCAAAGACTTTTTCATACACTTTCTAATGCCATTATGTCACACCGCACCGCAATAATGGCGGTTCATGACAAGATTCAGCTAGTTCTGTCAGTTTTTCAAATCGGATGATCTTTTAACCCCCTTTCACAAAAGTATTTGCCGAAGGTTTTCTAAAAACTCAACAGTTCAAATTTTTGCAATCAGTGTATTCTTTGTTCTGTAATTCACTGCAGAAAACCCGCCACTCAAAAGTATTTGTAATTATTAATTTACAATAGTGCTTACCGGGGAGAATGAAACACCCGCTTTTTTAAGATATCAAGTTGTGTGATGAAGAGGTACCGGGTAGTCTGAAGGCAGAAAACTGTTTTTAAATTCATTCATACCCACATACAACCAAAAAAAAACTTCTGCTCACAGTAAGGTAATACGCAATGTCCTTTAACATATTTCTGTGATTATTAACCCTGTCTTTTTATCTTTTGATATGTTTAAAATTCTTTTTTCTCTGTTATTATTAACTGCAGCAGCAACAGGTCAGAACCATGATCTCAAGACTGCAATTGATGATTACAATAAAGGTAAGTACAAGGAAGCCGCGGTTATTTTTGAAAAATATATATCTTCCGGCACCGGGGAAAAAGATATCTATCTGGCAGCCGCCGAGTGTCATTTAAGATTGAATGATTTCAATAACGCCATCATTGTGCTTGAAAAATACCGGAAAACATTCGGTGATGATTATAATACCACGTACACACTTTCTCAGGTTTATGCACGCAATGGGAACTACAGAGAAGCTGTAAAGCTCTTGATTGAATTGACAAAACTCCACCCCGATTCTTCATCAGCAAAACAACTTCTTTCTGATGTTTTTCTCTCATCAGGTGTTGCCGATTTTGAAAACAAAGACAGCATTTCAGCCGAAATAAACTTTAAAAATGCATTATTATATGCCCCGTTAAACAAACAAGCGAGAGTTAACCTTCTTCTGCTCCTTTTAGGATCAAAAAAATATAATGATGCACTTCCTTTTGCGTCAGACGGATACCGTTATTTTAAAGGCGATAATACTTTTGCACTCATGTATTTTGAAAATCTCATCGGGCTTGAGAAATTTTCAGAAGCTCTGCCTGTGCTTGAGCAAATTGCCTCTGCCAAGCCTGAAGACCTCAGGATACAACTCAATCTCGCTCTGCTTTACAGATTTAACAATCTGCCTGAAAAAGCTAAACTTACATACGAACATCTCAGAAAGAAATTTCCGGGAAACAAAGAGGTTTATGATTCCGAGATTTCCTTTTACGAACTCTTCTCTGAAAATGAAAAAATAATCGAACTTTATAAATCCTATCTAGAACTTAATCCTGATGATAAGGAGACCGGGTTACGACTGGCAAAGAAGTATGAACAAACAGGTAATTTTGAAAAAGCACGTGAAATTTTCAGATCTCTTGACTCTGTGGCTGATGATAACTTCATAAAAATTCTGATTGCAGAGAACTATTTTCTCGAGGAAAAAAAAGATGAAGCAATCAAAGTATTAAAATCTGTGGTTGAAAGCCGGAGTGCAGATGCAACTGTATATATGCTGTTATATGAATATCTTGAAAAAAACGGCAATCACACAGATGCGGTACTTATTATAAGTGAAGGTCTAAATAAATTTCCGGCATCGCTTGAATTGAATCTTGAATCTGCAAAAATTTATTATGAAGCGGGAAAACCCGATAGTTCTCTCATAAGGCTTGAAGAAATAAGAGGTTTTTCAAAAGAAATTCCCGAAATCCCGTTCTATATCGCCCTGATTTACCAGGGGAAAAATGAAATAAAGACTGCAATACAAAACTTTACAAGAGCCATAAGGGGTGCCATAAGGGGTACTGCAGAACTTCAGACGTCTTTAGCCGGTTCATTTTCCGGTCAGGTTATTACAAACCCCGATAGTGCCGCCGCACTGCAGAAAAAATCAGAAAAATTTAAATTGTATAAAGAGATCATCTATTCATCTTTTGCCGGATTATCTCAGGTCTGTAAAGAAAGCGAATTTCTTGATGTTTTAGAAAATCTTATAACAGAATTTCCTCAGGCTGCACTCTTGTATATTGAAAAAGGGAAATTTTATATGCGGACGGCAAAACCTGAGCTTGCCCGTTCGGAATTTGAAAAAGCAAATATTCTCTCTCCATCCACTAATGAAGTGCAGCAGGCCCTGGCCGAGTTTTATGAGTCATCCGGCGAATTGGGAAAAGCCCTCGATTCTTACAGACGGGCTGGTTCACTTGATGAGGGAAATCCTTTCTATTACCGTAAGATAATTGATCTGGCCGCTTTAACCGGGCAACTGAATGAAATTTGCGATTACTGGCTTCAGATATATAAAACAAAAAAAGAAGACAAACTGCTGAAAGAGTTTCTGATTGAGGCTCTGCACAAAGCAAAAAGAACAAAGGAGGCGCTTGATGTAATTAACTCAAAATAAAGATCACACTCCCCACTAAACACTTTGCTTGTAAAATCATTAACTCTCCACAGATTTTTCTTATCTGTAAAGTTTTATAAACTTTCCCCGCTGAACCAAAATGTTACGGGTTTAACTTTTACATCATGCAATCAGGATTCAATAGGAAATCTCATGATGCCGTAATAATATATTTCAGAATCTGTAACTCCAGGTAAAACTTCCGGTGTATTCACTGAATGTATTTGAATTATTGCCTTTTCCTGAGAAAAACGACCCTCTGAACATTACGCCCACAGTGCTTCCTGTGAACAAAGGATAATTTGACTGAATCACTATGACACTTGTTGCACTGGCATCAGAATTAGTAAACGCATAAGAGAGAGAATTGTTTAATTTGTCATCAAGCATTTTGTAATTAACTCTTGCATTCACCGTCTGGGAGTTATTATTTCCCCGGGGACCCAGGTCAACGGTATTTAATGAAGCAGTGAGGTTTGTACTAAGTTGTTTTGAAAAATTTGTTGTAATACCAAAGTTATAGCCCTGAGAATTAACTTCATTATCACCTCTTATTCTGCTCTTTGTGGCAAAGGTCTGAGTTGTGATATTTGTATTCAGAGAGTGGCTGAACCCAAATGCATCTAACTGATAATTAATGTTTGCTCCCACGTTATATCCCCCGTTATCAACCTTTATGGTATCATTATTGGCATCGTTGAGCATCGAATTAAAATTTGTATTAACGGTTATACTAAGTGATCTCAAAGGTCTTACTGCAAGAACAAAACCATAGTTATCTCTCACAGTGGTAAAAAGTTTCTGCTGTATTATATTATCATTTTGCCTCTGATAATTTGTCTGAACTGTTATTAATCCGCTCAGAACATTAAAGCTCAGTGATCCGTTAATAATCTGTCTGTCATTCAGGATCGAGGCTATGCCAAGAGATGTATAGCCTGGGCCAACAATAGTATAGGCGAGTCTTGCATTCCCGAGTTGAGAGTTATACCCTAATTCAGTATGAAGAGCATAGTCGGCATTTGTTGTTATCCTGGGAGTGAATACATCACGCATGAACTCTGGAACATCTTTTGAATCTATCTCATCGCTGTACATATCTTTGGTGAACAGGCTTGCAGAAAGTTCACTCTTTATTTTGAGCGAATTTTCAAAGAGATTAAGACCCCAGTTCACACCCATGATCAGATTTTCCTCAGGTGTTACTCCAACATAGGAGGTATCTGCCCTCAAAGACCCCCCTGAACCGGGAATGGAATCTATCTGCTGGAAAATCATTCTGTTGAGTGAATTCTGATCGTCACGGCTTCTTAAAATATTAATATCAATATGATCACCACCGCCATCCCCTATTCCGAGTTTCCCTGCAACCACATAACGGGAGTAGGTTGAATTAAACGCCCCGAGCTCTGTGGCTCTTTGTGTCTGCCCTGCAATAAGCTGAAACCGGAGAATACCAGGGTAAAGCTCCAGCCCGCCGCCTCTGACCATAACATCAGAAAGTGTAAAGCGTGACATCTGGTGCGTGAAATCTCCTATATGTGCAACACCCCATCCCCATGCCGGATGCAGTGCTATTGTATTAATATTCTGACGCGCTGCACTTCCTTCTGTAGAAAGAAAAAGATCAAAGTTTACACTGAAATTATTAAAAAGAGAGATGGTTGGTCTGAAATAGATTCTTCCGGTCTGTCCCGGGCGCCTGCTTTCTTTCCCTGAAATACCATAAAGTTCACCAAAAGCCCCGAATTCACCTGAAATTCTAACCTGATCAAGCACATCACCCCAGAAATCTGATTCTTCCTCCCCTGCCTGATGGTATAATTTCATGAATGCCGCAGAATCAAGCGGCGGTTCACCCGGGAAAAGACTTGAATCGATCTGTGAATACCCTGTGAGATTGATAATCATTACGAGAGTAAAAAGTAAAAGTACTTTCATTCTACTCTCCTTCCTCTGTTACAGCAACGTAACTGCTCCACTCACTTTCGTTTTCTGAGGTATCAACAGCCCTGACCTTATAAAAATACTCTTTTGTTCCGCTTTTATCAAGAAAATTAGTTTCATTAAGAGGTTCAGAATTCATTTTTTCATAGTTGCCATTTGGCAGGGATGATCTGTAGACATTATACCCTTTAAGGTCAGGTTCCACTACTCTGATCCAGTTCAGTTTAACCCCGACCTGAGAATTCACTGCAGTTAAAAAAGGCACAGCCGGAGGAGCAAAAAGATCTTTCACAGTAACAGGTGCACTTTCTCCAAAACCGCTTGCATTTCCTGAAGTATCAATTGACTGCACCAGATAAGTATATGTCTTTAAGAGTACACAACTATTATCCGTATAGGTTGCCGGGAAATTTTCCAGCGTTACAAGCAGAACAGGCTGAGCGTCTCCTTCACGGCGGAAGATCTTCATGAGAGCAACATCACCAGCAGCAGAATTTCCGGATGAAACTTCAACTCTGTTTCCCGGTTTGAGAACAGCTGTAACAGGAGAGGGTGCCGGGGGAGCATCAACGTCTGGCACAGTAACAGTCACTATTTCACTTTTCACACTTTCATTTTCAGAGAAATCAACCGATGAGACAGAGAAGTTAATACTGCCTCCTGATGAATATCCTCTGCCGGCATAACCTGAGTCTGTAAAGCTTAACGTCTGTGTAAATCCTGCGAGTGGCATTATATCTTTTGTTTCTCCCTTATAAACACGATAACCTGCCACATCTTTGGAAGAAGATGCCTTGATTGACAACACCACTTTGCCCTGATCAAACTTTATCCCTGCAATTGAAGGCGGTAAAGGCGGGGTTGTATCTTCAACATATACATTTGCCACACTGCTCAGGGGGCTCTCAGATCCTCCTTTCGAAACTGCTGTAACATAGTAAAAATACTGAACCCCGGATCTTACTGTGCTGTCACTGAACTGAGGATTTGAATAGGCAATCAGCTGCCTGTTCAACTTAAGTGAATCGCCCGATATATTTTCTTTCCTGTAAAGATTATAACCAGTGATATTCTGATCAGGAGAGATATTCCAGTAAAGAAGCACTGTTCCGGAGTTCAAACCTGCATTAAGCCCTCCGGGCGGTTCCGGAGAACTCTCCTCATCATTAAGCAGCACAACAATTTTTGACGGATTACTCTCTCTGCCTGCCGGATCAACTGCTGAAACATAATACTCATATCTGATATTTTCATCCGGTCTGAGATCAGTAAAAACTTTTTCAGAGTTGTCATCCCTGATTATTATACCCTGATTGATCTGGCTGAATGCACCTTCTCCGGTTTTTCTGTAAATCCTGAAATTTGTTGCAATATTGTTTTTATCCTTCTCCCATGAAGGGTAATCCCATTTGAGAGTGACAACACCTTTTACTGATTTCACAGATAAATTCTCCGGGGAAGCCGGTAAAACCGGTGTGGCGGTTACCTTCTTTGTGAATTCGCTTAATTTTTCACCCTCATAAGAGTAATATTCAATTTTGTATTCGTAAGATTTGCCTGCAACTACATCTGAATCCTCATACAGTCTTCCCGCTACAAAGGCAGCACCCGGGAAAAGGAGTGTCAGGATAGTGGAATTAAAACTGTTTCCCTTCAGAGCTCTTATAAGCTGAATCTCATTATCTGCATCAACAATTCTGTTTATGGCAGCAAAATCAGACCCGATTATGGAAATGGCCTCGGCTGAACCCTCAACCGCTTTCAGAGGCAGGGTATCATTCAATACTTTATACTCACTCCCCTCAGATTTTCTTGAGATGATGATATACTCGCCTCTTTCAGGTGCAGTTGTAAAATATAAAATTGCCTTTGATTCATTGTACATGTAAATAATATCTCGCTCCTGAGCACTGAGACTGATTACAATTAAGGCAAAGAAAGATAAAAGCAGTTGAAACATCAGCGGATCCTCCTCCATGTAATATCACTTCTGATCAACCCGTCCTGAGTGACTGCATAAGCACCTGCCCATATTTCCTGATTGGATCCTAGTGTTGGTCTTACCAGACCGCCGTTTCCGATATTAGTCCACCCGGTGATATCCTGTCTGTTCATTTTTGTTCCAAGACAATAAAATACATTATAACTAAGTGATGATTGTACTGGTGTAATCTCCAGTCCCTGGGTACCAAAACCTAAATTAATCAGCCCCGAGATACCGGGTTTGAAAAGTACATCAGAGATGGTCACCGGACCCACAATATTAAAATCTCCGGCAATATTGTTATTATTTACTGCCCTGATATTAATATAAAACCCTGTATTTTTAGGAAGCAGTGAAATTATACCAACCGGTAATCTTATTATTCCGTTGTTGGGTATCGTGCTGACAAAATCCAGCCTCTTCCAGTTAATAATGCCGCTGCTGCCCGGATTTGTACCGATTGAATACTGATAATGATTTATTCCCGACTCAATATCAACGGCAGTTCTCCTGAAAAACAGGTTTACGTTTCCACCCGCAATATTACCGGAGCCTCCGGGAGGAATTCCCATGAAGAAGTTCACAACCGGCTGAGAAGGTTTTGAATTGTCATCAAAAGCATAAGAAGATGAAATCAATATTGCACTCCGCGCATTTGTATTTTTTATGCTTCTCACTTCAAAAACAAGTTTTGTATTACCTGAAAGTGCAATATTTGGAGGCAGCTGAAATGTTACGGATGTGTTCATTCCATTATTGACCCACCCGGCAGTAAGTGAGGTTGTATCGTTTGTACGGTATACCCGGTACTCGTAACCAATTATACCTTGTGAATTATTTACACGCCATTGTAATTTATATCTTGGTCTGCCATCCTGAGGTCTTTCGGTACCGGGAAGCGGAATTCCAACTGAACCTGTCATTGCCCCTGAAAAAGATTGTGATGTATTTACTGCCTGGTTTATTACCGGTTCAATCAAAACAGGAACGGCCGGGAGAACTGTATCAATCTGTATACGGGCGGTGGAACCACTCTGACTGGTTAGCCCCGCCTGATTTGTTGCTCTTACATTTACATAATAAGCGGCATTATTTTGAAGATTCAGCCCCTGCAGTATAAGTGATGTCAAAGATCCCACATTTTGCCAGTCACGAACCTGATTACCGCCGGGTGTTGTACCTATTGAATACTGATAACCGGTGATTCCTGATTCAGGATCATTGGATGACCAGTTAACACGAATATTATTTGTCTGAAATAATAAATAATGAGATGAACTTCCTGCCCCTGAAAGTGTGATATCAGGAAGAGTGACAACCGGTAAAGTTGGCGGTGTCTGATCAGGCGGAGTAGATTGAGTTGTAGCTCCGACAAAATTAGAAGCACCTACAGGCCCGATGTACATCAAAGGGCTCATCAGAGTTCTGTAGCTCACAAACCCGGCTTTATTTCTTACCCTGACGTGAATAGTCCTCCTGACTGATTCACCGTCCACTTTATCTGCAAATAAATAACTTGAAATTTCTGCCGACTTGCCAAGGCTAAGAAATCCTGTGGTTCCGGGATTTGGTGAAGATCCATCTGCTATTTTAACAGCAATCTCCGAGATTCCGTCAGGATGGGAGGCAGTAAACCTGTAGTTCTGCTTATTATAAAATCTGTTGTTTGCATAAGTCATTGTAATATCAGAAACTGAGGGTAAAGTCAGACTGCGTGCAGCCAGATTTCTTTTCTGGATCAATTGCGTCAGACTTGGAGCGGTGTTTTGTACTTCGGGTGCCTGATCCGCCTTCCAGTATATATATCTGTCAACCACATCATACAAATTCACTGTCATCTCTTGACGTCTTTCAAAGATTGCATTAAGCTGGTCTGAGTAAAACTGATGGTTTTGCATGACAGGATTAAATTTGGAATTAAACTCCCGCCTCAAACCGGCCATAAGTGAATCTGTTTTTGCCAGAACGAGCTGCAAGGCGGCTCTTGGTATATCAAGATATAGTTTTGCGGATTCATCTTTGGCCAGCCTCCATTTCTGATCATCAGGGAAATTTATCCACTGAGCAAGGAATTCTGATTCAGAATAATTTAATCCGGCAAGTCGCTTAACCCTCCACCAGCGTGAAAATGCTCTTGCAGCGAGATCCTGACCTGAATAATATCTTGGTTTTGGTGTATTCACGCCTATACCCCAACCCGAAGTTGGTTCTGTTACATACTCTATGATATCCTGTTTTGAAAAGGCTTCATGTGCAGCAGCCCAGTTTGAGTTGAAGAAATCAGATTTTGCATCCTGTTTCTCTCTCCAGTAGTAATAGCCAACCAGTCCGTAAAAATCCTGAACAGATTCCATCAGAATTTTATAATTACTGCCGAGCTTTATGAATTCATTATCCGGGGCTGAAAACAGATTATCAAAACGCTGTATAGCCGATTCGATTTGTGAAAGATTGTTCTTAAACAATGAATCATATCTTGATGCTTCTTCTCTCAGTCTGTTCATGTGCGATGCATTCGACTGTTCAAAACCTGAATTAAGATTAAAATCAGGACCACCGATTAATACAGGAACTTTTTCACCGTTAATTATTGTGAAAGATGTAATCTGCGGCTGACTGAAATTAGCAGTCTGAAGCGGATTTGAAAGTTCAGGAAGCTGATATGCCGGCGGAACGGTTATTGTGGTGCTCAGGGTGGCAAGCTTGTTTGCCAGAGCTGTAAGATTCTGGTTAAACTGAACTATGGCACCATCAATCTGCGGTATTTTTTCAAGTATCTGATTCCTCAGATCAGTAAGCGCAGCTGCATCTCCCGTTAATATTTCCTTAAGCGTGTTCAGATATGTTATCATAAACGGATTAATAGCAGGATTAACTCTGGCAGTCTCCTCATTAATCATAGTAGTTATCCAAAGCCTCCACTCATTGGCAAGGGCGGTGTTAAAAGATCTTGCACGCATGCAGATATCAAGCATCGCCTGTGATGCCTGCTGGATAGTCTGGTCGCTGATTCCAACCAACGGTTGTGGTCTGTTCTGCATGGCAACACGTGCAGCCTGTGATGCCTGAGTCAGATCATTCCCGATGTTTCTTGCCTCTTCAATCAACTGATCCATCGCTTCATCCCTTCCAAAGCCTCCTCTGAAACCATCCGAACCAATCCTCATCCATACGCTGCCGTCCCAGCTTATAAAAAGCACAGTTATTCTGAGTGAGGCACCTCCGTAAAGGTAAAAATCAGGGCTGCCAAGAAGAACACCCTTAACTGTGCCTCTGGCTGCAGCAATTCCGCCAAACACTTTTGCATCAATAAACACTTCAAAATAGGCACCCCAGTCAGCACTTGGCCTGTACCATACTTTAAGTTCCATACCGGTCTGAACACTCACAATCCAGAAATTAAAGCCCTGTGACATACTCGTGGAGGCATAAAAACCTTTGCTTCCGGTGTAAAAATCACCCGACCCTCTTATCATATTGATTATTGTATAATTTGCTCTGCCAACCACACCCCAGTTATCCTGGGCATAAATGAAAAAGTTCAGTCTTGCATCGGCATTTATCAGCGAGGCCATCCGTAATTCAACATTAAGGGATCCCTCGGCAAAGGCATGTGTAAACCCGACGGTGAGACTTATATTGCCCTGGATTCTGTCATTCTGCCCAAGGAACACCGCTCTTCCTGTAAGGTTAAAATTTGTTTCGGAAATTGTAAGAAGAACTCTCCCGCGTGCCGCATTACTTGTCCCGAATTCAAAGGCTCCGTAAATAAGGACAGCAAATGACCCTGGTGAGGCATATATTGCTCCTTTAGTATTGTTGTCAAGACCGCATCGCTGCTTTACAAGTTCAATATCTTCGTTAGCAGGATTCAGGAAAAATCCGCCGCCCAGCCCGGTGAGAAATATACCCGGTCCTATAGAGATTCTGAGCCCGTCTGTTACAGCGAGGAAAATGCCCGCACTAACTTTATTCTCTGCTCTTGCAAGTTTACCTATTACCTGAATGTCATACTGATTTTTTATTTTCCCGTTTCCGGCAAACATCAGATAAAAGCTGTTGCCCTGAGTTTTGTAAGTAATATCAGCAGCAAATTTAACCATCCCCGATTTCAGATTAAACTGAGCATTGCGAACAAGAAGGTTTAACCCGTTATCAGATTTTCTTGTATAAACCAGAAACTCATCAACACCGCCGCCGCCTATTCCGGCAATATCTATCGTTCCGCCAAATCTCACAAAACTCTTAACCGTAACATTTTCATTTGTGACGTTGCCTGAACTGCTGCCTGATGCCAGGTTCCCCGATCTTACACTTATTGTTGTTTCGCTTGTGCTCATTGCAAAGGAATTAACGGAAACACTGACTATATTTTGTATGTTAAGTGAGCCGCCCGTAATCATTCCGTTGAGATTCTCAATTGTACCGTCAGACCTTATACCCAGATTCTGGAAATTCAGACTCCCTGCAACAGCATTAAAGTTTGCTGCGGCACCGCCGCTCATGGTAATCTTAAAATTACCATTCTGAAGTGATTCAGACTGGAGGCTGCTGATATTAAGCCTGAGATTTCCGAATTCTATATCGTTAAGTCCGGAGCTGGTTACTGATCCAAAAGAATACCCGCCTGTGAATGAAAGTGTAAAGCCGGGGGTAACCGTATTTCCTGACTTACTGCCAAACCTTATGTATTTATCAGGATTATTCTGGAAATAAAAGGTGGAAACAAGTTCAATGTTTGAATTTCTGTAATTATCAAGATTCAGATTAATTGCCAGATACTGCGGGTCAAATTTACCCACCCAAAGGTTGAATTCTGTTCTGTCATTATTTCCGATACCATATTCTTCATTAAAAACTACAACTTTTGCCCCGCCTGAAATACTCCCGTCTGTTCCTACTTTTACATTAAAAAACTGACTGCTTGTATCTGCCGGTGCAGGCAGTTTAACAAAACCGTGCACATCAAGGTAATAAATGTTACCGGCCGATGTTACCGCAAGTTTTGAAAGTGCAAGACGGTTTTCGACAACGTAAGTGGTCTGAGTTAAGAGATTTGCTCCTGACATACTTATGCTGCCGTTAGTACCCACCCTGAAACCATAAAACTGACTCTTCTTACCCATGAATGTAATTTCACCACTCATCGACATATACAGAACATCGTTCTCATAACTGAAAGAGACAGCCTTATAATTTTCAATATTTTTAAGTTCAAACTCAGCCTTGAAAAGTCTGAATCTTTGCGCTGCAGATGGCAGGGTAATATCGATCTGAGGAACGGTTATCCCGCTTTTGTTGATCCTCAGTCCGGCAAATGAGACATTAAAATCCTGAGAAAGTGACGGCGCTGAAATGATTCCGCTCATCTGAAGTTCAAAATCATTTTCACTGAATGAAAGAGAAATTGCCGGCTGGCCGTTTATACTCTGAGGCTGAAATCTTGCCACTGATACAGGAATCTGAGTTCCCGGTATGTGTGAAAAATCGAATCCGAAATTAAATGTCCCGTTCTGATACATGGCTGTGAAATGGATGGCAGAAGTATCTGTGCCGTTTCTGAAGAAACCTGATTTAATATCTCCGCTCAGCTTAAAACTTTTTGAAGCACCAAAATCAAAACTAAGCCCCTGAAGCTTAAACTCGGCAAATGATCCGAATTTTACTGATTTAATATATCCGGTATTAGCCAGATATGTTTGCGAAAAATTGCCGAGTGAAACCGTTCCTGAAAGACCCTGATCATTTATTAAGATCCTTTCAATATTTGCCTCCATACCACCCAGAGCCTGAGGAAGTGAAACCAGCCCCGATGTTGTGAATTCGTAACCGCTGCCTTCTCTTGCAAATCCGAGACTTGTAAGTTTGAGGGGTATTCCCCGCGGACTCAGATCAAGCAAAGGTGCCTGAGGGTTTGATGCAGCAACATTTATGCCTCCGCTTACAAATTCAAACGTACTCTGGTTCACAACTACATTGAACTGAATATCAAACTCTGGAGACGAAGGCTGATTATATTTTAAGGCCGGTACAACAAGTTTTACTGTCTGACCTTCCTTATTACTGATTCTGAGTCCGTTATCTGTCAGTTCCGTTGCTATCAGAGTATTATCACCTTCCCGGAGTATCAGATATGCTGCATTTGCAGAGCCCAGGGGAAGACGCTCAGGAACAGTTACTGCAGCCAGAAGATTATCTGGAACAAATCCTGTGCTGTCAAGAAATGCTATTCTTTCGCTGTTTTTGTAGAAAGACATTCTTCCGCTGCGTACTTTGAATCCGGAATAGCCTAGTTCACAGTTATCCTCAAATTTTAAGACAAGGGTGTTAAAATCCTGATTATTGTATCTGAATGACATTCCCGTTTCACCGCTCAGCGCAATTTTATCAGATGCAATTGTTACAGTTGATGGCATTGTTAAAAGCAGTGAGTTATTTTGGGTGATCGAAAAATCGGGAGCCACTGCCGCCCATTTTAATCCACCCGTTTCCAGACCCACATAAAACGCAAAAGCACTGTTTATGGTGACCGAACCGCTTTTATATGTGAAATCATTAAGATCAATAAGGAAGTTATCAAATGTTGCAGCAGCATTTCCCCCGCCCTGGAAATTTAGTGCCGATGTTCCTGAAAACCTGAAGCCATCCTTGTTTAAAGAGGCTTCATTTACTGTAAAATTAAAAACAGGCTTTGCTGCAGGCAGCCCTATTGTGAACGGATCCGTGATCCCTATGCTGCCGTCAAGTATTTTTCCTTCAAGAAGATCGAGCGAGATATTTCCCGCGCCGGTTATAGTGTTTCCTTCACTTAAAGGCATTGAAAGATTTGCCGCAAGATCTATTCTCACATATTGTGAATCTTCTTCACTACTGAAATGGAGGTCTGAAGTTGTGACGTTTAAGACAGCCTTGCCTAATTTGAAATCGCATTCAGGCACAAACCCGAGAATACTTCCGGAGATCATTCCTTTACTGTTTAATTTTAAATCATTATCACCGAGCACAGTTGATCCGTTGCTGTTCTGGCATCTTAAGACCTCAGGGAGTACGAGATTTCCCTTTATCCTTACGTCAACAACCTGTTCATCATTCTGATCCCTGCTCAGAGAACCGCCCACTTCTTTAAGGATATAACCGCCTCCGCTGCTCCCGAAAGGAATGAATAACTGGCTTCCGGGAAAAGTCACTTTTTCAATCGTTCCGGTTACATTGCTGCCGTCAAAACCGGCATCCAGAACATAGACTTTAAGACCTTTTAACTGCTGTGGGAACTTGCCGGGAAAACCAGGGAATGTGAGCTCAAAATCGTATGAAAATGCAAAATCATCCCAGCTTATTGTGAGGGGATCAAAGATGTTAACTGAGAAGTTTGGCATTCTGAAATTGAGCGGTTTCAATCCGAATCCTTTAAAATCTATTGCCGGAAGTGAAAGGTTCGGCAGCGATAGCGCAGGGAAATTGAGTCCCAGTTTACCGATTCTTATATCACTGAGATTGGGTATGCTGAAATTCAATTCCGGAAAATTAAGATTAATGTCAAGATCAATATCAAAATCCCAGCCCAGTTCCGGTGAAAATGATAACCGGGGCAGTCTGAAATCGAGCAAGTCAAGATTTAACTTCCCGAATGAAAGTTTTGGCAGTGAATCAGGGAGATCAACACTGAAATTGATCACTTCAAAAGAATTATTGCTCACTCGCAGAGTTGTTGAGGCTCCGTAAGATTTGGTTTCAGTCAGTTTCAGCCTTAACCCGCCCGTTACTGATATATCAAAATCGGGTACACTGAAATTCACCAGATCAGTATTTACGGTTCCTGTTACGTTAGTTAATTCAAGTGCAAGACGGTCTGAATTCTCAACGAGGAATATTTTTTTATCCGTATTAAAATTAAATTCAGACTTCAGATATCCGGTCTCTTCTATCTGCAATGCAAGATTTTCACTCCCCAGTTCGGTTTTAAAGAGTGTGAGTATCCCCCCGAACTTAACTTTGGAAACACCATTTTCATTTTTGTATTCAAACCGCTTGAGTTTATAGGGGATCCCGGCTTTAGTCAAATCAAAGAGGCTGAGTTTTTCACCCGGAATTTCAACTTCGATCCGCCCAAGTTGAAGACTGAAATCCGTTTTATCAACAGTTATGTCAAATTCAATCAATAACTCCGGTATTACAGTACCGCTGAATTTCAGTCCGGGAAATACTGCAGGTACCGGCACATTTTCCCTGGTTCTGATTCTTATATTATCACCTGCCTCTTCAAAATTAACCAAAAGCGAGTCATTGCTGTCTCTTAACTGAATATAACCTAAATCGCTTCTTGGGAGCGGAAGTTTTTCCGGCAAAAATGTTGTGACAAGATTGATGGTTGAAATGTTAAAACCGGATGATGAGAGGGTGGCAATTATATTGTTATTGAGGAGAAAATTAATTTCACCTGATGTGATTTCCCGTTCAGTGAGTCCTAATTTGAATCCGTTTATGAATTCAGCTCTCAGATCGTAAGTTTTTCCGTCATATCTGAGGTATGCGCTTCCTGTGCCAGAAATTGCAAGTCCGTCTTTGGTCAGTTCGAGAGTGTCGGGCATGTTTATCATCACACCGTTTGTCTGAGGCGGGCTGTTATTCTTATCAGTGAATGAAATTACAGGATTTCCTCCTTCCAGAAGTGCAAGAATCCCGAACCCATTATCAAACACGATTCTCCCCCCTTGCATTCCGGTTTCAGAAAAACTGAATTTTACCTCATCAAAAGTTACACCTGTGCCGCCCCCCTGACCTATATTTGCGGTGCTTCTTCCGTTAATTTTTATTCCGTCTTTGCCTATTTGCATCGAGCTCAGATTAAAACTCATCACCGGATTTTCTTTAGGATAACTAAGGGTGTATGGAGTTGATATCTCACTATTAAATTCATTCAGGGTATTTCCCAGCACATCATAAACAAAACTTACATCAGCCTGAAGCTCACCGCCGGCAAAACGGCTGAGATCAACCCTTGCTGAACCACTCAGAATCACTTTCTGCCCATCCTGTCCGGAACTGAACTGCAGACCGGAGTTAACCACAGTAAAAGAAAGACTTCCAACTTTCAGGCTGCATGAAGGAACAATATTCTGAACCTCGCCCGTAATATTCCCAGAGCCGGTAAGCAGGAGGGTTGAACTCATAAGGTCAAGCTCTGGTGCGGTACCTTCACATCCGAATGCTCCCTGCGGAAGTATTAATCCGCCTTTTAATCTCAGTTCAGGATTAAACGAAAATCCGCCTGAACCAAAAGGAGCTTCAATCTGACCGGAGAGTTCCCTGACTTTTAATTTTACTCCCCCTGCAAGAGGCATCTCCGCTCCTGTGAATGTAACCGGAGGGATGTTAATGCTTAAACCATTGAAATCAAGATTTGCATTCAGATTAATTGCAGGATTAAGTAACTCGTCAGGTGTCCCCTGTGGCAGATTCGGCAGGCTTATTTTCACTCCGAAATTCATATTCAGGTTTCCCCCCAGAAGATTATTAATCAGGTTGGTAAGAGAAACAGCAGCGCCGCCCGAGCTTCCGTTCAGAAATTCCAGCCTGATCCCCTGAAATTCAAAAAATCTGCTTCCGGTACCCGTTACCGGGTTAAGACCATTGAAAGAAGGCAGAGTAATTCCTGCAGGTGTTAGTGTGACACCTTCAAATGGCCCGATTGAAAAGCCGCCGAAACCGGGGAACCTGTATGCCATGTTAAAATCAATTCCGAAATCCCACTGCCCGTTCAGGAATGTAAGACTATTTAACTGAACTCCGCTCAGATCAATATTCATAAACCCGAGGCTTAATGAATTCTGACTTGTAGTGTTAACCGGAGTTGTACTGATTACTGAGAAAACGCCATTCCCGATATTGGCAGCCATGGCTGCCCTGTAATTCAGAAAACCCGGTAAATTAATCCCGAACTCAGAATTCAGATTAAGCTCAACAGATGAAACGCCTGAGACCGGATTAAAAGAGAAATTGCCGGTCACATTTCTGAGTTTTAGTTTTATATATTCGGATGCGGCCGGAAACGGCAATATATCCAGTGGGGTATTACAATTAATGGTTCCGCTCATTTCACCGTCTGATGAAATAGTCACCCCGGTTATTTCGCAAACAGAATAATTATTGAATACAACAAGTTCACCACTCAGCCGCAAAAAAGCATTCGGATATGAAATATTTAACCTTGTGAGATTCAGTTTTGCCGTTTCATTACCAAATGAGTAAACGGGTAATGCTGATGACCCTTCAAATTCAAGTGTGCCAGTGAGTGCTCCTGTTGCACTGACAGTCAATTCACCCTGAGGATTAAGAGGTGTAACAACCCCAGGTAATTCTATTCTCCCGCCTATCCGGATTCCATTAAATGGTGTAAATTCAAGTAATTCAGGTTTAAAAAACTCTGAGATCAATGATGCCGGTAAGAAATCAGGCTGAAGGTTTGTGTGAATCCGTCCGGCCGTGAAATTGAAATTTGTATAACTGCCTTTAACAAAAGTCAGATTTTCAACTGTAACGCTGATGACCCTTTCTGCTCCGTCAGAAAGTCTCAGGCGTAAATCAGTGGTTCCGTTCATTACAAAATTTTCTGCATCCTGAGTGATCTGTAATCTGTCATAAGAATCAAACCATGCAACATTCCTTATCAGATTTACAGCCAGAAACGGCAGCGCATTAGGATCCTGTTCACCGTAATCATAAATAAAACTCCATTGCTCACTGCTTCCGTTGTTTGAGGTGAGCGGATTACCGGGATCATCAGTGACTCTTACTCTCCATGCATACTCCTTCCCCTTTACAAGCGGGAGTGCATCCTGAGGATACTGATAGAATGTTCCCGATACCAATGTTGCCTCATGGTGAGGCGGATTTGCAGAGAGTGCCTGGCTTATCGTCTGGCCGCTGAGTCTCTCAACTATCAGAAGATTATAATTAGCGTTAACAGTTGCCGGCAGATTAACCGGCGCCCACTGAAAAATAGGATATTGCTGATTAAATGATGCGCCGTTTGCCGGGGCAAAAAGCACAGGTGCATCAGGATAAATTATGTTTATAACACCGTAAGACTCGGTTAAAACCTGATTGTTCGTGCTGATTACGCTTGAAATAACATCAAATGTTCCTTCGGGGAAACGGTTTGTTCTTAATACCTGCTGATAAGTTGTATTATCGAATTTTACGTCTCGCCAGTCAATAACCTTTGTGCCGGCATAGACTTTACTGGCAGGCCCTGCGGGAAAACTTTCAATTCCGCTCCTCGCTCGTACAAGTTCACGGTTTTGAGAATCCTTTATTACAAGCTGCAGACGGTAATCAACCGGAGAGGTTCCAAGATAATTTACCGTAAAGACCGATGCCTCAGGGTTTCTTGTCCACTCTGACAAAAATGATGTTGGTGAAGGATCAAGTACTAAAAGTGAATTCCACATGTTGTTCTGGGCATGGCTAAGCACAGTTAGTATCATTGCTATAAAAAGGGTGTAAACTCTTTTCATATTTCTCTTTTGTTTGTTTGCAGCTGATTTATTATTGAGCGGAGAGTGCAAATTATTTATTTATACTTTTTTTTGCAAGAATAAAACTGCAAAAATATTAATTCAGGATAAAATTATCTGATTCTTGCACAAAAAAGCAAGTTAAGCGATAACAGATTTTATCTGAATAATTTCAAAACGATATTCAATTATGGCCTTGCAAACTGTCTTTTATCCGAATCATGAGTAATAATCATAAGAATCATTTTGACTGATTTTCACATCCTGAGAGGAAAAAACCGATTCAAGGCAACGTGTAATCCTGCAATGACCTGATTTTGTAACTGTTTTATTTCTCACTTTTTATCAAAGAATCAATTTAAGGAGAATTTATTTATCAGTTTCGGTTACAATTTAGTAAGTCTTCCGGTATGAGTGATATAAGAAGAAATTACCCTCATCGTGTTCACATATAATAATGAGCTTCTCTTTCAGTTAAGATTCAGTTTAAGAAGCAACAGAGCAATGAATCTGTAATCATCATCTCATTATACAAACCCTGATAAGCCAAAGGCCTCCCAACTTTCACTGTTTCAGCTTACATTTCCTGATACTCTGTGTTAAGCAACAGATAATCTGCCGGTCTCTGGCACGCGTTAACACTTTTTAAGACCCCGGGTAAACGGATTACAATCCTGAGCATTCTTTTCATTTCCCCCTTATTTTGTTTATTTTTATGCAAACAACATCGGTTTTTTATGCAGCTCAAGAATCCAAAGATCATCAGGCAGCTCCTGGTTATTAATGCAATCGCAGGGTCAGTTCTGCTTCTGGCAGGAATTCTCCTGAATATCCCCTACAATACCCTCGACCACAAAATTAACGATCTGTTCTATTCATTTGCCCTGAGCCAGGGGAAAGGGCCGCAGATAAGTAACCGTGTTGTGCTCCTTAACATAGATGACCAGACCTATAAACTGATAGGACGTAACTCACTCGACCGTAAAGTCATAGCCGATGCAAATAACACTCTGGCTATGTATACTCCTAACGCTGTGATTTATGACATTATTTTCCCGCAGCCTTCTGATCACGAAGCTGATTCTGCGTTTTCAGAGTCGATCTCAACGCTCGGCACAGTGTATCTGCCGGCCGGTTTTGCTCTGGATAAAGAACCGAAGGAGTTCAGGTGGGGCAATGGCGTTTTTTATGAAAGGCTGCATGATGAATATCTTCAGAAGCCGGAAGAGCTGAATTCAGGATCACCTTATGTCGCTTCAAGAGCGCTGGCTCAGTACGATGATTTTGCGGCGGCGGCTCACAGCAGCGGACATATTAGCTCCTTCCCCGATGCAGACGGAATTTACAGGCATTATCCTCTCCTGGTAAAAATTGATTCTCTCTTTTTTCCGACTGTGACACTCCAGGCATTCCTTGATAATATGGGTATCGCCTTCTCTGAGCTTAAGATTAACTGGGGTGAATCAATAACCGTGCCCGCTAAAAAAGAAAGTTTTCTCTCTCAGGATCTCAAAATACCGATAGATGAATCGGGTAATGTGTTTATTCCCTACCCCATAAAATGGAACGGGTTTAAGAATAAAATGTCGCTCCACAAAATGATGGAAAGAAGCCTTGATGAAGATCTGAATGATGAAATGACCGAAACTTTTGAAGGCAGCTATGTTTTTGTGGGTGATATTTCAAGCGGAATTTCTGATCTTGGAAATACAACTCTTGAAGCCGATGTCCCTCTTGTTTACATTCACTCATCCCTCATGAATTCAATGTTAACTGGGAATTTTTATTCCAAATGGAGTTCTCTGAGCGTCTGGCTCTCTCTTATACTCGTATTAGTTCTCCTTACACTCTCGGCTTTGCCTAAAAATAATATCTTTCAGCATGGGGTTTTTCTGGGCGGAATTCTGATATTCACGGGGATTACTTTTTACAATATTCTGAATTTTCAACTGATGCCGCTTGGCACTATTCTTGTTATGGTCACCCTCTTTTACGCCACTCAGACCATCATGCTCCAGCTTATTATTTCACGTCAGGAAGCCTTTATTAAAGATGCCTTTTCACGATATCTGAACGCGAAAGTGATAGACAGACTTATAGATGATCCCGAATTGCTGAAACTCGGCGGTGAAGAGAAGGAAGTGACTATACTGTTTACCGATATAGCCGGTTTCACATCCATCTCGGAGCAGCTCAAACCGGCTGATCTTGTCTATCTGCTGAACAATTACCTCACTGAAATGACATCAATAGTGACACTCAACGGCGGAATGGTGGATAAGTTCATCGGCGATGCAATCATGGCAGAGTTCGGAGCACCGCTGAAGATGGATAACCCGGCTGATGGCGCAATTGCCACAGGGCTCATGATGCATGATAAACTCAAAGAGCTCAACGCGCAGTGGCAGAAACGCGGACTCCCCCCCGTCTGGATGCGTGCAGGAATTAACACCGGCAGAGTGATAATCGGGAACATGGGCTCTGAGCAGGTCTTTGATTACACTGTGATTGGTGACCCGGTAAATCTCGCTTCGCGCCTTGAAGGTGCAAATAAATACTACGGAACACACCTTATGATATCGGAATCGACATTCAACATAATGTCAAAAGATAAATTCAGATACCGGATACTCGATTGCATTAAGGTCAAAGGAAAGGATAAACCCGTAAAAGTATACAACATCTACGGAAAAACCGAAGATCAGATACCTCAGTCAGAAATTGATTATTGCAGTTTATATGATCAGGCCTTTGAACTTTATCTTAAGATGGATTTTGATTCATCAGTTGAACTGCTCAAAAAATGCCTTGAGATTAAACCGGATGATAAGGCCGCTTCAGAAATGATTATCAGAAACAACTATCTTATTGCGGTTCCTCCCCCGCCCGATTGGGACGGGTCTTTTACCATGACAAGCAAGTGATTTGTTTTAATATTATTCTTATTTTGTGAGCGAATATCTGAATGAAGAAACATTGCATGCAGCGGTCAGAATTTTCTATGTTCATGCTCCCGCTAAATCTGTCACTCAATGCTCCGTATAGTCTGATACGCAAATGGGACGATCCTGCTCTCTCATGCTCCCATCGCGGAGGCGCAAGCATTGCGTCTCTACAGATTTCCTGTTTCCTGTTATTTAATCTATTGCCGTCGGTTTTAACCGACGGACCAGATTCTCCCCCTCCTCGCGGTTTTAACCGCATTAATTGAAATTATACATATTATTTAAAGTGGCTAAAGCCAATCATTCTATGCTCCTATCCCGTTGACTGAAGTCAACGGTAATAGATAAATTTTAATTTATATTGCCCCCGGTTTAATTATTTCCCGGGGTTTTAACCGCATTAATTGTTCATTACAGCTCAATGTACCGTCCTGGGTTATCGGGATCGGCGTTACATTTTTGTCTGGATTCGTGAGTTGCTCTGGGGTGTTACTGTTTTCCTGCATCCTGTTTCCTGCATCCTGTTTCCTGTTAAAGACGCAAGCATTGCGTCTCTACGGATTTCCTGCTTCGTCTAATCATCTTGCAGCACAAATGTACCGACAGAACCACGCCCTCCCGCACCAAGTACTGATTAAAATATTCGTGTTAATTCGCACCCTGTCCGCCGTGTGCGGAATTCGTTCCTTGTCCGCCGAAGGAGGAATGAGTGTTTCCAAAAATAAATCCACGTGAATCTGTAAAAATCTGCGACTTGTCCCCCGCAGGCAGACAGGCTGACAACGAACAATCAACAACGATTTTTCCTTATATTTGTAATTGTTTAAAAAATAAAGTTGACATGGCATTAATGAAATCACTTCTGTTTGTAATAACCCTTTCAGTAACTCTTTATTCACAAAGCTTTTATGAACTTAACCGCAGGGTTGAAAACTTTTTCAGAATGAGTAATTTTGCGGCTGCAGAGGTCTTTGCAGAACAAGCCTATGAAGCGGCAAAAAAAGAGTTTGGCACATCAGATACAAATTATCTCAAGGCTGCCAATAACCTCGCCACAGCTTATTTAAGGCGGCTCCGCTTTTATGACGCTGAAAAACTGTTCATCGAAACTCTTGAACTCAAAAAGAAAACAGGCGGAACTAACAACTACTCTTATGCCACCTCGCTTTACAACCTTGCCGATTTATACAAAACCTGGCGCAAATTCAGGCTGGCTGAGAAATATTTTCTGCAGGCGGCCGATATAGATATGAGGGTTGCAGGTGAAAATTCCTCATTGTATGCACAGGATCTCGATAATCTCGGTACACTTTATATCTCCATGAAAGATTTCGATAAGGCTGCTGCATACCTCCTCAAATCTGCTGAAATCAGGAAGAAGCTTGCCGGCGGCGATTCCCCCCTTTACGCAATATCGCTCCTTAACTATGGGAATATGTTCATTCAGTCTGAAAGGCCTGATTCTGCTGAAAAGTATGTTTTTGAGTCTTCTGAGATATTCAGAAAGGTATTGGGTTCCGTTCATCCATATTATATCAATGCGGTCGGCTACCTCGGAATGATTGCTGATGAAAAGAAAGAGTACAAAAAATCAGACTCCATTTATGCAAAGGCAATCGAATTCATCATTGCATCGTCCGATAAAAATAACCCCGAGTACACTTTTTACCTCATGAAACGGGGCAAGGCCAATATCAAACTGGGCCAGCTTAAAATAGGCGCCGATTATATTTATGAGGCTTTCACTCACCGCAGCAAAATTTATTCATCATTCAATCCCCTGCGTCTTGAAGCCACATATCTCATGGCTCTTGTAAATTATAAAATGGAGCTCTATGATCAGGCAGAAAAGTATCTTGCAGAAGTTTTCATGAATCTTTCAAACGCAAGAGAGTATCTTTACCCGGCTATGGAAACCAGTGAGCTGGAGGAAATTTACACAATTGCCGTTGATGCCTATTCCCTTTACAACTCCCTCATAATGAATAAAAACGGCAGCGATCCTAAAATCGGAATCAATATTATCGATAACAAAATGCTCATTGATCTGATGAATCCGGCATCTTTCGTAATAAAAAGAGAGCTGCTGAATCTTGAACTCATTGACAGGGAGAAAAAGGGTGAACTTAACTTTTCTGACTGGATCAAAAACCTTGACCACTCCGCACGCCTGGCACTGCTTCCCGGGCAGGCACTGGCAGGATGGGGTGTTAACGCCGATTCACTCATCAAATTCACCGAAAATCTGCGGAACGATCTTGTAAAAAAATCACCGGCTTTTGATGAGATGTATGTAAGCTTCATGAAAAACTGGGAGATCATTAAAAAGCAGTTTGAACAGGATGAAGTGCTCGTTTATATAATAAGAACTTATGATGCAGTCTCTCCTGATCCCGGTAAGATTGTTTACACCGCCATTGTGATTGACCGCTTCTCGGGTGATCAGCCTAAAATCATAAAGCTTAATGATGGGAATATGCTTGAAGGCTCATACCTGAAATACTACACATCAGACAGCCCTTTCTATGAGGAAAAGATAATTAACTTTGAAAACTACTGGAAACCTCTTGCGGATGTTCTTGAAGGCAAAAAGAAGGTCTGGTTTTATGGTGAGGGAGTATATGCCTTAACAAATCCGGCAAATATCCTGAATCCTGAAAAGGATGAGAACTTTGCAAAATTGTATGAATTTACCCCTGTATCTGATCTCATTACCCTCCTGAATAAATAATTTTCTGACGGTGGTGTGTCCGCAAAGACACACCCTGCCACTTTTTACTCAACAAAGTCACACTATTTGACAGATCAACTGTCATTTTGGCATATTTTTACCCTTAAAACGCTTTGGCACGCTTGTTGTATATATATGATCAGAAAACGATAACAAATTGACAACAACAACAAAATGGAGGTTAATATGTCATTAGTAAAGTTTAATCCGACCCGCGAACTTCTCAGCATGGAAAGAGAACTCAATAAACTTTTCAACTCTCTTTCGGGCAGAATGTGGAACGAATCAAAAGATAGCGAAGAGTTCGAAAATGCAGTCTGGAGCCCTCTGACCGACGTGGTTGAGAATGATCATGAATATCTGCTTAAGATGGATTTACCCGGTATCAATAAGGATGATGTAAAGATATCTGTCGTCGATAGAAAGCTTTCAATAAGCGGCGAGAGAAAAACAATTGATGAGAAAAAGGATGCTAAATTCCACAGGATCGAAAGAGCATACGGTAAATTCTACAGAACTTACTCTCTGCCCGATGAGGCTGATTTTGAAAAAATTGAGGCATCATTCAGGGAAGGTGAACTCACAATAACAATCCCCAAAGCAGAAGAAAAGAAACCGAAAGAAATCAGTATCAAATTATCATAAAAGGTAAATCCCCCGAACGAGGCTGCCGATCCTTCCGGCAGCCTTTTTCGTTTACAGACACAAAGGCAATATTACGGTGATTAAATTATTAACTGCGTGTTCAGGCTTAATTACCTTTCCCGGTCATGCTTTCTCCCCTTCTCCCTCGCTTCTTCCTGATAAATGCGCTTCTCTTTACAAGGTTATCAATTAAAAGATAAAGTCTGCCGGGAAGAGATGCATTTACATAGCCATCACGCAAACCCGCCGGGAGCAGACTGCCAAGTATAATCAGAATGAAACTCCCCGCCCTGAAATATACCGTTCCTTCATCAGAAAAAATCTGAAGCACTGCTCCTGCAACCGCTGCAAGTCCGTATAACTCCTTTCTCTGATACCATTTAACTTTCATTTTTTCCACTTTTCACCCTCCTTCCGTTCACCTTTGTGAGCCCTATTATCTGCTCCCTGATCAGGTGAAGCTGCTTAAGTGTTTCCACCTTGTTATCATCAAAAGTATCACGGAGCATGTCAATTTTCACTCCAATTTCATTCATCAGCTTTTCATCTGCCATTTTCAGCATAGTCAGCTCCCCCTCAATTTTTTCTATCCTTTTCTGATCGCTTTCTCTTATCTGTCTGAAAAGCGCCGAAAGAATTATCACAATCAGGCCCCAAGCCGCTGAGCTCAGCAGAAACACATCTTTTGATATCTCCATTCCCGCCCCTAAAAAAGATAAGGTATTGTCCTGAAAAGGAGACTCGTAAGGAAAGACATAGTGCCATCGCTTTTATCTTTCTCTGCAGGATTGTTTATTCTGTTTAGATCTTTAAGCAGATTATAAAGACTCAGCTCATAACTGTTATCATCGCCGATGGCTTTCTGCCTCATTTGCTCAAGATCTGTGAGTCCCTTTATTCCTTCAAGCCGGTCTTTTCTCTGAAGGTCTGCCACCCTCAGCTCCGCATCATCGCGTGCGTTTTTCTCTTTAACCAGCAGACCAATCAGATTATTGGCACCGGCAAGAGGAAATTTCGGACTCT
>JABWCA010000010.1 GCA_013359345.1 Ignavibacteriaceae bacterium
ACAACTCAGCAAATAACCGCCGGCAGTAAAACACCGCAGGCACCGGAAACGTCAGACATCAGAAAATTCAGAGGATTATTTGAAAGTAAGTTTCGAAACAGTTTTATTCAGATACCCCGGCAAGGGGGGCTGGACCTTTGCAACCGTTCCGCCGCAGTTCGCGCCGCCGTTCCGCTTTTCATTCGGCAGAACGCCGGTAAAAGCTGAACTCAACGGCAGGGAATGGGAAACAAGTGTGTGGACAGAAAAAAGCGGAAAGATCCTTCTTCCCATCCCGAAGAAAATCAGAGGCAGTCTGGGTGACGGAGATTCCGTTCACATATCAATAGAATATGTCTTCAGGTTCAATCCCGATTCCGGCGATAAATTATACGAAAGCTAGTTTTATAACAACTAAGATTTATCCGCTGATTTTTTTTTGAAATGCATCCTGAAGAGTCAGGACAATTGTGAAGAATTTCAGAGATATTCATATCCGTATAAATATCTGAAAGGGGGGGCAAAAAAAAGGCGCACCTGTTAAAGCACGCCTGTAAAACTTTATTCTTTACCTTAAAGGCAACATTTATCAAAAATCCTTATCGCCTGATTGTTGTCACTGATGTCACTGATGTCACTGATGTCACTGTCCCGCCGCAGCGGGCTGCTGCCACTGTTGTCACTGTCCTCCCATCGCCTCATCATATTTGGCAATTCTCTGGGGGTCGATTGATTTCAGTATTTTGAAAATCGATTTATCTTCATAATCCCTGAGCCGGTCAAGTATCTCGCCTGATTTGGCATCAAAGAAGGCTTTAACATAAACGCTCTTGATATCAAACTTGGATTTCACGGCATCAAGCGCCTTCACAAAGCCGACAATTTTCTCGATCCCTTTTTCCTTATTCTTTTCATAATAATCAACGCCGTACTGATAATCATAAGCTGCTTCCCTGAACGGTCTGAACTTTTCGCTGAGGATGTTTGATACAAAATCACGCCGGCTGTAAGAACCGCTCCCTGATTCCCATCCGCTTGAAAAACGGGTTGGTGCGGCAAGGTTTACAATATCAAGCGCCTTCTGAAACCACTCTGTACCGCCGTCTCTCTTCCATGACTCCTCTTCAAACCCGATTATCATGAATGCATAATAGTCAAGAAAGCTTGAAAGAGAATTAAAATAATTCAGATCAAAATAAAACGCCTGGTTTTTCTCATAGGTAAAGCTCCATGAGTTATCATTGACCAGAAACATGGGAGAAATCTTGGTTGATTTATAGATCTCACGCTGACTTGAAACCACAACCTGGGCGGTGTAATTGATCTCATCAACGGCACTCAGAAAGAAAATCGAAAAATTGCATTTTATCTTGGGGAAATCCCAGTTTGCGTTGGTGAACTTTGTTTTATCAAGGTAATCTTCAACCACAGATGCAAAATTAACCAGTATCTCCCTTCTGTCTATCGGGAGTTTTTCATAGTTCACTGTAACGGTGGCGTCAATCTCCTGAGCTCTGGCAATAACTGACGAAATAATAAACAGGAATACGATGAGTTTCTTCATTTTTCCAAACTGATTTTCTGGTTTTACTTTTTATGGATACGGGATGTTCCAAACTTCTGATCTTAATACTGCAAGTTACGGAATTCCGTATGAAAATTTAAGGGCGGGAGTATAATTTTGCAATGCAATTAAAAGTAGCACTATAATAGCAGGTGTGTTAAAATAAGGGGGGCTGACTTACCTTATAAATAATTATTGAGTAACGCCTGTGTACAGGCAAATCAGCCCCTCCGTGCCTGGAGTCTCTTAGTTCATCAGAATGCGCAGGAAGCTTTCGCTGTCGTCTTCATCCCTCTTTTTATCATGAGGGTTAACGCCCTGGCTGCGCTGCTTTGTTTCCTCGTAATTGTCTTTACGGATATCTTTATGCTCAAAGCGCTGAGCAGCCTGCTCCTGGGTTCTTTCCCTTTCCTGATTCATCTGGCTCTGTGCCTGAACTCTTATGATTGCAGGAATTGATGAATCATTCTGGTCAATCTGTCTTCCTGATGTGAAAAAAGGATTATGAATGCTGCTCTGAGTGTGCTCGGGTTTTCTGCCTGTTTCAGATATCAGGCTTGATTTCTGGGCAACGCCGGCATTTTCAAGTCCGGTTGCAATCACGGTGAACATGACATTTTCATTCATTTCCTGCTTTTCAACAAGACCGAATATCACATCAGCTTCCTCGCTTACCAGGCTGTTAATAACCTGAACACCTTCGGTGAGTTCCTGCATTGTAAAGTTGTTTGAGGCTGTTACGTTGATGAGGATCGATTTTGCCCCGCGGATATCAACACCGTCAAGCAGCGGACTCTGAATGGCTTTCTCAGCCGCCTGCACTGCTCTGTGATCGCCGTTTGCAACACCGCAGCCTACCATTGCAGTGCCACTGTTCAGCATGACGGTTCTTACATCCGCAAAGTCAACGTTAACCCGGCCGTGAATTGTGATTATTTCAGCAATACCTTTTGTGGCATCGTAAAGAACTTCATTCGGTTTATCAAATGCGTTCATCACCGAATCGGAGCCAACGAGCGAGAGAATTCTTGAATTGTGGATCACAATAATGCTGTCGATGTGCTTTCTCAGCTCTGCCACGCCCTTCTCGGCATTTTTCATTCTCTTGGGTCCTTCCCATGCGAAAGGCCTCGTTACAACGCCGATAACAAGTGCATCAAGTGATCTTGCAATTTCTGCAACAACGGGAGCCGCACCTGTGCCGGTTCCGCCGCCCATGCCTGCAGTAATGAAAACCATATTGGCTCCTCTGAGGGCCTCTTCAATTTTAGCCTTATCCTCTTCTGCTGCCAGTTTCCCTATCTCGGGAATTGAACCTGCACCAAGACCCATGGTCTTTTTGCTGCCAATCTGAATTTTTATTGAAGCCTTACTGTATTCCAGGGCCTGGGCATCAGTATTGATGGCAACAAATTCAACGCCTTCAACTCCTCTTTCAATCATATAGTTGATAGCGTTGCATCCTCCGCCGCCAACACCCACTACCTTTAAAGTTGCGGGCAGGTCTTTTGGCGCCTGGTCAAGGGTCACAAATCTGGTAAGTGTTGCGTTACTCATTTTTCCTCCGTTAATCTGCGAGAATTATAAATCATTAAAAAACTTTTTGAAGCCATCAATCATGCCTTTGATTTTTCCCGGCTGATCTTTATATGAATCGCTTTTGCTTTTTTCTTTCTTCGGCTTTCCTTTTGCCGGTCTGGCACTTTCATTTTCATCATTAATTTTCATATCCTGAACTTTTTCAAGCAGCCCTAAAGCGGTTGCAAATTCAGGTTTTTCAATTTCATTGAGGTGGCCTGTGAACTTATCTGAAGGGAAACCAATCTTTGCGGGCATCCCGAAAACCTCTTCTATCAGTTCAGTGCAGCCTTTAATCATTGCTCCGCCGCCGGTTACGATAATGCCGGCTTTAATTTTATTTTTCACACCCAGCGCCCTCAGATCCGCATCTATCATCTTGAAGAGTTCAACCAGTCTTGCATTTATGATGTCGGTTAAAAGGCTGACCGTAATGGTTGAATCCCGTCTGGCACCAAATCCTTTAATCGGTATCATCTCTTCTTTAACCAGTGCACTCTGTGTTGCATAGCCATAAACTCTTTTAAGACTTTCGGCATCTTCTGTTATTATCCCCAGCGCCTCCCTCACATCGGCAGTCACTCTGTTGCCGCCTATGTTATAAACTTTGGTCAGCTTGATCGTTTTTCTGTGTATCACTATGATGTCTGTTGTAAGACCGCCTATATCAATAAGAAGCACACCCAGATCTTTTTCATTTTCTTCAAGCACTGCGGCTGAGGTTGCTATCTGTGAGAGAACAAATGAGCCAACCTTATAACCGGCTTTTTCAACTGCCTTTGTAATATCATTCAGGTTCGTCTTGTTTGCCATCACCACGTATGATGCAGCTTCAAGTTTATTACCCGAAATTCCTATCGGGTCGGTGATCCCCCCCTGTCCGTCAATTATATATTCTTCGGGCAGAACGTGCACAATCTCTTTATCAACGGGGATCTTGAGTGATTTCAGCTCAAGCTTTAACCGCTTCAGATCATTTTCGCCGATTTCTCTCTCATCATTCACAATCGTGACATAATTTTTATACCGCAGCCCCGTGATATGCTCGCCTGATATGTTCACTATCAGATCTTCAATTTCGGCCTCAATTTTAGCTTTTGCTTTCTGAACCGCTTCTTCCACAGCCTGCGAAAGCTTATTTATATTAATCAGATTATGGCTGGCAAAAGCCTCTGATTCTGCCACGCCGTAGCTCAGAACCGAAAGATTTCCATTCTTTCCTTCACCTGCTATGATACAACAGACCTTGGTTGTACCTATATCAAGCGATGCTATTAAATTTTCTCTCATATCTTTCCTTTGTAAGGTTACCTAACCTTCTTTTTCTCATCCTTTTTATCTTCTTTTTCGGGCATCTTTCCGGCAAAAATCAATCCGTCGTACCTTAAATCGAGATAAAGAGCTCCCGTGTAATTTTTAAGGTCCGACTCTTCAGAACTCAGCAGGCTGTAGAGCCTGAGCATCTTTCTCGGGACATCTCCGTTCCCGAAGATCACCTGCGGTTTCATAAAACTGAAACTTATAATCTTTTCACCGCCGTTTCTCAGATTGATATCGGATAATCCCGCCCCGAACCTTTCATCAATATATTTAGCGGCTTTAATGATCTCAAGCGCTTCAAGCACGCCTTCTTCAGTGATTTTACCGCTGTCATTAACCACACCCGCAGGATTCACAATCACGGGATAATCAATATTCAAAGTTCCTTCAAGCAGCTTTATCGCCACGGCATTTGCCGTGATCATGTACTGCGTTTCCCCTTTGATCAGAATGGCCGCAATCTTCTTTTCTTTCAGATAGATTCTGGCTCTGCCCGCGCTGAACTCTGTTGTCACATCTTCTATATACGGGTGATCCTTAAGCCTTCCGGAGAGAACCTCAAGTCCCGGATATCCCGTTTTTACCGAATCACGTGCAAAGATCTCATAACTCTCAGGCGTCAGCAAACCGGCATTGATTATTTCAAGCGAAGTAATCTCCGTTTCCCTTGCCTTGTTAAAATATCTGACGGCAAACACCGTGAGAGCACCAAGAATCAGAAGAAACAGAAAGAAGGCTGCCTTGCCTCTGAACTTTTTCAATCTAAACTTATTTTGTTATCCTTTAACTCAGATGCTATCATTTCGCCGTACTTCCAGATATCACCCGCACCCATGGTTACTATGATATCACCTTTCTTCATTATCTCTTTGAGCACAGAGGGCACATCTTTTTTGTCAGGGACATAGATAACATTTTTATGTCCGATCTTTCTTGCTGCTTCTGCAATAAGCTCACCGTTCACCCCTTCAATGGGGAGTTCCCTGGCAGGGTACACATCTGTGCAGATAAAGATATCTGAGTTAAGGAATGATCTCCCGAACTCCAGATAAAAATCACGCGTTCTTGAATAGAGATGCGGCTGAAACACTGCAACCAGTCTCCTCTCCCATCCCGTTCTGATTCCGTTCAGAGTGGCTGTTGTTTCTGTGGGGTGATGAGCATAGTCATCAACCACCATCACATCACCGTCATACTTCACTTCAAATCTTCTGTACACTCCGGCAAATGATTCAAGCGCGGTTCTGATTGTTTCAAACGGCACATTAAGTTCAAGCCCTATTGCAACTGCAACCAGTGAGTTCTTCACATTGTGAAGCCCGGGAACGCGCAGCTTAATCCTGCCGAGCTCGCTGCCCTGATAAACCGCCATATATTCACTTGTATTGTTTTCAAATACAAGATCTGTTGCCCTGAGATCTGCCTGAGGAGTCACTCCGTAAGTGATGACTCTTTTATTGATGCTGAGCATGATATCCTGCAGGGCAGGCTCATCAAGGCAGAGTACTACAAAACCGTAAAAAGGTACTTTATTTGCAAATTCAATGAATGCCGTCTTTATATCATCAAGGTCTTTATATGTATCAAGGTGCTCTTTTTCAAGCGTTGTTATGGCCGCAATTGAGGGGGTGAGCCTCAGGAATGTTCTGTCAAATTCATCGGCCTCAACAACTATGAATTCACCTTTGCCCAGCCTTGCATTTGTACCGCCGAGCCCGCTCAGTTTACCTCCCACAATAATTGTGGGATCGATCTTTGCTTCGGTGAGCACAAGTCCCACCATTGATGTTGTTGTGGTTTTGCCGTGAGTTCCTGCGATGCCAACTCCGTAAGGCTGCATTCTCATCACTTCCGCAAGCATTTCGGCGCGTTTTATCACCGGTATTTTACGTTTTCTGGCTGCCTTTACCTCAGGATTATCTTCTGCCACTGCCGATGAGTAAACCACCACATCAGTATCGCCCACGTTCTCTTCGGTATGGCCTTCATAAATAACCACGCCGAGGCTCTCAAGCCTGTCTGTGATTTCTGACTTCGCTTTATCGCTCCCGGAAATCTTAAAGCCTTTGGTAAGCAGAATTTCTGCAATTCCGCTCATGCCTATGCCGCCGATACCTACAAAATGGACTTTATTAAACTTTGAAAACATTCTCTATTTCCTTGCGTATTCACTAATTTTATCAGTAATCTTTACAGCCGCATCTTTTTTTGCAAACTTTGAAGCATTCTCCGAAAGAGATTTAAGCTGCTCATCATTTTTCACTGCGGCTATTATGGTATCGGTTAACTTTTCTCCGATATTTTTTTCCTCTATAAGTATGCATCCGTTAAGATCTGCCAGACCCTTTGCGTTATGATACTGATGATTTTCTGCAACATAAGGCGAAGGCACAAATATTGCCGGCAGCCCCAGAGCAGTCACCTCTGCCACCGCACCTGCACCTGATCTGCTTATCACCAGGTCAGAAGCTGAATAGGCAACATTCATATTTTCAATGAAACCTTTAACCTTTACTGAACCTGATTCAAGAGCTGCATATTCTGCGGCTTCGTTTTTTCCTGTCTGCCATAAAATCTGTATTCCGGCATCCTTGAACTTTTCAATATCCTTTGCGATCAGTCTGTTTACTCTGGTTGCGCCCAGGCTTCCGCCGACTATGAAAACCACTTTTTTATCAGCTTCAAACCCCAGTTCCTTCTTTGCTGCGGCTTTGTCAGAAAGTGCAATCTCTTTTCTAATAGGGTTGCCTTCAAACCTGTGCTTTGCAGGAAATCTCAGGTATTTTGACGCATTTTCAAACGCCAGATACAGATCATCTGCTTTTTTCTCGAGCAGCCTTGTGGTTACACCCGGGTAACTGTTGGGCTCAATCATTATGATTTTAGCACCCATGACCTTTGCCATTGAGATTGCCGGCCATGCTGCATAACCTCCGGTGCCAACCGCAACCTGCGGTTTGAATTTCATGCATATTAAGAGCGACTGGATCATGCTGACCACCAGCTTAACGGGAATAAAAAGATTTGCCGCAGAGAACCGGCGCTGAATACCGGATATCCATATTTTTCTGAAACTGAATCCGTTTGCAGGGACAACTCTCTCCTCAATCTTACCCTTGGTTCCGATAAAAAGTATCTCGGAATCAGGGTAACGGTCACGCACCTCTCTTGCAACCGCAAGAGCCGGAAATATATGACCACCGGTACCGCCGCCAGCAAACAGCACTCTCATACAGCCTCTGCCTTCCACGCTGTTTTGTTCTTCTGCGCCTCTCTTGAAGCATTTCTGAACCCGATGCTCATAAGTATTCCCGTCATTGCACAAAGAATGACAAGCGATGTGCCGCCGTGGCTTATAAACGGCAGGGGAAGGCCCGTTGTGGGTGCCATTCCCGTTGCAACCGAAACATTCACAAAACCATAGACAATGATTGAAAGCGTTATTGCCATGCCTGCAAGCTTGCCGAACTTATCCTCCGCATTTTTGGAGATCAGGAGGCCGAACACAAATATTGCTATATATAGCAGAAGCACCGCAAGCGCGCCAACAAGTCCTGTTTCCTCACCCAGAATTGCGTATATAAAATCTCCGTAGGCTTCAGGGAGAAAAAGGTTTCTCTGGTTGCTTGATCCCAGCCCCACTCCCGTTATTCCACCGCTTCCCATTGCATAGACCGACTGCTGCACCTGTGTGTTAGGGAACTTATCACCCATAAAAGACTCCATATAGGTCATCACTCTCACCTGAGCATGGGGTTTTATAACGATAGCCAGCAAAAACACAATCACTCCGGCAGCGGCAATGCCTGCAAAGTATCTCATCGGGATACCGGCCAGAAACAATATTGTCAGGCCAATAAGAATTATCAGCGATGCATTGCTCACGTTAGGCAGCATCACAACCAGAACCGCCGTTCCCATGATCCATCCCAGGGGTATCAGGAGATTCTTTTTCATATCTTCAGGTTCATCGGCATACTTCTGCATCAAGTTGGCCAGATGGAGAAATAAAGCGTATTTGGCTATCTCAACAGGCATGAAAGAGAAACCCATTATACTGATTGATCTCTGCGCTCCTTTTATCTGATCGCCAACAAATGGGGTGATCAGAACAAGAAACAGCGCAGCAAAAAGAGCCGGCTTTGTAAACTTCATCCAGTAACGGTAATCTATAATGCTGAAAATCACCAGCACGATAATCCCGATTAACGCTTTTGAAATATGCGAGCTGAAAAGGGCAAACTGGTTGTTATGCTTAACAATACTGAACGTACTGCTCGCGCTCATCACCACCGATGACCCGATGATGATCAGTATTATCGTCGCAAAAAATATAATTATGGGATATTTCTTCATCCTGCTGTCTTTTTAACCAGTTCCTTGAACACTTTGCCTCTGTGCTCATAGCTGTTGAACATATCAAAACTTGCACATGCCGGCGAGAGCATTACAATCTCACCTTTTGATGCTTCCTGATGTCCTTTTTTGACGCATTCTTCAAGATCGGCGCATATTTCAACAGGCACCACATCTTTGAAGAAATCATAAACTTTATCTCTTGATGAGCCAATGGCGTAAATCTTTTTCACATTCTTTTTCACAGGCTCAAGTATCCTGTTGTAATCATTTCCCTTATCCTTACCGCCGAGTATCAGATAGATGGGTGCTTCAAAGCTTCTGAGTGCGTACCATACGGAATCAACGTTTGTTGCCTTTGAGTCATTTATATAAATTATTCCGTCTTTGCTTTCAACACGCTCAATCCGGTGCTCAACTCCGGGGAAATTTTTAAGACCTGCCTTAAGGTCTTTTTCCGGTAATCCGTAATCGGCAAGCAGTCTCATCACCGCAAGAATGTTCGCATAATTGTGCTCACCTATGAGAGATACTTCTTTAACAGGCACTTTATAAATTGTCCTGCCGTCAATTCTGGCAATCAGTTTTCCGGCTTTGAGGTATGCTCCGTCCTGAAGCTCCTCTTTCAGCGAGAAATATGATATTCTTCCGTTGCTCCAGTATCTGTACTCGCCGAACACAGGATCATCGTAATTAAGAACTGTAAGGTCACCAGTGTCATGGTTCTCAAAAATCCTGTATTTTGCCTTAACATAGTTTTCAAAATTATTGCCGTACCTGTCCAGATGATCGGGAGTGATATTCAGTATGGTTGCATACTTCGGCTTGAACTCTTCAATGTTATCAAGCTGGAAGCTCGATACCTCAAGTGATACGGGTTCCCCTTTTTTGATTTCCTTAACCACATCAGAGAATCCGAGTCCTATATTACCTGCAGCCCGGCATTTAATTCCGGCGTTGTTAAAAATATGGGCAATCAGTGATGTAACGGTGGTTTTGCCGTTCGTGCCGGTGATTGCAAAAATATCCCCTTTGTTAAAATGTGCCGCAAATTCAATTTCACTTATAATTTTAATTCCTTTTTCCCTGGCAGCTGCAATAACAGGTGCCTCATCAGGAATGCCCGGGCTTTTAATGATGATGTCTGAATCAAACACCCTCTCTGAGTTAACACCGGTTTCAAATTCAACAGAATTGGCTTTCAGAATCTTAATCTGATCAGCAAGCTTAGTCTCGTCCTGAAGATCACTGACAAACGGTACCGCGCCTGCCTCTTTTGCGAGCAGTGCTGCGGGAACCCCGCTTCTTCCGGCGCCTAAAATCGTGATCTTTTTTCCTGAGAACTTTTTCATTATCTCACCTTGAATGAGGTTAAACTTACTATGGCCAGAATTATGGCGATGATATAGAAACGGACCACTATCTTGGGCTCAAGCCATCCCTTCATTTCAAAGTGATGGTGAATCGGGGCCATTTTGAATACGCGTCTCCCCTCTCCGTATTTTTTCTTCGTGTACTTGAAATAGGTTGTCTGAATAATCACTGATACTGTTTCCATGAAGAAAACACCTCCGAGCACGGGGAGCAGCAGCTCTTTCTTAATCAGTATGCTGATAATGCCAAGTGCACCGCCAAGCGCCAGTGAACCGGTATCACCCATGAAGACCTGAGCAGGATAAAAATTGAACCAGAGGAATCCCAGCCCTGCGCCTATGAGCGCCGCAATGAACACGGTGAGTTCTCCCGAGCCGGGCATATAGAGAATGTTCAGATAGTCTGAATAGATTGAGTTACCTGTCACATAGGCAATTATTGCGAGCGCAAGCATCGCAATGATGATGAGCCCCATGGCCAGACCGTCAAGTCCGTCGCTGAGATTAACCGCATTTGATGTGGCAGTTATTATAAAAATGACCATCGGAATGTAGAGGTACGAAAAATCAAAATTCAGATCCTTGAAAAAGGGAAGTGTTGTAAGTGAATTCACATCGGCAAACTGAGGTGAGAAGTAAATCACCGATCCCACAAACAAGCCAACAAAAAACTGTCCGAGCAGCTTGTAACGGGCAATCAGCCCTTTGGGATATTTTTTTACAACTTTCAGATAGTCATCAAGGAATCCCACACCAAAAAGCCCGAGTGTGCCAACCAGCAGCACAACTATATAAATACTCATCAGATCACCCCATAAAAGCACAGGTATAACCACCGAGGTGATTATAATGATGCCACCCATTGTGGGAGTGCCTGCCTTGATCTTATGACTCTGGGGACCGACATCCTTGATCTTTTCACCGATCTGATGCTTCTGCAGCATCTTAATGATTTTGGGGCCGAAATACATCGATAAAAAAAGACCGGTGATTGCAGCAAGCGCTGATCTTACGGTAAGAAAACGGAAAATATCAAACCCCGGAGGATTAAATACTTTATTTATATACTCGAACAGGTAGTAAAGCATACTCTATCTGTTTCCTCTCTCTATTAAAACTTTTACGATCTCTTCCATTTTCATGCCCCTGGAACCCTTAACGAGAACTATTGAATCGCTGAGTTCTTCATTCATAAGTGATTCAGCCAGCTTGCCTTTTTCCTCAAAATGCTCATTGCTGATTTTGAGCGGGCTGAGTTTTTCAGCAAGATGCTTCATATTCTCTCCGGTAAGGAAAACCTTCTCAAATCCGTTCTGTTTCAGATGTTTTGCAAGAGAGATATGCATTTCAACCGCATTTTCACCGAGTTCAAACATATCACCCAGAACCGCAATTCTTCTTGATCTTGTTTTGTCTTTACCGAGGTAATCAAACGCAGCCTTCATTGAATCGGGGTTGGCGTTATAAGTGTCATCAACAACGCTGAATTCACCTGCTTCAATCCTGTTAAGCCTTCCTTTTGCAGGCTTTATGCTTGCTGCTGCAGCAATAATTTCCTGGGGCGTGAGACCGCATTCCATTGCTATGGCAATAGCAGCAAGCATATTTTTTGCATTATTTTCTCCCGGAAGCGGCACTATCACATCAAATTTACCCGCAGGCGAACTGATATTGAGTATGGTTTTCACATCATTTGTAAAACCCATAATATTACCTTTGTAATCTGCATCCGTTGTAAAAGAAAAAGTCTTTACCCGGCTGTATTTTGCACTGAGGGGTGCCAGCAGCGGATCATCCTGATTAATAAAAACTGTACCGTAATTTGCCTCTGTCGCTTTAAGCAGTGCTTCCTTTTCTTTCCTTACACCCTGCCTGTTTATAAGATATTCAAGGTGCGAGTCACCAATATTCAGTATCACACCGTAATCCGGAACTGCTATTCCGGCAGAGTATTCAATCTCACCGAAGTGATTTGTACCTATCTCCAGGATCAGATACTGGGTATCAGCCGGAGCCGAAAGGATTGTGAGCGGCACACCTATATGATTGTTGTTATTTGCTCCCGTGGCGTAAGTTTTATATTTAGAGCTGAAAAGGCTGTACAATATCTCTTTTGTTGATGTCTTTCCGTTGGAACCTGTAAGAGAAACAACCCTGAATTTTTTATGCTTTCTGTAAATTCTCCCGATCTCGCCGTAAGCTTTGATTGTATCAGGGGCAGAAAGAACGGTTATGCCGGCATCCAGAAATTCATCAGTTCTTTCAGTGTTTACCAGAATCGCTTTTACACCTGCTTTTATCACCGCGGGAATGAAATCATGACCGTCGTATTTTTCGCCTTTAATTGCAACAAACAGAGAGCCGGGATCTGCCTTTCGTGAATCAGTTGAGACTGAACTCAGCACGGTATCCGCAGAACCGGTGTTAATGGTAATCAGGTGAGATGAAAGCAGATCACTGATTTTCAGCATTTTCCGTTACTCCTAAATATTCTGCTGCCAGTTCCCTGTCAGATAAATGTGATTTAACACCATTGATAATGAGATAATCTTCATGCCCCTTGCCGGCCAGCAGTATAACTGAGCCATCCGGGCTTTCAAGAATTGCTTTTTTAACAGCGGCTGCTCTTTCGGGCTCAATTTCATAATTGCCGGTGCTTATTCCTTTAAGAATGTCGCTTATTATCGCCATCGGGTCTTCATACCGGGGGTTATCGCTTGTAACAATAACATGGTTGCTTAATTCTGCTGCTATTCTTCCCATCACGGGTCTTTTAAATGTATCTCTGTTGCCCCCGCACCCGAACACGGTAACCAGATTTTCATCAGGTGAAATTCTCCTGATACTTTTAAGAACCTGCTCAAGACTGCTGGGATTGTGGGCATAATCTATAATAACTTTTTTCTTCCCGTTGGTCAGAATTTCAAACCTCCCGGGTACCTGATCAGCATTCTTTATTGCGCCTCTCACCATTGAGCTTTCAAGACCTGAGTTCACGCCTGAAAGGTATGCAACGGTTGAATTAAACGCGTTGAACTCACCTTTTAAAGCAGTGCTTATTTTTACGCTGTCATCTGCTGTGGTAAGAGTGAATTCTGTTCCTGTGAAACTTATATCAATGTCTTTAATCCTGTAATCTGCATTCGCTCCGGTGCCGTATGTCACCACTCCGGCTTTGCAGTCTTTAACCATGAACATACCGTAAGCATCATCACAGTTAACTATTGCCCTGGCATCAGCTTTGAGGCTGTCAAAGAGTATTTTTTTTGCAGCGGCATACTCATCCATTGTCTTATGGAAATCAAGATGTTCAGGCGCCAGATTTGTGAAAACTGCAATGTCAAAATCAAGCAGGGCAACTCTTTTCATAAAAAGCGAATGAGAAGAGACCTCCATAACGCAGGCTTCGCACCCGGCATCAGCCATTCTGCTTATGAGCCTGTTAAGTTCGTTTGCTTCAGGCGTGGTGAATTCCGTTGGAACCACTTCACTCCCTATCATATTCTGTATGGTGCCTATTAACCCGGTCTTTATTCCGGCCTGCTCCAGAACCGATTTAATCATAAAAGTTGAGGTTGTCTTCCCCTTTGTACCTGTAACGCCTATCAGTTTCAGTCTTCGCGAGGGATTTCCGTAATATGCATCGGAAAGCTGAGCCAGCGCAAATCTTGAGTCACTTACAATTATTTTAGCCTGACCGCTTCTCCTGAACATTTCATCAGGTATCGAATCTTTGTCTTCAACCACAACCGCAATTGCACCCTTGCTCAGTGCATCAGATATATATTTATGCCCGTCGGTTTGCAGTCCCCTGATCGCAACAAAGACTGAATCCTTGACAACTTCACGTGAGTTGTGAAATATACCCGTGACCGGTTTTGTGAGAACATCGCCGGTTACTTTCACAGCATAAACATGGTTGATTAATTCACTCAGAAACATCAGTACAGATTAACTCCCATTAATTTTGACTCCTGGGCTTTGATTTCACACACCGCCTTACCATTGATTTTTGTGCCGGGCGGAATTGACTGCGAATATATTTTTCCGCTGCCTTCAACAACGTAACTGACACCTATTGTATTTAAAACTTTAATAGCCTCTCTGAGAGAGACGCCCTTAAGATTGGGCATTTTTCCCGGTGTGACCGACTGTGTGCTTATGCGTCTCGGTTCAAGGGCAAACTGCACTTTTATTGAATCAGGCAGAATGCCTTTATCTCTCAGCGTATCGGTTTCGGGATCTTTTCTGATTTTTATTTTATCTCTGTATTCTGCAAACTGTTCATCAATATGAATTATTCTCTGTGCCACGCCTTTGAATATGGGGGCCGCAACATCACCGCCGTAGTAACTCTTTGATGCCGGTGAATGTACCACCACCAGTATTATATATTCCGGTTTTTCAATCGGGAAAGCACCGATAAATGATGAGTTATATTTTTCTTTTGAATACTCACCGTCAACAATTTTTCTTGATGTGCCTGTTTTGCCGCCAACAAGTCCGAACCCCAGCGAACCTTTTTTGCCGGTGCCGTTTTCAACTGCTTCAAGAAGAAATTTTCTCATTATTTCTGAAGTTGCAGGGCTGATTGGGTTTCTGATCAGCTTAGGCTCATTTTTCCTCACAAGAGAGCCGCCAGGTGAAACAACTTCTTTAATGATATACGGCTGATAGAGATTTCCGCCGTTTACTATTGCCGCATAAGCTGCTATAAGCTGAATGGGGGTTACCGCAACCTCATAACCGTAAGACATACTTGATTTTGTGAGCTTGCTCCACTCTGAAGGCATTTTGAGTGAACCCTTCACTTCGCCTCTGAGTCCCACGTTTGTGATATTTCCGAAACCGAAAGAACGGGTGTATTTATAAAAATCTTCATTGTTAACCCGCTCTGAAAGCTTTGACATCCCGATGTTTGATGAAACGGCAAACACTTTTTCAACTGTGATATTACCTTCGCCGTGGGAGTCGCTTATATAAACCCCGTTAAATTTATACCTTCCGTTTTCCGCGTATATCACCTCATCAGGGCTGCAGACTTTTCTGTCAAGGTAAGTCGCCATTGCAATCCCCTTAAAGGTGGAGCCGGGTTCGTAAACGTCGGTGATAGCCTTGTTTTTACGGATATCGGGATCAAAATCTCCGGGTCTGGCAGGATCATAATCAGGAACACTCGCCATTGCCAGCACTTCTCCGGTATTGGGATCCATCACAATACCCACTGCATGGTCAGCTTTGCTCTCATCCACCCCTTTTTTCAGTTCGGTTTCAAGAGCGTACTGGATTTCCTTGTCTATCGTCAGAACAATATTGTCTCCGGGAGATGGATAAACGGTTGCATCTTCAACCAGCGAAATCATATTGCCCTGAGCATCTCTTAAAAATGTCTTTTTGCCGGGCATTCCTTTCAGATCATCATTTGCCGAAAGTTCGACCCCCTCTGCACCCTCATACTCCCCGTTAACAAAACCCAGCAGGTTTGACGCCAGTGTCTGATACTGATAAATCCTCGTGGGATCCTCCTTAATCACAAGTCCGTCAATCACGAGGCTTCTGAGCGCGGCAGCTTTTTCTGAGCTGACTTTCTTTTCAAGGCTGATAAACTTTTTACCCGATCTGATCAGATTCAGATAGTAATCAAAATCTTTTCCGAGGTTCTTTTCAAACACTCTGGCAATCACACTGTCTTTTTTGTATTTGATTGCAAGGCGTGTATCAACAAAAAATGAAACATCCCTCTGATTGAAAACAAGCAGAGTGTTATTCCGGTCAAAGATTGAACCGCGCTGTGTGGGTATCTCTTCGGTGCCGTACTGCTGCCGCTTCGCAAAAAATGAATACTCCTCAGCCTTGACAACATGAATGTTGATTAACCTGACCACCAGGAAAATGAAAAAAATCAGCAGAGCAACCGAAACTGTCATCATGCGGCCGAAACTCATTTGCCGCTCAGATATTTTTCAAGTTCATAAATTTTGCTTTTTTGTATTCTGATCACTTTTGACGGGGAATTGTTTTCTTCAAGCCCGAGCTCTGATACGGCAAATGGAATCACATTATCACGTGATGCCAGCTCCTGATATCTTGCCCAGTAATACACCCGTTTATCTTTGAGTTTAACTATCTCTTCTTTCAGAGCTTCGCTTTCGCGGTAAAGTTTATTCATGCTCAGATTAACGGTAACATAAGTCATTACAAAAGAAAACAGCACCACTGCTGCTGCCAGCAAAAGTCCGATCTGTTTTTTGTATGACTTCATAATTTTTCCGATACTCTGAGTTTAGCGCTTCTTGCTCTGTTATTAAAACTTATCTCTTCTGAAGAAGGCACAAGCGGTTTTCTTACAACAGCTTTCATCACCGGTTTACGGCCGCAGACACACACCGGAAATGACGGGGGGCAGATACATCCTTTTTCTGCATTTCTGAAGACTTCCTTAACTATTCTGTCTTCCAGAGAGTGATATGTAAGTATTGCTATCCTTCCGCCCGGAGCCAGGAGATCCACGCTTTTTCCGAGAAACTCTCTTAAAACACCGAGCTCGTCATTAACGAGTATTCTGAATGCCTGAAAAACCCTTGATAGCCTTTTAAATAAGTAATTAGGCGGAGTGATTTCTTCAATCACCTCAGCCAGTGCAGTAGTTGTCGTGATTTTTTTTACTGTTCGTTTTGCAATTATTGCACGCGCAACTTTTTTTGCGTCATGCTCTTCTCCGTACTCCCTGAGAATCTGAATTATTTCACCTTCATCCATACTGTTAATGAAATAAGAAGCAGGTTTCCCCAGCTTTTTATTCATTCTCATATCAAGATCTGACTCAGCCCTGTACGTGAATCCTGCATCGGATGAATCAAGCTGATATGAGGATACCCCAAGATCCGCAAAAATCCCCGTGAAAGAGTCCAGACCTTCCAGAATTGCAATTTTGTCTATATGAGTGAAGTTCAGGTCGTAAATTCTGATTCTTGAATCCCCTGCGAACTTTTCGGAAGTGTATTTTTTTGCAGTATCGTCAGAATCAGTTCCGATATAGAGAGCGTCTTTGTTCAGTTCAGGTAAAAATTTTTCCAGATGACCGCCAAACCCGACGGTTCCGTCAAAATATGCCCCGCTTCGTTCCGTAATCAGGAAATCCCTGCATTCTTTCCACATCACCGGAACGTGTATTTGCGTCATAATTCACGCATTACTGTTTCAGCTATATCCTCGAATGACTGCGGTGATGCCTGATTGTATTTCTCGTATGTTTCCGGATTCCATATCTCTATCTTGTCAAGAACCCCGATTACGAGCACTTCTCCGTCAAGTCCGGCATGCTGAATCAGATGCTGGGGGATAAGAACCCTTGACTGGTTATCCATGGTCTCTTCCTGAGCGTTATAGAGTATGGTTCTGATGAATCTCTGCTCGTTTTTATTGTAAGGATTAAGCTTCTGAAGCTTTGATTCAACCTCGGTCCATGAATCTTTCGGGTAAACATCTACGCAATGCCCTACATTATCCATTCCTATACCTTTGGTCATAACAACACTGTTCTCCGCTTCAGGCTTGAAATATTTTTTCAGCCTTGCCGGGATAGCTATCCTGCCTTTTGCATCAATGCTGTGTCTGAAATGACCTTTGAACAATTAATTCACCATTTTATGGGGTAAAATCACCACTTTTCACTACTTTAATGGCAAAAATACACTTTTTAACTCTATTAATCAAGAATTAAAGTAAATTATTTTATTTATTTACAATGACTTAAGAGCAGACAGATAAGATTTATAAAGCTTTATATAAAGCCGTTGAATCAATGATTTATCTGATCTCTGTAACTTCAATAAAATAAAGGAATTGTCATTAATTTGCGCTTATCGCACATGGGAGAGCTTCGGTGTTTTGTGCTTTGGATCATAATTCCGGAGAAAAGTGGGGAAGATTTTTGCCTGTGAAAGCAAAGTGGGGAATTTTTACTTAATGTGGGAGATTTTCAGGGCTGAGTGGAGAATTCAGATAGAAAATGTTCTTAGCCGGAGTCAAAATACTCTGTTTTTATCGCGAAACCTCATGAATCAGGGTGCATTCATGAGGCTGTTTATTAATGATTCAGGTTCAGGGAAGGTTCCTTCAGCGGATTCAAAACTCTATTTTTTACCCGACCCCTCTGATAGGGAAGGTATATATCCCAGCGCAGTGAGCACCTTTTCAGTTATGGATTTCCTGCAGCCGGGGAAATCGGGGTTCTTATTGTCTGTGTCTTTTTTTAACCGTGTGGCAAACCAGACGGTATTATCAGCTGTTTCGATATATCCGACCCACCAGCCGGTATCCCTGCCGTCCACTCTCCCCCATCCTGTCTTACCCCTCAGAACATACCCCGGTGCTTCAGCAGCAATCATAATTTCTCTCACTTTGTCGATGGTTTCAGGGCTGAAAGGGAGATCTCCCGTCTTTAATCTCTTGAGAAAACTGATCTGCTCAACCGGACTCACCTTAAGCGAACCATCAAGCCAGAAAGAATCAATATATCTGCCTGTGTTTTTGTTACCGTATTCACACTGTTCAAGATAGTATTTATACTTTTCTGCGGGTATTTTTAACGCAAGTTTCTGATAAACCCATGCGGCGGAAACTCTGAACGCCTCTTTCACTGAGAGTTCTCTGTTCCAGTCTTCAAAACCCCTGTCTCTCCCATCCCATTTCACTTTCTCATTTTCATCTTTTACCACCCCTTCTTCCAGAACAATAAGGGAATTGAGGATCTTAAAGCTAGAAGCCGGCAGCATTTGTATCATGGCATCGGCGCTGTCACTGAAAAGCCATCTGTCATTTTTGGAATCATAAAGAGTGATACTCCCTTCAAATCCGCAATCAGTCACAAAACTCTGCGATATCTGCTGAGCAAGAATAATACCGGGGGTAAAATTGAGCAGAAATAAAAGAACTGCAATTGTCTGTTTCATTTTTATCCTTTATTTATCAGCACTTTCAGCAATGCGCTTTAATTTCGCCATATAAAAACCATCGCTCCCGGTTTTATCCGGAGAGAACCATTTCTCTTCAAGCAGCAGGAAAGAGTTGTTTGCACTCAGAAATTTTTTAACCTGGTTTTCGTTTTCATCAGGGAAGATGCTGCAGGTTGCATAAACCAGTTCTCCTCCCGGTTTCACCATGCGGCTGTAACTCCTGAGTATTTCTTCCTGGGTCTGAATGAGGGCTTCGATCTGCTCAGGTGTCAGTTTCCATTTTGCATCAGGATTTCTGCGGAAAACACCGCTCCCCGAACATGGCACATCAAGAAGCACTCTATCGGCGCTGCCGGCAAGTCTTTTTAAAGTTTTGCTGCCTTCTATCACCTTCGATTCAATAATACTGATTCCGTTCCTTCTGGCCCGCTTTTTCAGTTCGTCCAGTTTCCATTGCTCAACGTCCATTGAAATCAGCTTCCCCTTGTTTTTCATCAGGGTGGCGATGTGCAGTGATTTGCCTCCCCCGCCGGCGCAGGCATCTATTACCCGCATTCCGGGCTCAGGAGCGAGAAAGATCCCCACGTTCTGAGAAGAGGTGTCCTGAATTTCAAAGAATCCGTTCTTAAAGAATTCCGTTTTATTGACATTTTTATTTTCATCAAGTATCAGAGAATCAGATGCAAGAGGATCAGATTTTGCCGTGAATCCCTCTTTATTGAGCAGATCATTAAGTTTTTCTCTCGTTATCTTGAGGGTGTTTGCCCTGATAACCAGAGGGGCTCTTTTATTAAGTGCGGAAATCACCGGCTCCCATCTCATGCCAAGCTGAGTCCTTCCGTAAGCATCAAGCCAGTCGGGTACTGATTCCCTGACTGCAAAGGGGATATCCCGGTTTATCCTGCGCTGAACAGATTGTAAAAGCTGCTCACCGTTTTTTAATTCGTGTCGGTAATCTTCGTATGTAAGGAGCAGGCAGATATCGGTAAGATCCCTGATATCATCCTTACCGTTGATCCCGGTTATATCTCCGAGATACTGATAGTACCTCTTAAATCTGATGATGTCATAGCAGGCCTCGGCAACAAATTTTCTGTCGCGGGCGCCCCATTTTTTATTTTCGGCAAACAGGAATTTCAGGGCAAGATCAGGATACTTCCCTTCAAGAAGCACTTTTGAAAGCACTTCATAAATTCCGTGAATAAGATTCTTGAAGATTTTCATTAATTATTTTAATTTTTCGGTTCAGAAAAACAAATTTAAGGTTTATGGGTAAATATTTTCTGATACTTGCACTTTTTGCTGCATTTATTGCCGGCTGCTCCGAACAGAAACAGCAAAAGCCGGAGGTTATCAAAGAAGAGGAAAAGAAGGCTGCACTCCCTGATACAGTCATTGATTCTGATATTACTTTTGATGAAGCACTATCCGGAGATGATATTCCGGCTTCAGTGATTAAAGATCTTGTACTCCTTGATGTCGTGTATCACGGCTTTGATAATAAAATTCACAAAGGTCAGATAGTGGTGAGTAAAAAGGTGCAGAAAGATGTCACCGCCATTTTCAGGGATCTTTTTGAGATAAAATTCCCGGTTGAAAAAGTAAGGCCGGTGTCATTTTACGGCTGGGATGATGACCGCTCAATGAGGGATAACAATACCTCCGGCTTTAACTACAGGAATGTTGCGGGCACTTCAGAAAAGAGCCGGCATGCATACGGACTTGCCATTGATATAAATCCGCTGCTCAACCCTTACATAAATAAAAGCATCGTTCAGCCTTCGGGGGCTGTGTATGATACAACAAAGGCAGGCACCATTAAAAAGAACTCTGATGTTGTAAAGATTTTTAAGAAATACGGCTGGATCTGGGGTGGTGACTGGATCCCCTATCAGGATTACCAGCATTTCACGAAGTATTGAGGTAAAATATTGTCTTACTGATTCAGTTTTTTCTTCAGAAGATATGTAAGTATGAATGAGAACTCAGGGAGTTTGCCGTTTTCCGGAGTGGCGAGAAATTTTATTTTATTTCGAAGGTCTTTCTTCTTCATCCCGCCTTTTACAGTCAAAAACTGATTGAGATAGGTTTCTCGCCTTTTTTTAACTAACCGGGGATGATTCAGATTCAGTTTTTCTATAGTTTTCTGAGCAGATGTATCATTATCCGCCGGCTTTACAAGTCCTGATCTGGTGTATTCAAATCTTTCAGAGCAGCTTTTATCAGTTGGCTTAACGAAATCAGATTTTTCAGTGTCAGAAGGCCAGTCGCCCTTGTACCTTGCACCAAATTCATCATCGCTGAAGGCAGCCACCAGATTATTGTATGAAACTGTTTCGGCAAACCTTCCTGCAGCAATACTCACACTACGGGGAATAAGATGTTCTATGTGGGTATTTCGCTGTAACAGCCTCAACTGCGTGTAACAGCACAAATAAAATTGTTCAGTGATTAATTTATTCCTTAATTCCTCCTTTTCAGGATTCTGAAGGTAATCATAATTTACAGATTCCTCAGATTGCGCCTTTCTCAGATTAATCCACTTTACAAGTGAGCCGGGAGGAGTGGTTTTTCGGATGTGGAACATAATTATCCGGCTGAATTCATGGCTTTCAGATTATTCATTATTGCAATTAACCGGTTTAAAGATGAATCAACACTCTGCATAATTGTTGTAAGTTCTTCTATAAGCCTGTTTGCCTCTTCAAACTTTTCCTCAGCAATCAGTTCTTCAAGCCGGATATACCTGGCATTGATCTCATTGGTCCTTGACGAACTATCCATTATATCTTCAAGTATGGTGTTTGAGTCCAGACCGTAAGATTCATTAAGTGTCTTCCGGTGATCAAGAGAATAGATTCTCTCCGCCTTTAATTCACCTATCACCTGAGGGGAGTGCGTAGTACAAATAAACTGGATTTTCGGGAATAGTTTCTGAAGCACTGAAGCAATGATTCTCTGCCATTTAGGATGGAGATACAAATCAAGTTCATCAATCAGGACGATCCCGGGGGTGGCACTCAGCACATCATCGCCCGCCCGGGGGTTGAGTGTAACAATTCTTATTGCCAGATCGCCTGCCAGTGCAAGAATACCCCGTTGTCCGTCACTCAGACCGGAGTAAGGCAGCTCGGTACCGTCGTCTTTTATAATATAAATCTGATTAACTTTGGGATCATACCCGATATCAGAAAAACCCGGCAGTGCTTCCAGTATCGTCTTTTTCACAATTGAATAGTGCCTGGGTTCCGTCCCTTCCTTAAAAAATGAATGTTCCTGCCTTCTGAACCATTCTTCAATATCTGAGAGAGATTTACGGGGATCAAGGCACAATGAATAACCATCAAATCTTGAAAATATCTTTTTGTTTAAGTTCGGAGTCTTGTTCGGTTCAAGCCAGAGCCTTCCGTTGCCATAATAACAAAGCAGCGGCAGTATGATTTCTTCGCCGTTTCTTACCTCATCATCCAGTTTGCCGGTTATAGCCTGTAATAACTTTGCATCATTTTTGGTTTTCCCGAATGTGGTCTCTCTGTACCTCTTCCAATCCAGATCCTGACCATTCCATTCACATAAAATTGAAATTTCAACAGGGATTTGCGGTTCAGTATTTAATGTGCCATTTTTACCGACAGGGAGAACTCTTATATCATTCTTAGCAATAGATCTTGTTTTCTGGCTTCTGATTCCAAGGAAAAAAGCACTCAGTCCGATTGAAAGAGCCTCAAGCAATGCGGTTTTACCTGAACCATTTACTCCTATGAGTAAATTCATGCCGCTTTGAAAACTTATCTCAAAGTGCCCGAATCCTCTGAAATTCTTCAGCTCAAGTTTTTTAACTTCCATTTTACATGTGCTTATTATTAAATTAGAAAGACCGGTTACAAGACGATTTTTTATGCAGAAATCTGATTTACAATTTACAAAAAGATTAAATCAATTCAGTGTCGGGTAATGAACTTTTGTAATTATGCACCGGCTAACAGGTATGATCATAAAAAAGGTTAGTGCCTGACTGGCAACACTTTAGTCTGCGTGAAGGGTCTCAGCTAAGATTTGGATAAAAAACAGAGGGGCTGAGAATATTCACAGCCCCTGAAATGCGATTTTACATCACCAGCGACATGATTGCCTTCTGAACGTGCATTCTGTTTTCTGCTTCGTCAAAAACTACGGAGTTTGGTCCGTCAATTACTTCTGCAGAAACTTCCTCGCCTCTGTGAGCGGGGAGACAGTGCATAAAGAGGTAATCAGGTTTAGCATGTTTAACGAGCTCATCATTTACCTGAAACTTTGCAAAAGCAACTTTTCTTTCCTGGGCTTCTTTTTCCTGCCCCATGCTTGCCCATACGTCAGTGTAAACAATATCTGCATCTTTTACCGCTTCAACGGGATCCTGTGTGATAACCACTTTTGAGCCATGGTAAGCAGCGTCTTTATTTGCATTCTTAATTATCTGAGCGTCGGGGGTATAACCTGAGGGGGATGAAATGAAAACATCCATGCCAACCTTTGCGCATCCGTGAAGAAGGCTGTGTGCCATGTTGTTGCCGTCGCCTATATATGCCAGCTTCAGGCCTTTAAGTTTTCTTCTTTTTTCATAGATAGTGTACAGATCTGTCAGAACCTGGCACGGGTGAAGCAGGTCGGTAAGACCGTTAATAACCGGTATTGAGCCGTATCTTGCCAGATCGATAACATCCTGGTGGCTGAACGTTCTGATCATTATTCCGTCAAGGTAACGTGAAAGCACTTTTGCTGTATCAGAGATCGTTTCTCCTCTGTTAAGCTGGAGGTCATTGGGCCCGAAATACATCCCGATTCCGCCGAGCTGATAGATTCCCACTTCAAATGAAATTCTTGTTCTTGTTGAGGGTTTGGAGAAGATCATTCCGAGCGTTTTACCTTTAAGAACGGGATGAGGCTCGCCGCTGAGAACTTTCAGCTTAAGAGCTGTTGTCTGATCAAAAATCTGCCATACTTCTTCTTCGGTCAAATCATGAATCGAAATCAGTGATTTGCCTTTCATATTTACTGCCATATTCTCTCCGATTACCGGATTTCTCCGGTTTTATTTTAATAGTTTACTTACTCCCCTTTTACGGGGGATCCGTTTTCAGTTCAGTTCCGGAAAATCCGTTATAGATTTCCCGTATCAGCCATGAACAATTTTTGTGCCCATGACCGGATTATTCAGTTCGTTAGATTCCGTTATAACCGCTCTTCCTTTACTGTGCTTAACAAACTGAAGTGCGGCATCAACTTTGGGACCCATGCTTCCCGCAGCAAATTCACCACGCTGAAGGTATAATTCAGCTTCTGATACAGCCACAACATCAAGCGCCGTCTCATCTTCCTTCTGAAAGTTTATGTAAACTTTGGGAACGTCGGTGAGTATATAAAACTCTGAGGCACCTATTGTTGCTGCAAGAAGTGATGACGCCAGATCTTTATCAATCACGGCATCAATTCCTGAGTATTTACCATATTCATCACGGGTTACCGGAATTCCGCCGCCGCCCACAGCTATAACCACATGGCCGGCTGCAGCGTGCTCCTGTATAATATCCCAGTTAAGTATTTCAACGGGTCTTGGTGAAGCCACCACTCTTCTCCATCCTCTTTTTCTCGGGTCTTCCCTGAAAACCCAGCCGTTTGCCTTAGCCTGAAGATCAGCTTCTTCCTTAAGAAGAAACTGCCCGACCGGTTTTGAGGGATTCTTAAAGGCGGGATCGTTTTTATCGACAAGGACTTCGGTGACAATTGTGATGACTTTTTTATTGATGTGGTTTTGTGAGAGCAGGTTTCTCATCTGGCGGGCAATCATATATCCGATGCCGCCCTGTGAATCTGCCACACATATTTCAAGAGGCATTTTGGGAATCTTATAGGTATCGTAACCGGCCTCATTCCTCAGCATTATGTTGCCTACCTGAGGTCCGTTTCCGTGGGTTATTACCAGTCCCTTGTCTTCCCACAAAAATTTCAGTAAATGCTTACAGGTATCGTAAGCGTTCTGCTCTTGTTCTTTTATTGTACCCGACTGATGCCCCCGGAGGAGAGCATTTCCTCCGAGAGCAGCAACTACAATTTTTTTCATATAATCCCTTTGGAACTGAGTACACTTTCCACAGTTGTATCACCAATTTCCTGGAGATCATACATAACCCTGGTTGAGGGTTTGTTTAACTTTAAGATTCTGCCGAGATCTATCGGAGTGCCGATAATAACTGCATCACATTCAGTTTTATTAATGGTCTCTTCAAGATCTTTCATCTGTGCTTCGCCATAACCCATTGCCGGGAGGAGAACACCAATCTTCGGGTATTTATTAAAGGTGTCAGTAATGCTCTTAACTGTGAACGGCCTTGGGTCAACCAGTTCGCTGGCACCATATTTCCAGGCTGCAATAACGCCTGCACCATATTCCATTTCGCCGTGGGTAAGGGTCGGTCCGTCTTCAACAACCAGAACTCTTTTTCCTGAAATGAGTTCGGGATGCTCAACCTTAATCGGGGATGCTGCTTCAATAAGAACAGCTTTCGGATTGGCTTTCATGACATTATTTCTTACAGTCATAACGCCTTTAGGCTCTGCTGAGTCAATTTTATTGATCACAAGCGCATCGGCAATAAGAACATTGGTGAAACCGGGATAATAAGTCATTTCATGGCCCGGTCTGTGGGGATCAACAACAGTGAATGTCACATCAGGTACATAGAAAGGAAAATCATTGTTACCGCCGTCCCAGATTATTACGTCAGCTTCTTTTTCTGCTTCTCTTAAGATAGCTTCATAATCAACTCCGGCATAAATAACGCCACCGCTCGCAATGTGTGGTTCGTATTCTTCAATTTCCTCAATTGTGCATTCATGCTTTTTCAGATCCTCAAGTGCGCCGAATCTCTGTACTTTCTGTTTTTCGAGATCGCCGTAAGGCATGGGGTGTCTTATGGCAACAACTTTTTTACCTGCTGCTTTAAGAACCTGAACCACTTTTCTTGAAGTCTGTGATTTTCCTGCTCCGGTTCTTGAGGCAACTACCGCAACCACCGGTTTAGAGCTTTTAACCATCGTTTCTTCGGTGCCGAGCATACGGAAAGAAACGCCTAATGAATTGACATAGGCTGCTTTCTGCATAACATAGGTCATCGGCACGTCTGAATAGGCGAACACCACTTCATCAGCTTTTAACTCCGTGATCAGTTCACCCAGTTTTGATTCTTCATATATATTTATTCCGTCAGGATATAATTTCCCGGCTAATGCTGCGGGATATTTTCTTCCGTCAATGTTCGGAATCTGAGTGGCAGTGAATGCCACTACATTGTATTGTTCGTTGTCGCGATAAAACACATTAAAATTGTGAAAATCACGACCTGCTGCTCCCATTATGATTACTCTTTTGGGATTCATAAAGTACTCCGGTTTATTCTACAGTAACGCTTTTTGCTAAATTACGTGGCTGATCCACGTTTAATCCCTTCTTAACCGCAATATGATACGCCAGAAGCTGGAGTGGTATTGCAGTCAGAATAGGCATTGTCATTCTGGCTGAGTTCGGTATTTTGATAACATGATCCGCCAGTCTGTCAATCTCTGTGTCATTTTCAGTCGCAATTGCAATAACCTTGCCCTTGCGCGCCCTTATTTCTTCTATATTGCTGACAATCTTTTCGTAGGTTGAATCTTTCGGGGCAATGAATACCACTGGCATATTCTCGTCAACCAGAGCAATAGGGCCGTGTTTCATTTCTGCCGCCGGATAACCTTCCGCATGTATGTATGAAATTTCTTTAAGTTTAAGTGCACCTTCAAGTGCCACAGGAAAATGAGCGCCTCTTCCCAGATACAGGAAGTTATTTGCATTCTTAAACTGCTCTGCAATTTCTTCTATTGACTTGTTGAGTTTAAGAATTTCGGCTATTTTATGAGGAAGTTCCTGATAGGCGTGAACAATTTCCTTCCCTTCAGCTATCGACATGCTTTTTCTTCTTGCAAGCAGGAGGGTGATCAGTCCGAGTACAATTAACTGTGATGTGAATGCCTTTGTTGATGCAACCCCTATTTCGGGGCCGGCATGAGTGTACACTCCGGCATGGCTCTCTCTTGCTATTGAGCTGCCCACTACGTTGCATATTCCGAGGCAGAGAGCGCCTTTCCTTTTTGCCTCCCTCAGGGCTGCAAGTGAATCAGCAGTTTCACCCGACTGGCTGATGAAGAACACAGCATCATCAGGGTAGATAATCGGATTTCTGTATCTGAACTCTGATGCATATTCAACTTCGGTGGGAATTCTGAGATAGTGTTCAAAAAGATACTCTCCCACAAGACCTGCATGCCATGAAGTACCGCAGGCTGAAATCAGAAATCTCTTGCAGTCAAGCAGTTTTTCAACCACATCAGTAAGTCCGCCGAGCTTGGCAGTGCCTTCATCAAAGACAAGCCTGCCGCGCATACTGTTAGTACATGAATCAGGCTGCTCCATGATCTCTTTCATCATGAAAGTATCATAGCCCCCCTTGTCAATCTCATCAACCGTGAGGTTTACTTCGGTGGCTATTTTTTCAATTTCCTTATCATGGATAGTCTTGGTTACGAAGTGATCTGCATAGACTTCGGCAATTTCACCATCTTCAAAGTAGACAATCTGTTTGGTATAGGCAATCAGAGCCGAAACATCTGATGCAATAAAGTTCTCATTATCGCCGATACCCATAACCAGTGGTGATCCCTGTCTTGCAACAACAATTTTATCAGGTTCTTTTGCATACATTACTGCCAGACCGTAAGTTCCGTCTATCTCATTGAGCGCAAGTCTTACGCTTTTTGAAACATCATAACCCCTGCGAATAAAGCTGTCAATCAGGTGCGCAAAAACTTCGGTGTCAGTATCGCTTCTGAACTCGTAACCTATGTTCTTAAGTCCTGTTTTGAGCGAGTTGTAATTTTCAATTATTCCGTTGTGTATTACAATCAGTGACCTGTCCTGATTGTAATGCGGATGAGCATTAATCTCATTCGGCTCACCATGAGTGGCCCAGCGGGTATGACCTATCCCGACATTACCGGTAACGTTTTGTTCGGTTACCGCATTCTGGAGCTCGGTCACCTTGCCTTTTCTTTTGACCACTGTTATATCGTCACCGGCGATCACACCAACTCCTGCCGAGTCGTAACCGCGATATTCAAGTCTTTTAAGACCTTCAATTATTATAGGTACGCAATTTTTTTTGCCTATGTATCCGACGATACCACACATCCTGATAGTCTCCTGATTTGGTGGACAACTTAATTAATTAACCAAAAATATAAATTTTTTCTCACTCCCGGAAATCGTTTAATGAACCGGGAACCGTGGAAATTTTACTACATTTTGTTTTAATATTGAACAATATCGTTACAATTGTTCAAAAATAAGTTTAAGTGACTTAAACTCGGTTTTAAAATCTGTCTTCGTTTTTCAGCTATTAATGAATAATTTTGGGGGTAAATTTTTGCCCCATTTTAAGCAGAACAGAACTGATCTCAGGCTGCAGTATAATGGGTGCAGGAGATAAAAAATATTAAACTGACCGGGTTTTGAGCACTGATCCTTACTCCTGTAAGTTAAGATAAATCAGTCACTCATGAAAGGAAAAGTGCCGGAAAACCGGCACTTTCTGCAATAAAAACTATACCGTAATGGCTATTTTACTTTTGCAAGCTTTTCATCAAAAGTCTTGGTTTTATCAGGGTATTTTGCGACCAGCCTGTAGAGGTAAGTACCGTTGGCAATTTCGTCACCATCCTGATCGCGGCCATCCCAGTGAATTTTGTTGAAGCCGATAATAAGCTGTGATTTTGGTATATCCATTTCCCGTATCAGACGACCGGCAATTGTGTAAACCCTGAACTTCAGTTCATCAGGCACATTTTCACCCCTAAGCTCAAAGGTGAAGTATGTATCGTCCCTGAACGGATTAGGGTAGTTATAGACCTGAGCTATATCATCGTTTTCATAAACAAAAAATATGCTTCTGTTGTATGTTGTGTCAAAGAAGTTGTTAGAGGCATCTTTTGCCAGAACATCAAGTGTATGCCGCCCTTGCTTGAGGGTCGGGGTCCACCTTATCACAGCTTCTGAATTGGGGTATGCCTGATAGCTGAACTGCATATCCTCACGGTTGAAACTCAGCGGTTCATTTTTGTAAATAAGCGTGAACTGAGTTGTATCTATCGGCAGCGGCGAATTATCTTTAAGGCTGATCAGTATTTCCGGTTTCTTTGAGATGATATCTCCGTTGAGAATTTCCTTCCCGTCAAAAGTTATCCTGAAAGTCGGGTTAATACTGTCTCTTACAACAAAGAAACTATCGGCACTGAGGTTGTTGAATGTGAATCTTTCATAGTCGGTGGCAGTCACTATCGCCCTGATCTTATTGTAAAATATGATCGGCGACGTGTTAATCACCTTCTGAACAACTGCGAAACTATCCGGTTCAACAGCAACTTTCTGACGCACCATCGGTTCGTTTTCATTATTCAGGTACAGTTCAACCCACGCACTGTCAACCTTGTTATAGCTGATATTATTTATTCTCACCCGGGCGGTTATATCCAGACCCTGAAGCAGAGAATCGGGGGTGAATTCAAACGCACTGCTGGTTATCTCAAGCTCGGGAATCTCAGTATCATACTGGATATTCAGATCTGAAATCACCATCGGGTTCGAAACGGAGTAGGAGGTGTCCTGAAATCCGAAACCCAGTCTCAGATAAGGATATTCTCTTGGATTAAGGCCGTTAAGATCAAAACCGTTCTGCGGATTTACCTGAAGAGTATCCCACGCCTTTGTCTCTGAGTTGTAACCAAGCACACTCACCGTGTAAAGAGATGCCGAGTTGTTTACTTTAATGCTGTATGAAAGTTTATTCCAGCTCTGGGCAGGCCCCACAGGGTTTGTTTCAAGGCTGCCGTTGGCATCAAGATAATGACCCGCAAAAACAGAAATTTTAGCAGGGAGATTGCTGTTTCTTCTGAAATAGGTTGCGTAAACCTTATCATCCTGTTCGTCATAAACCCAGGCGTAGAACCTTAAGAGTTCTGATGGAATCTTTGATTTCCATGTGAGCCAGTCGCCCGAATAAAATCCGTCTTCGAGCCTTACGGCACGCATATAGCCGGAGTAGTAATCTTCCGAAATATAGAAGTAGTTATCAACCACAAAGAAACCGGAGATTGATTCAAAGCTTTCAATATTCGGGAATTCATAATCTCTTACAAGAGCCCAGTTGGCCTGCGGATCAAGCACCCTTATTTTAATAATCTTCTTACCGTTTGTATCTTTTTCCGCAAGGTTATAAGCCAGGTTATTAAATATTGCAACCCTGAAATAACCATTCTGAACAGTGCCGGTTTCAAAATTAAGCAGCCCTGCATCAATAGTCATGGTATCAAACACCCCGGTTTCGGGATCAATTCTGTGAACCTTTTTAGGATCAATTGTGGGCGCATACACCTTGCCCTGATAAGCAAAGATGTTAATCCTTAACTGCTCTTCAAAACCCGGTATGGGGCCGTAGTATTCCCCTTTTACTGTCCCTGAGCCCGGCTTGCCTGTACCGACTCTGTAAATCTTTGACTTTCCGTCAAGCTTATATTTCTGAACATCATACCAGAACTCACCCAGATAGAAATATTTGTCATCCATTGCAAAGCAGCTTCTGCCTATTGTATCAAACACTGCAATTGATGTCAGATCAATTTCTTCAATAAGCCTCTCATTTTCAGGTTTGGGAGGGAGCAGGCTGGTGTTCAGCTGATACCCGCCGTTTTCGGGAGAATAAGTCAGATTGTAAGTGTCAAACATTTTCAGTTGTTCGCCTGATACGTAATAACCTTCTTTTATGACATTAGTGATTCTGAATGTTCTTATGGTTGTCCACCTTCCGAAATTCTCCCCGTCAAAAACCCTGGCTCTCCAGAAATAAAAGCCATTGTTAAGCTGAGGTGAACTGTAAGTAAGCATACCATCAACAGCGTTCAGTGAGCCTGATTTTATAAGCGGGTTCTCAAATGAAAGCGAAGTGTCAATCTCAATTTCATATACGAGATCACGCTGGATATACGTGCCGATATCAGGAAATTCAAATTTCACAATCCCTGACGAAGTCGTAAATCCGTCCGCAGGCCTGAGAACATTCGGTTCGCTGATATTGAAGACAACAAATGATGTGGTGGCTGAATTATCTGTTAAATCATCCTCGTTAACTCCTGCATCTTCGTTAATTTCGGCTCTGAGTGTCACGAGTCCGCTCACTCCGGGTCTCCACCCGAAAGTTACAGAATCGCTGTTGGCAAACACCTTAATTCTCTTTGTGTCAATGACTCCTGATGAATCACCAACCGAGAATGAAAGCTTCACATTGACAGAGTCATCAACAGAGACTCCGTAATTTTTCATTTTTAGCTTTATCTGAAGGCTGTCTGTTGTCAGGGGGTTTTCAGGCAGCACAGAAATATCGCTGTTCTGTAAGGTGAAATCAGGTTTGCTCGGCAGAGCGAGTTTAAGAAGCGGTTCACCAAGGTATGTAAGAAGCGCTATCTGATTTCTGTAGTAGCCCACAGGAGGAGTTCTCACTTTCGACTTAAAGAAAGCCTTGCCTGAAACATACTCCCTGTTATTGAAAATTTCATCAAAGAGAAGGCTGTTGTAGTATGTTCCTATCTGCCAGTAAGTTAGTCCCGAACTTCCGAAAAACCCGATGGCGCCCTTGCCGGGCACCTTGATAAACTGCTCGCCAAAAACATCCTGATTGTCAAAGTGTGCAGTGTAACAGGTAACACTCACTATAAGAGGAAGTCTTCCGCCGTTCTGAAGCGTGTAAATATCATTGTTAAGGAATGTGAGATCCCACTGGTAACCGCCGCCGTGTCCGTAATAGTTTGCAAAAACCGCACCTCTGTCAAAAGCTTTTCTGATCTCAAGCGTTCCGCCCCTGAATGGTTCCTGATCGGGAGCACTCGGGTATCTGAAAATCATGTCTGCATTCAGACCGTTATCACGGAGAAAGTCGGTGTTAAGCCTCATTGATTCCCTGTTAAACCCGAACTGAAGTTCATCTTCGGCATCAACTCCCGAGGCCATGAGAAGAATATTTTCCTTCCATGGTTTTGTGTTGTCAGAAGGGTAATTCTCAAGCTTATCAAGGAAGATATTTCCTTCTTCAACCGTTTCAATTGAAATTCTTCCCAGAACCATATCGGGGGTCACATCTTCACCTGTAACTGCAACAAACCCGTTATCGCTTCCTGCCTGACCATACTGGAATGAGTGGAACGGTATTGATGGCACGAAGTTCTCCCGGCTGTTGGGTAAAATGCCGCGGTAATCATAACTCATATCACCTATCAGCACAACATATGAGGGGGCGGGTGACGGGAAATTTTCAAAGGCGTATTTCAGATAGTCTCTGATTGCATAAGGTGACATCAGCCCTGCGCCAAACTCATCATAGATCTGGAAAAGGTCTGCAATTTTAATGCGCGGAGAGACAATGGTTTCATCCGGGAAATGCGTCTCCCTGAATGTTTTCAGCCTCTCTGCAACCTGCATGAATTTTGGATGGGTTATGATGATGTAATCAGCTCCGGCTGAAAGATTCCTCAGGTCAGAACTCTGATCCCTTACAATTGAATCAACCGCCGTGCCGTAATTATAATCGATACAGTAATAGTCCTGCGGCTCTGATATTTCATCCTGGAAAAAATTATTCCTGTCTGAACCCGGAATGTACATTGTGCTGTCAATAAGCCTTGCCTTAGCGGGGTTAAGCACAATCATTGAATCACCCAGCCACTGGAACAGCCAGTATCTTACTTTACCGGTCTGCCCCGGAGGTGAGGTAAAGAAATAGCTGTTGCCTGCCACTCTGTTGGTCCGCCAGTAGGTTATCTCATAGCTGTTTATACGTATCTCATCATTTTTCGGGTTGAGGCACACATTGCCGTCAAGAACCACGGTCATCTGGTTTCCGCTGCTCGGGATCGGAACCGTGTCAACCGAAAAGGTTTTATCGAAGACATAGTTATCCTGCCCGTTCCACTTTGCGTTCCCGATAAGATTATCATTGATAAATATGTTGGCGCTGTGCTGATAGTTACAGGGGTATATTGATGTTGTAAGGCTGTGCATGTTCACCTTGAGCCTGACATCTTTTATATTCGTGTTAAACTGTGGCAGTGTTTCAAATCTGTGCCCGAAGCCGAGATCCTGAACTCCGTTTCTGGCATTGGCCTTACCCCAGTACCAGTAATCCCTGCGCTCATCGTTAGCGTATCCGAACCTCTCATAGATCAGATCTTCTTCGAACTTGAGCGTTACGGGAACGGTCTGAACTGTCGACTGATAATCAGTCGGGAACCCCGATCTTCTCTGATAGTGAAATCCCGAAGTATCGGCCTGATATGAAAACCAGTAAACATTTGACTTGTTGTAAATGTTAAGACCGGCGTAAGGACTCGGGGTGGCAGGCTTCCCTACAAAATAGAAGAAATCGGTTCCGTTAAAAACACTGTCACCGTTATCAACCACGTGAATCGGCACGGGCAAGCCGTCATTAAACATTTCAAGTTTATGGATTCTCACTCCGCCGGTAAGCGGCACTCCCGCATCAACAAGCTCCTGATAGCTAACCCTGAACACATCTTTTTTATTGACATAGATCTTAAACCAGTCTTTTGAAGGGTTATACCAGTAGCCCGTGAGTTTGGCTGCAGCATCAGAATTCACTGCTTTTGCCTTGCCGTAAAACTTCATTGCCGATTTATGATTCACAAGCGATGTGGCTATCATCTCTTCTGTGAGAGGGTCCTTAATATTTTCAACCGTGATTCCCGATGTGAAATCATATTTATATTTCAGCTCAAACACCACTTTTGTAAGAAGTGTAAGCTCCCTGTTCACAGGGTTAAACCGGGCGGGATTAATTTTAATGTTCTGAATTAATGCAAAACGCATCGTGGAGAGATTGTTCAGTTCAACGAACTGTTTTGGGTAGTCTGAATTACTGTAATAAATATCACGGTCAAAATAATCGTAAATCTTCTCTTCAGAGCCGTATTCGGTTGCCGGCTCAGGCATTATAAAAACATTCCCCTGCTTTTTAATTTCTGTGCTGATAACCGAAAGCTCAACCTTCCTGTTGAAAGGAATACCTGCCGTGAGGAAGAACTCAGGGAGCAGCGGCTTGCCGGGTTCCGCATAAATGTAACTGTCAGGGATTATCTTCTGGTAGGTGTTCCCCGCAACCGTTGTATCGGTCACCCTGTAAACCCCTGTAAAATCCACCTGAATCTTTACAGAATTTTCATCTTCGCTCAGCACTTTAATCTGCTGAGAAAAGGTAACAGACATAAAAATAAATGTGAGGATTGTTATTTGCAGGAAGAAATATTTCATACTTTACAGCGGAATAATTGATAAATTAACTTTTAAGATAGCACAGGCAGCTGAAATTAAGCAAGCGAAAAAAAGCTGACTCTAATGTAATACGTGCTTATCAGAAATTATTAACCCTGAAACCGAACATGAAGACGTTTTCGGGTTCGTTATTGTCTTCATATTTGAGCTGCTGGTGCTGATAATTGAGGAATGCACTGAGGGTATGGCTTATAATATACTCGGCGTTCAGTCTTAAAACGGCTCTGTCTTTCCGCACTCCGTCAAGAAAGGGTGAAATTTCATAAGCTTTGTAAATTGAATTGAAGAAATAAGAACCGCCCACGTTTTTGACCATCACACCGTTTTCATCATATATGTTATCGCCATGCCTTATGTACTTAAAATCAAGATTTATAGTCAGCCCCGGTGCGGGAAGCATCATAATTCCGATATTCACCATATCCGAATTGGGACTTACCGGCACTCCCAGAGGGAATGAATTATTTGTGTATGCCATTGATTCGCCGAGCCCGCTGTGAGTGTAGGTGTGAGGTCTCACAAAATAATACTCGGTGTAAAGCAGCCATCCTTGCGGGAGGAAATCAAGCAGAGCATCGGTTACATTAAGGCCTGCATGTAAAGACAGCCTGTTGTTCCAGCGGTCAAACTGCCCGGGTGAAAGATACTCAAAATTTATGTCGTCAAAAGTCAGCGATGTGAAAAATTCGGCTCCTTTTGCAAACACCCATGAGAAATCAAATGTTAGGAAAGAATTATCAAGATCATTGCCGGCCCTCTGCGCAGATTCCCAGAAAAGGAACGGATTCAAATAGGCCGCATCAAAAGGACGTGATGCATAGAGGATAGTCTGGGTTACGCCAAAATTTATTCCGCCTCCCGGTCTGAACCCTATTCTGTTGCTTGCAATATACTTTGCATCCCGTATTTTGATATTACCGGTTATGCTGTCAATGAATTGTATGGTTTTGGGCTGAACCAGCCAGCCGTGAATATAGTCGTACGTAAGGAACTTGTATTCAAACCCCATCTGGATATATTCAAACACCTGCGGATTATCAGACAAAACTGCTTTATTATTGAGCCCTGAACCCCAGAGGATCCGGTTCCTTGCAATTCCCGCATAAAAAATGTCATCCTCATATCTGAGGTATCCTTCGGTCCCGTCAAAATAATTTAATCCGGTCTCATTGAAGGTGTAGCTTCTCCTCACATCGGGATCAAGTCTGGCGATCTCTCGGGTACCCGTATTGACCGAGTTCCATGCGTCGAGTCTTGCTGCCAGATAATCTTTGTACTGTATGTTGAGTGAACCGCCGAATGTGAAAAGAGGGGCGGATTTACCCGGTGAGTTTTTAAGGTCAGAATAGTAATATTTAGTGTTAAAAACGGGATTTGCCGT
>JABWCA010000182.1 GCA_013359345.1 Ignavibacteriaceae bacterium
TCCCGGATCAGACTGCGTGGATAATAGCGAGGAATGAATCGGCTTTGAGGCATGCTCCGCCGACTAATGCTCCGTCTATATCGGGCTGACCTAAAAGCTCTGCGGCATTTTCAGGCTTTACTGATCCGCCGTACTGAATGGTTACAGAATCTGCTTTATCAGAGCCGTACATTTCAGAGAGCATAGTTCTGATATATTTATGAACTTCCTGAGCCTGTTCAGGTGATGCGGTCTTGCCTGTCCCTATTGCCCAGACGGGTTCATACGCAACAATCACTTTAGTGATATCATCAGCAGAAACACCCTTCAGTCCTTCTGTTATCTGTGTTTTAACAACGCTGAATGTTGTGCCGTTTTCACGTTCTTCAAGTGTTTCACCGATGCAGAAGATAGGCGTAAGACCTGATGCCAGCGCTTTAATCACCTTTTTATTGATCAGTTCATCTTTCTCGCCGAAGATAGTTCTTCTTTCTGAGTGTCCGAGAATAACATATCCGCAGCCGACTGCTTTAAGCATGGGAGCAGATATTTCGCCTGTGAATGCTCCCTGATCCTCAAAGTACATATTCTGTGCTCCGAGCCCAATGGGGGAGTTCTTTACAAGTTCATTTGCTGTTTCAAGATTTACTGCCGGGGGACAGATTACAACATCACAATTAAGAGAATCTTTATTCAATCCTGCCTTAATGCCTGTGATCAGATTTACAGCTCCGGCAATATCCATATACATTTTCCAGTTACCGGCAATTACTTTTTTTCTCATTTAATATTCCTTGTTTGGGGTTAAGCCGGAATAACTTCAATAGCAGGGTTCACGTCACGCTTAAGCAGGCTCTCAATTGCACTTAATGTGCCTCTTGAAGCACTTGGGCAGCTTCCGCACGCACCCTGATATTTTACGGTAAGAGTATAGCCATCAAGTCCTAATATTTCCAGTCCGCCGCCGTCATAATTCAGAGCCGGTATTACTTTCTGATTGAGCACATCAGTGATTTTAATCAGCATTTCACTTGCATCTGCATCAAGACCCTCGGGCATTTTTTCTTCCGGAATCTGAGTCATATCAAATTTGCTGAGGAAAATCAGAAAAGGTCTCTGTATTTTGCTCCAGTCGGTATCTGCTCTTTTTTCAACGGTAATAAATTTATCAGTGTAAAAAACTGATACAACACCCTCAAGCTCAAAAATTCCGGCAGCAAGAGGATCTGCAGCAGCTTCAGCTGAATTGGCAAAATTCCTCGAACTCCAGTTCAGGAGCTTTTTATTGAGGATAAATTTTATGGCATGCGGGTTGGGTGTCAGTTCAACATCAACAACATGTAACATCATCATCTCCTTTACAGATGAGGTTTCCGGTAAAATAAATATCATTTATAATCCTCAAATATACACAATTCTCATTTTATAAATGAAGTTAAACGGACTGACCCATGATTAAGAAAGATGTTTGCTGATAATGCTTACTGCATTAATTTAGTATTCTCAATTAACTGAAAAATATAAATGAAGAAAATTCTGATAATATTCACCGGCGGTACCATTTCAATGAAGATTGATGAAACCACCGGCGGAGCCGTGCCTCACCTTTCCGGAAATGAAATTTTAAACAAAGTGCCTGAACTAAGCAGGGAAGCAGTCATTTCATTCATCGATTTCGGGAAATACCCCGGTCCTCACATGACTCCTGCAAAAATGCTTGAACTCTCTCAGCTTGTCAGGAAGGAACTGGATGATAATGATTATGACGGAATAATAATAACTCACGGTACCGATACCCTTGAAGAAACCGCATATTTCCTTGACCTTACCGTAAAGACCGGAATACCGGTGGTGCTTACCGGCTCCATGAAAAACAGTTCGGATGCCGACTGGGATGGCCCTCAGAATCTTATTGATTCACTTTATGTATGTCTCAATCCCAATTGTGCCGATCTGGGTGTGCTGGTTTGTCTTAACGGTGAAATTAATGCCGCCAGCGAAGTCACTAAAACTCACACTGAGGATATTGAAACTTTTGTGAGCCTAGATTTCGGAGCCCTTGGTTTTGTTGACCGCGGAAGGGTGATTATTAACAGACTTCCCCGACTGCTTGAGAAAATTGACACCGATAAAATCAATGATAAGGTTGACCTGATAAAATGTTATGCCGGAATGGATGACAAGTTTTTCCGGTTTGCCGCAGAGAGTGGTGCGGAGGGACTTATTGTTGAGGCAATGGGAGTAGGGAATGTGCCGCCCGCTGCATTTTCCGGTATAGAATATGTTGTAAGCAAAGGAATTCCCGTGGCGCTGGTTTCACGCTGTCCTGCGGGTGAAACCATGGATGTTTACGGTTACCCAGGTGCGGGTAAATGGCTTAAAAAGCTCGGCGTGTATTTTGCGGAATATCTTAATGGTCAGAAAGCCAGGATTAAAATGATTATTGCGCTGGGTAAAACAACTGACCGTGAAGAACTGAAAAATATATTCGAAATCTTATAAAGTCAGATAATTAGTTTACGAGGGTGATCACAACCTCAAAGTTGTGATTATCCTCACAAACCTGCCCACTCTGTGCTTTGTAATCGTTTAACTGAATTAACAAGCGGCTGATTCAGTAATGGGTACCTTAATTTTTCCTCGCAAAATTCATTCCCTTATATTAAATTTATAATGCTGTATCCTGTTAGTTGCCCAAGGCTAAAATGATATGGCCGGATTTTCTGTTTGTCACTTCTGAACACAGTGATCAGGCACCGGTATGTTCTGCTGAAAATCCCGGCATTGTTATTTTTTTATTAAATAGAGGCAACCCTGATGGTTAAAAAACTCCGTATTCCTGTTCTGATTCTTTTTATCACCGTTTTATCTTTAGGATTCAGATTAAAGGAAGACCCCAAAAAAGACTCTCCGAAGACTAATCCGCCTATTTATATAGCGTTTTTATGGCATATGCATCAGCCGATCTATTTTCCTTATGAAAGCGTGATTCAGACAGATCAGAATAACAGGTATCCCTTTTCCGTAATTGATATTCATAATCAGAGAACAGGTCCATACACAAGCTGGCCGAAAAATGCCGTTATGAAAGGTGTTAATGCTAATCTGCCCCATTTTGGTGCGCAGGTAAGCTTCAGCGGCTCCTTAATCGAGAACCTCAATGCTCTTGAAGGTAACGGAAACGGTAATTTCGTAAACTGGAAATCACACTGGAATTTTGTAAAAAATCAGAATACATCACTCGGCAATCCGAGACTTGATATGGTCGGCTTCGGATATTTCCATCCCCTTATGGGACTTATTGACTACACAGATATCCGAAGGCAAATTAAAATGCATAAGGATATCTTCAACATTAACTTTCCGGGCACTTACTCTAAAGGTATCTTCCCCCCCGAAAATGCATTCGTGAACAGAATGATCCCGGGACTTAAAGATGAAGGCATTGAGTGGGTGCTGGTTGATAACGTTCATTTTGACCGTGCAGCACAGGGATACCCCTTCAGCACGGGCGGAAATCTGTACGAACCCAATAAAGCAGATCAGATTAACCCTAACCCCGGTGACTGGGTTCAGTTAAACGGATTGTGGGCGCCCACAAGAAACTCTGCAGCATGGGGCAGACGCCCGCATTATGCAAAATACATTGACCCCGCAACCGGGCAGGAAACTAAGATTATTGTTGTTCCGGCTGACAGATACATGGGTAATGAAGACGGCAGGGGCGGATTCGGTGCGCTTAATTATGAAGCCGTTATGAGTCAGCTTGAATCTTACAATACTGATCCGAACCACCCGATTCTGATTGTGCTGCATCACGACGGGGATAATTACGGAGGAGGATCAGAATCTTATTACGGATCCAACTTCCAGAATTTTGTTAACTGGCTGCTCGCAAATCCCGGAAGATTTGTATGCACCACCATTCAGGACTACCTCGAAATGTTTCCCCCTGATCCGAACGATGTCATTCATGTTGAATCAGGAAGCTGGAGCGGTGCTGATAACGGTGATCCCGAATTCAAAAAATGGCTCGGTGATCCGGATCCGCAGGGATACTCGCCCGACCGCAACAGCTGGGCAGTGATAACCGCTGCTAAGAACTATGTTTATACTGCCGAACAGATCAACCCTAACAGCAGCAACACTCAGAATGCATGGAAATACCTTATGGTGGGGCAGGCAAGTGATTACTGGTACTGGGACGGTTCTCTGGGCGGAATATGGGATTCACACCCCACCCGTGCTTCAAACCAGGCGGTGACATTTGCAAGAAACGTGACCACAGGTCAGCCGGATAATACTCCGCCGACTCTTTTTATTCCGCAGAGGGAGCCTTATAATCCGGGAGGAACTGAGTGGAATATACAGATGCCCTCAAACTTTGAGGTGTGGACCTATGCATACGATATAAGCGGTCTTAAATCTGTAAAGCTTTATTACAGAGAAGATGCTGACGGGGTTAACTCACCTCAGACCAATCATAACGAAACCTATGCCGGAGGTGCTGATGTGGGAGCGTGGCAGGAGTTGCCCACAACTGCAATTGATTACCCTTCGCAAACCACTCCGCAGCCTATTGTCAGGGCAAAGAAGTATTTTGCGAACGTAACCGGCATCAACAACAAGCTTCTTGATTATTACATGGAAGCGATTGACAGTAACAATAATGTCACCAAAACCGCGATTCAGCATGTCTGGGTGGGTCAGTCTAATTCAGGCGGAGGCGGAGGCGGCGGCACTACCGTAAGCTGGCTCCCGGTGAATCCCACCAAGGATGACACAATCACGATTAAAATAACTAATTCAAACCAGGGGGCAAAACTCCACTGGGGCGTAAATTATCAGGGCTCCACATGGAGCACACCCAACCAGGTTTACTGGCCGGCAGGCTCGGCTCTTTTTAACGGCACCGGCCCCGCGGTTGAATCACCCTTTGCAGGTCCCGATACTTCAGGCACGCTTACAATCAGGATTGGTCCGCTTAATAACGCCGCACAGACAGTTAACAGCGTTGCATTTGTAATCCACTATAATGACAATACCTGGAACAACAATAACGGACAGGATTTCCATATCGATTTCGGCACAGGCGGAGGAGGCGGTCAGTCTTATGTGATGGACGGACAGCTTGACGCATCAGCAAAAGTGGTATCGCAGAACAGCAACGGTAAGCTGTATCTGGACTGGAACGGAACCGATCTTTACATAGCCACAGAATCGGCTCAGCAGAAGGGCAATGATGTGTTCATTGTGATTTCTGACTCAGCCAGAAACATGGGACCCGCAATGTGGGGTAAAGCCGGACAGGTTATGGGATGGTCACTTTTCCTCGGTAATGAAAGCACCAACAACTGGAACGGCTGGTTTGATCATACCGCGGGAGCTGCCAAAAATGCAGCCGGCGGTGTGCTTGAAGGATCAGTAAATCTTCAGAATGAGTTCGGATACATACCCAATAAGCTCTGGATAGCTGTTGGTCAGTATGGCACAAACGATAACGGAACTCTTAACGGACAGGTGCCTTCAGGAAACGGAAACGGCAATATTGAGTCAGATGAATTTTATCTGTTTGATTTCACCTTCACAAGCATTAAAGATGATCCTTCAAACGGAATTATCCCGGCAAGCAATTACCTTGCTCAGAATTATCCTAATCCCTTCAACCCTGCAACCAATATCAGGTTCGGTGTGCAGAATACCGGGCTTGTAAAACTTAAGGTTTATGATGTCACAGGCAAGGAAGTGGCAGAGCTTGTAAATGATGTTATGCAGGCGGGTAATTACACGGTGAACTTTGACGCATCAAAGCTTCCAAGCGGTGTTTACTTCTATTCAGTCACAGCGGGTGATTTCAGAGCAACCAACAAGATGATCCTGATGAAGTAATTCATGAGCAGATAATCTTTGTATGGTGATTTTACGAAGCCGGAGGCAGTTGTGTTTCCGGCTTTTTTGTTCTTAGCCAAGCAGATTTTTTTACTGCATAGTTTGTAGTTGGACAGCATAAACGGATGGAACGCAGATGGCGCGGATTTTTACGGATTCACGCGGATTATTTTTCGAAACACGAATAATGCGAATTCCGCACACGGCGGACAGGGTGCGAATGAACACGAATTTTTGATCAGAAAGAATGGCTTGCTGATAGCGTAAGCTTTAGCTTGCTTATACTGACGGTTAAGCCAGGTACTCCGGATTCACGCAGATTCATTTTACAGGATGTATCGCCACCCATCGGGGTGGCAATGTTGATGCTGAAACAGGTATAAGATAACCCGTTTACGGGTTTCCCGTTTGTAGATAAACGCATCCCCAAACCCCCCCCACGACGCGGAGTAGAGGTTCATTGGCAGAAAAATATACATGGTTTTCGCGAGGGAGTTTTGAGCGGGTCTTTTAATGCGGTTAAGACCGAAAATGCCTGCGGGATGCCATTCCGTCGGTTAAAACCGACGGCAATAGATGTATAAAAGCTGTAAAACATTAAATTAAAATGGTTTAGGGCTGCAGGAGTTAATTGTTTATCTATTGCCGTTGACTTCAGTCAACGGTTATAAAGCCAGTGAAAACCTATCCCAACCCCACAGGATGCTGGCATCGCATCCCTGACAGATACCACCTGTCCAAACGCCGGATCAACCCGGGACGGGTTGAATATCTGCAGAAAACGCATCCCCAAACCCCCCCTACGACGCGGAGCAGCGGATTCTGACAGCACAAACGGGATGGAACGCAGACGGCGCGGATTTTTACGGATTCACGCGGATTATTTTTCGAAACACGAATAATGCGAATAAAACGAATGAACACGAATTTTTTTTTCTGTTCCTGGTGCGGGGGTTCGTCGTTCTTCGTTCATCAGCATAAACGGATGGAACGCAGATCCTCCTTCGGCGGACAGGGCGCGGATTTTTACGGATTCACGCGGATTTATTTAAATTACTATTTTATCCCATTCTTACGGATTACATTTTTTTAAGATACATACCAAGAGCAGTGAAAGCAGGAAACAGGCAGAATGTAACGAAACTGAAACGCCGTCCCGACTTTTCGGGATCGGTACATTTATGCTGCAATATCTTCCCGGTGTGGATAATTCTCATTTGTAGCAAATGCAGCATACCCCCCAACAAAATCCCCTCACGACGCGGAGCGGCGGATTTTGGCAGCTTAAACGGATGGAACGCAGATCCTCCTTCGGCGGACAGGGGTCCGGATTCATGCAGATTCATTTTTCAGGATGTATAGCCCCCATCGGGGTGGCAATGTTGGTGCTGAAACGGGTATAAGATAACCCGTTTACGGGTTTCCCGTTTGTAGCAAATGAAGCACCCCCAACACAATCCCCCGCGACGCGAAGCGGCGGTGCAACGCAGAAAAATACACATGGTTTTCGCGAGGGAGTTTTGAGCGGGTCTTTTAATGCGGTTAAAACCGAAAATGCTTGCCGGATGCCATTCCGTCGGTTAAAACCGACGGCAATAGATGTGAAAAAGCTGTAAAACATTAAATTAAAATGGTTTAGGGCTGCAGGAATTAATTGTTTATTTATTGCCGTTGACTTCAGTCGACGGTTATAAAGCCAGTGAAAACCTCTCCCAACCGCACAGGATGCGGGTATCGCATCCATGACAGATACCAGCAGTCAAAACGCCGGATCAACCCGGGACGGGTTGAATATCTGTAGAAAACGCATCCCCCAAACAAATTCCCCCACGACGCGAAGTGGCGGATTCTTGCAGCATAACAATAGATACGCAGATGAAACGGATTAAACTGATTCACGCAGATTCATTTTACAGGATGTATCGCCACCCATCGGGGTGGCCTCATTCATGCTTAGAACGGGTGTGTGATAACCCGTTTACGGGTTTCCCGTTTGTAGCTAAACGCCAGCCCCACCAACACCCCCCCCACGACGCGAAGCGGCGGATTTTAGCAGCATAACGGGATGGAACGCAGACGGCGCGGATTTTTACGGATTCACGCGGATTATTTTTGGGAAATGGGAAAAGAATTTCCTTTGTATCTTGGTGTCCGCTGGGGCGGATTGTGGTTCAAAATATTTGAAACGCAGATTCCTCCTTCGGCGGACAGGGTACGGATTTTTTCTCAGGCGGGTATGGCACCAATGACTATCAATATTTTCAGTCTGTTTATTATTTTCCGCTTTTGATCTGAATGGCCGGAAAACAAAGAAGGCTGCCTCCGGCAGCCTTCCTGCAATTCTTATTTAACTGTTCACTTCAATGAACGCGGGAGGTTCTGCTCCCGATTCACCCATTACGACATCTATCAGCAGGTTGAGATCAACCAGTCTGATGTTGTTTTCACGGGCAAATTTCTGGGCTTCGTCATCCGGATGACCTTTTATGATCAGGATGAATACATAGCCCCAGCCGGTG
>JABWCA010000183.1 GCA_013359345.1 Ignavibacteriaceae bacterium
AAAGAAGCTAATCTTCAGGATATAGAACTTTCACCGGGAAAATTTCTCCCCACCTGTTTCAGATTCATAGATACCTCAGCCGCCGGGTGGAAAAACCTGGTTCCGAAAGCCATCGATGAACTTAAAGCAGAAGGCGCTCAGGTCATTGTGGCTTCTGAGGCATTCGGGGTTGATCATCCGGATAATGAGGATTTCGTTGCAGAAACTGCATTTTCAAAAGGCTTTCAGGCAACCGCGGCAAGTACCATTTCAAAATTATACGGATTAAAGGTAAGAACAAGAACCGCCGTGATAAATGCCAGCATGATGCCTAAAATGCTTGATACGGCAAATATGACAGAAAAAGCTGTGCGGGAAAGCGGTATTGCAGCTCCCCTTATGGTTATGCGCTCTGATGGCGGCATTATGGATATTAATGAGATGCGGAAACGCCCGATTCTGACGATGCTTTCAGGGCCGGCAGCGGGAGTAGCTGCAGCACTGATGTATGTTAAAATATCCGACGGCATTTTTCTTGAAGTGGGCGGCACATCAACAGATATTTCCGTGATTAAAAACGGTAAGCCTCAGATAAAGACGGCTCAGATAGGTAAAAACAGGCTGTTTCTCAGAACGCTTGATGTCCGTACACTCGGGATTGCCGGAGGTTCTGTTCCCCGCTTTGACGGAGATAAAATTATTGATGTTGGTCCCCGTTCAGCACATATCGCAAAACTGAAATATGTCTCGTTTTCAGGCAATGAAGACTTTAAAAATATAGAAATTAAAAAGACAAAACCGGTTGATGGAGATCCCTCAGACTACATGGCAATCAAGCCGGGAAACAGCGATCAGTACTCTCACACCGTAACCCCCACCGGTGCTTCTTATTATCTCGGGCTGGTTAAGGCCGTCGGTCACGGCTCAGGAAATATGAACAATATCACAGACTGTTTTAACTCCCTGTCAGCCAAATTCAAAAAGAAACCCGATGACCTGGCAAAAGAAATTCTTGAGATCTCGGCTGATAAGATCAAACCTGTCATCAAACAGCTCAGCAGAGAATATAAACTTGATGAAAACCTGATTCAGTTTGTTGGCGGCGGCGGCGGAGCATCAGCAATTGTCCCCTTCACTGCAAATTATATGAATGCTCCCCATCAGATTGCTGAAAACTGTGAGGTTGTATCAGCCATAGGAGCAGCGCTTGGCATCATCAGGGATTCCATTGAAAGAAATATAATCAATCCCACAGAAGGTGATCTGATTGCTCTCAGGCAGGAGGCGGTTAACAGCGTTATCAGAATGGGTGCTCTTCCTGAATCTGTAGAAGTCACTATTGAAATTGATAACCAGAATAAAAAAGTGATTGCCACGGCATACGGCTCTTCTGAGATGAGAACAAAAGATCTGGGGGTTGAATACAAAACTCAGGACGAGATTCTTAATATCGCTTCAAAATCTTTTAAAAAAGAGATTTCTGAACTTGATATTGCCGGGAATACAGATTTCTTCTTCGTAATAAGACATAAAAAGGTTAGCAAGGGATTCCTCGGATTTTTCGGATCAGTGAGAGAAGATTACAGAATTATTGATGCAGAAGGCACTATAAGGCTTCAGGTGAATAATGCAGTTTCGTCTGTCTGCACTATAGGGGGCATCAAGCAGGAGATTTCATCCCTGATTCAGAATCTCACAACGTTTGGTGATGCAGGTGCGCTGGTACCCGATATATTCATAATATCCCAGTCAAAAATAGTTGATATGACCGGACTGATTCTGGAGGCGCAGATTCTCACAGTATGCGAAATTGAACTTAAAGATATTCCCGATTCTGAAACAGTTATTTTAATAGCTTCCGCAAAACAATAATATGCACAACATCTTAGAGATTATAAAACATAAGCTGGTTGTATCATGCCAGGCAGAAGAGGGTGATCCCTTTAACTCCCCTGAGGGAGTGACTCTGATGGCCAAAGCCGCCGTGATGGGCGGAGCAGCCGCAATACGGAGCAGGGATTTTGACAAGACTAAAATGATTGCTGAATCTGTTGATGTACCAGTAATAGGCCTGACCAAGGATTATTTTCCGGACGGCACAGTGCGCATTACCGGTTCATTCAATGAGGCTGAACTTATCCTGAAATCCGGCTGTCACATGATTGCGATTGACGGCACATTCAGGGAAAGGGAAAATCTCAGCGGACCGGATTTCATTTCGGAAGTTAAAAAGAGATTCAACTGCCTTATAATGGCTGATATTTCAACCGCTGAAGAGGCGGCGGCCTGCGAAAATGCCGGTGCCGATTGCGTATCAACCACACTCAGCGGATATACTCCATACACTCAGACAGACTCAAAACTGCCTGATTACGAACTTGTTAAAGAACTCACACAAAATCTCAGGATTCCGGTAATTGCCGAAGGGCGGATTAACACTCCTGAGAACGCCTCACTCATGATAACATACGGGGCGTGGTCAATAGTTGCCGGTACTGCTATCACACGGCCGAGAGTGGTTACCTCATGGTATGCCGACGCAATCAAAAAGACACTTATTAAGAATTAATTACTGATATTCTGTATGTCAACATTTGATATTAAATTCGGAACTGATGGCTGGCGCGGACTGCTTGATTCAGAAGTGAACAGCAAATCTGTGGCAACCGTGGCACAGGCATTTGCCGATTATCTCCTCTCTAATATCCATCACCTCATTTCACCGAGAGTGGTTATAGGCTATGACGGAAGGAAAAACTCTGATGTCTTTGCAAAACTTTTTGCAAGGGTGCTGAGCGGCAACAACATCAAAGTTTACCTTAGCAACTCTGTGGTTCCGACCCCAGTGGTTTCATATTATATCAAAGAAAATCATCTCGATGCAGGAGTGATGATCACGGCAAGCCACAACCCTCCGGAGTACAGCGGCATTAAGTTCAAGGGTTCTTACGGTGGCCCGTTCCTCTCTGAAGTCACCAATGAAGTTGAAAAGTTTCTTAATCAGAATCTGGTTCAGACAGACGATCATTTTCAGACACTCAGTCTGCTTGATGATTATTACCGTGATCTCGAAAGCCGGATTGATTTCAGAGGCATCAAGAAGAAGAAGATTCAGGTGCTTATAGATTCAATGGGCGGAGCAGGCGGAAAAATACTTGAAAATCTCCTGTTTGCCAACGGAATCTACTCCAAAACAATTTTTGGTGAACCTGATAACCAGTTTTACGGAAGGTACCCTGAACCGATTGCAAAAAATCTGCGCCCTCTCACTGAGGAAATCAAAACGGGTGATTACTCGTTCGGGATTGCAACTGACGGTGATGCCGACCGTGTGGCATTTGTTCTTGAAGACTGCGAATGGCTCAGTGCCCAGGAAACTATTCTGATTCTCTCAGAATACCTATCGGGAAGAGATGAATATAAAGGCAATATTGTAAAAACCTCATCGGTATCTGATAAGCTGCGCCGCCTCGAAAATGAGACCACAAGAATTATTGATGTTCAGGTGGGATTTAAATATATATGCGAAGAGATGATCAAAGGCAATGCCACGATCGGATTTGAGGAATCAGGCGGCTTTGGAATTGCATCGCATATCCCCGAAAGAGACGGTATTCTTTTTGCCCTCATAATGATGGAACTCCTTGCTGATTCGCCTTACAGAAAACTCAGCGAATATGTGGCAGATTTCAGGAAACGATTTGGTCTCATCCATTATGACCGGATTGATCTCCATTATGAGAAAGATGACAGAATATCACTTCTCCCCGAGCTGCTTGAATCACTGCCAGGCAGTATCGGTGACTTCAAAATTAAAAGCACATCTGAATACTACACCGCAAAGGGAGTTGTAAACGGAATTAAATTTTATCTTGAGGGCGATCCCCGCTGGCTGCTGGTGAGATCTTCTGAAACCGAGCCGCTGTTAAGATTTTATGCTGAAGGTGAAAACGATCAGGAAGTGAAAGAGATTCTTGATGCGGGTGTGAAAATGCTTGTAAAATGACCTGTAATAACTGAACCAAAACAAGAGACATTCTTTGAAAAAATTTATAGGAAAAGATGAAGCTACTTCACTTCTAACGGGATTGGGTGAAGAATTTGTAATTGTAAAAAATCCTGTTTATGTGCATCCCGAATTTGAATTATATCCGCTGGCCCCGAAACTCACCGGCTTTATTCCGGGAATCAAAGGGATAGTGATGGATATGGACGGAACAACCACAACCACCGAAGAACTCTGCCTCCACTCGCTTGAATATATGGTGAGAAGGGTATCGGGTAAATATGATAAGAATGTATGGCACGGCCTTGACCATGTGAGGGATTTCCCGAACGTCATAGGCAACAGCACAACCAAGCACATTGAATACCTGATCAAAACCTATCATGATATCATAATCCCCGAACTTGTCTTTAAGTCATTTATCAGAACTGCTAAATGGACTATTCAGAGGGGTGAGGATAAATCCAGAAAAGAAGAGGTAGAATCTGATCTGAAGGCATTCGGGTTATACAATGAATTCTGCAGCAGAATTCTGCCTGTTGAATCGGAAGATATTTTTGATGATTCAGCAGCCAGTCATGAAGTTGATCTGTTTTATTCTGATCTCGGTGGAAATACAGATTTTTCTGAATTCAAGAATGTGGTAAGAGCGGCAATAACAATTTACTACCAGAGATACCATTATATTCTGAAACTGATAAATGAAAACCGGATAGAAGGCAGAAAAGAAGAATTTGTTGTTGACCCGGGCAAAGAGCTGATTGAGCCAATGAACGGCACTGCATTTTTTCTTGCCATGGTTAAGGGACTTTTACCGGCAAAGTCTGACGAAATAACACGTAATTTCATCAAGAAATATTATCCGGATCTTAACGACATCAGGCTTGATGAAGCAGCAGAAAAAACAGAAAATCTGATAAAGTATTTCAGAGAAAATCCTGTTAAAGTGGCCGTTGTAACCTCTTCAATCAGATATGAGGCTGAAATAGTGCTCAGAGAGGTTTTCAGGCACATTCACAGAGAGGTATCGGGCTGGGAGTGCACTGAGTCCGAAAAAAAGAAACTTAATGAAAGTTTCGGGAGTTTCAGTAATTATTATGATGCCGTGATAACAGCGACAGATTCAAGCGAGATAAGACTGAAGCCTCACAGAGATCTTTACAGCATTGCACTTCACCGCATCGATATACCTAAAAAAGATTTTGATAAAGTGATAGGATTTGAAGACAGTGAAAGCGGTACAATTGCCATCAGAGCCGCCGGAATCGGCTGCTGTGTTGCTGTCCCGTTTGCTCAGACCTCGGGTCATGACCTTAATGCGGCATCTTATATTGCCAAAGGCGGTCTCCCCCAAGTTGTAGTTGAAAAAAGTTTATTCCTGAATAGTTGAAAGTGAATTATGAGTTCAGAAATCAGAACAGATAAAATATTTCATGTAATTTCTAATACCCACTGGGACCGTGAATGGAGATTTCCGTTTCAGCGTAACAGGCAGATGCTTGTGGATACCATTGACAGCGTTCTTGACATACTTGAAAAGGAACCTGAATACAGAGCATTCCACCTTGACTCCCAGTCAATAGTTCTCCAGGACTATCTTGAAATCAGACCCCACAAAACGGATCTGATAATTAAACTTGTGAAAGAAAACAGGCTGCTTATTGGGCCGTGGTTTATTCTGCCGGAGGAATTTCAGGTGGGCGGAGAAAATCTTATCAGAAATCTGCTGCTTGGCCACAGAATATGCAGGCAGTACGGGGGCGTTTCAAAGATAGGCTACTCCCCTTTTTCATGGGGTCAGATTTCACAGCTTCCGCAGCTTTACAGGGAATTCGGAATCAATCTGATAATGTTTTACCGCGGAGTGAACTCACTGGATTCGCATAATGCTGAATTTATGTGGGAAGGAGCCGACGGAACTAAAGCGTTAAGTTCACGTTTTTCAACAATGCCCCGTTATAACTTTTATTTCATGATTTACAGGCCGGTGTTATTTAATCACACTCCGTACGACGTTGCATACAAGTGGAATGAAGGCGGCATACCCTTCCATTTTGCAGACGAGCGGATGAATGATGAAGATTTCTTTATGCTTGAGTATCAGAACACTTATTTCAAAGAAAATATAAAAGGATCAGTTGAAAAGATTGTGGGCATGCAGGCTGATGACTTCACAACCCCGCATGTAATATGGATGGAGGGGCATGATTCAAGCGGACCCAATATCGACACAGTAAAAATTCTCAGGGATATCAGGGAAGAATTCCCCGAAATAAAACTTAAGCACAGCACCCTTGAAGAGTATGCGGATGCGCTTGAAAAAGATGCAAAGAAAGATGAACTTCCCGTTGTTACAGGTGAAAGAAGAAGTGCCCAGTATGACCTGAGGAGCGGCAATCTTTACGGTTACACAACATCAGCCAGAATGTATCTTAAACAGAAGAATTTTGAAGCCGAAAATCTCCTGCAGTTTTATGCGGAACCATTTTACAATTTTGCCGGACTACTTGGTCTCGATACCCGCACGAACTACATAGATCAGGCATGGAATTATCTTGTACAGAACTCGGCACATGACTCAATTGGCGGGTGCAGCCTTGATGAAATACATGATGATATGATGTGGCGATACAGACAGGTAATTGAGATATCCAAAGGGGTATTTGAAAGAGCCGGAAAACATATCCTTAAAAGCATTAACATGCCGGGTAACGGGTTTGACGGAAAATCTGAATTCCCTGTTTATATAACTGCTGTCAATCCCACTGCTTATACAAGATCGGAATATGTAACAGCCTTTGCTGATATACCTGCTGATATGGATAAAGGCAAAATAAAAATCCTTGATCCTAACGGTAAAGAAGTGCCGTCAGTAATTCTTGAGAGTTTTACACATCAGCCCGTGCTTGAGCAGATGATAAACAGACCGATGTACTTTGACATGCAGAGATACAAAGTGCTGTTTTATGCAGAGAGCGTGCCTGCTGTTGGTTATAAGGTGTTTCAGGTTAAACCGGCGGTTAAAGTTAAAGAGAGCAGCGATAAAATTGCGTATAAAAAGGATGATAAAATACATCTCGAGAATGAGTTTCTCAGGGTTGTGATCAACAGAAACGGAACCTTTAATCTTAAAAATAAAAGAAACGGCAAGGTATTTAACCGTCTGGGACATTTTTATGACGAGGGCGATGCCGGTCACGCATGGGTGCTGACCCCCACTGCCCCCTTCACGGATACACTGAAGGCGGTCCCGAAAATTAAAGTGATTGAGAATACCGCGGCTCATGCCATCGTAAGAATCAATCATGAAATAGTAATTCCGGAATCACTTGCGGAAAGACAGCAGAAACGACCTAAACTGATTAAAATAAAGATTAAAGTATTCCTGACTCTCAGAAAAGATTCAAAAAGAATTGATATAAAGGTTGAGGTAAATAATAAAGCCGAAAGCCACAGATTAAGAATGCTTTTCCCGACTAAACTGAAAGCCTCTCATCATCTTGGCGAAGGCCAGTTTGACGTGGTTCAGAGACCGGTTGAGAGGATTAATGCGGAAGGCTGGGTTGAAAAACCGATGAATGATTACCCAATGCATCACTTTGCTGCAGTTGAGGACGGAGAAAACGGTTTGGCAGTGCTTGTAAAGGGACTCAAGGAGTATGAGGTTACAGACGATGATGACAGAACAATTGCCGTAACCCTGTTCAGAACGTTTAATTATATTATTTACCCGAGCAGCAAGGAAGACTATTCGTATCAGAAGGGATCCCAGATGTTGGGTAAATCTGAATATGAACTTTCCGTTTATCCTTATGCAGGAGAATGGACTGCAGACAATGTTTACCGCGAAGCGCTTGAATATAACCTTCCTCTCTCCTTAATACAGTCGGGAAGAACCCATGGCGAGCTCCCTGTTTCGAAGTCATTCATCTCAATTGAAGATAACAATATAATCTTAAGCTCCTTCAAGAAGGCCGAGGATTTCACCGGTGAACAGTATGCTCTCAGAGTTTACAATCCGACCTCTGCTCCCATCTCATCCAGAATCAATTTTGGCATGGAGGCAGAACGAATCTTCAGAAGCAGCCTTGAAGAAACCGTAAGGGAAGAATTAACACCGGGATACTCAATAAATATTGAGATTCCTGCTAAAAAGATATTTACTTATTTAATAAGCTTTAAATAAAAAGGATTTCAGATGTTCGAAAATAAATACGGTGGCTTTTCACCGGATTCAAGAGAATATGTCATAACCGACCCAAGGACTCCAAGACCATGGTTTAACTATATGTGGAACGGAAACTATGCGGGTCTGATTTCTCACACAGGCGGCGGTTTCAGCTTTCTTGACACACCGAGAGATAACCGCTTAACAAGAATGAGATACAACTGT
>JABWCA010000452.1 GCA_013359345.1 Ignavibacteriaceae bacterium
AGGAGGGGGGTACTCCAAAGATCTTAACGAGCTTGCTTACCGTCACTCACTTGTGTTCAGGGCAGCCCGGTTAATCAGTGAGCAGTAAGCGGGATTCAGGATACAGGAAACAGGAAAACAGGAAATTAGAATGATTGTCCGCCCCGGCGGAGATTGTATAGCCAGTCCGGGGAAGCTTTTTGCAGGATACAGGAAGAAAGTACACAGGAATACAGGAAAGCAGGAAACAGAGTGCCTGCATAACAGTAGGTGATTCCCGTCTGTAGTAGTTAATGACAGCAGCTAATCTCTTATCTCCAAGGCGATTCCCGTATTCAATAAATACATAAGCAGTACTTTCACACCTCCCGAATATCGGGATTTTCCGAACACTTGCGTCATGATGAAACACAAGTGACTGACATCGGAATCTGGGGCAATGCGGTTAAAACCGGTTTTACTTTGCCTTTTGTACCGTCGGTTAAAACCGACGGCAATAGATAACAGCAATACAGGAAACAGGAAGGCAGGAAACAGGAAAACAAGATTCAGGAAACAGGAAGACAGAATCTGGCTGCTCAGACTTCTATTATCACGCCTTCAAACTTATTATGGAATAAAATCAGATAAGACTTCAGGTTATCTTCAGATTCAAGCTCCCTGCTTTCTCTGTATCTTTTAATCTGTTCAATCCCTTCATTCTTAACCGACTCTTACGTATTTGAACTCAAACAGATATTGAAAGCGGGCATCATACGCCTTGTTTCTTGTAAGGAGAAGATCAACCCTGCCCGATGATACTTCCGCCTCACTGTGAATCATGAAAATCGGATTTGCTGAGAGGACCGAAATTACAATCATCTTCAGACTGCTCTCATTAAATGATCTGAAATCATTATTTGAGAGAATCTGCATAACCTCAGAAACCTTTTTAACCAGATTATTGATGGTGCCTTCAAAAGCCATCTCTGTAAATACATCATTCAGATAATTAAGATCGAGTTTAAGATTGTACTTAAGATCATACTGAATACGCAGGTATTCCCAGTAAATCTCTTTGATCACATAATTGGGGATTACATATCTGTAAATTCCTGCGGTCATTTTATCAATGGTTATAAGTCCGTTATAAAACAGCAGAGAGATTGCATCAGACTTAGAGTATGGCAATTCCGGAATGAACTGGAGAGTGAGCCCCCCGCTTATTGATTCATTGATGTAAAGTTCTTCAATGATAGACTCGCCCATTTCTGAAGGCAGCTTATCAAGAATCTGAGCAATTTTTTTTCTGTCTGAGATAATTGAATAATCTGCCATTTCATCAGGGTATTGATTATTTTGTGAGTATGAAGATAAAAAGTTAACAATCAATTGCGGATTGTAAAGCTTATGGGTGATTTTCGCTGAAAATTTACTGCCGTTGAACCAGTTCCTCATATCCGGGAGAAGCCGTGTGTTAAGTGAGGACTGTTCTCCGCCAAGAGTATCATTCATCAATAATGTGACTTCTGACTCTGTGAAACCCGCAATATCATGAAAACTCTCTTCAAGAGTAATATTTTTAGCAACATTGAAGCCGCTTGTGAGACTGTCAAGAGTGACGGGAGTGACCCCGGTCGCAAAAAATCTGTCAATGATTCCTTCCCCCATGTAAATTTTTATGGTTTCATAAAACTTTCTCACCCACCCGTTATGTGAAACCATTTCGCTGAATTTCTCCTTATCAAACGCAAAAACTTCATTGGTGAAATGATCATATTCATCTATCAAAACAAAAAGTTTAATCTCTGAATTATATTTCCTTATTATCACCATGAATTCTCTTAACAAACTGTTCGTATCTGTAAGAGAACTTAAATAATCTTTATCTGAGCCTGTGCCAATATTATATTGATTCAGGAATTCCTTTATGCC
>JABWCA010000184.1 GCA_013359345.1 Ignavibacteriaceae bacterium
CTTATCCTGAGGCACCTTCAGAATTTGCCCGAAAGCCGAACCAATCGCAGAACCAATCTGAACAATGGGGCCTTCTTTTCCTCCCGCACCTCCTGTACCTATACTAAGTCCGGCCTGAATAATCTTCAGAATAGAAACATTCCATTTAATATAACCGCCGTTTGCAGCAACCGCCTGAATAACGGTTGGTATCCCCTCCCCTTTCCTGCCTCTTTCAAAATACCTGTTCAGCAAACCCACCATGAGCCCGCCAAGAGCAGGAATCAGGACAATGTAAAAGGTGTACCAGGTGAATCTGAGATCGAGAATTGATTCGTGACCGAATATATGTGCGGGGAGCACAAAAAAGATATCATACACAAGATCAATTGAGGCATCAAATATTACCGCGCCAAAACCGCACAGAATACCTGTTATTGCCCCCATGATCAGAAGTCCGCTTTCCTGTGTGAAGGAGAGCTTGTTTATTATAAAATCATAGGCGCCCCTTACTGAGAAGAGCGCCTTTGCAGATATTTCCTGTAATTTCGATAAGTCCGGAAGAAGTTTCTTAATATTTATAGAATCCTTCACCGGATTTTCTGCCTAACTTTCCGGCTGCAACCATCTTCTTCAGAAGCGGACAAGGCCTGTATTTAGGATCGTTAAAACCATTATAAAGGACATCCATGATGGCAAGACAAACATCAAGGCCGATAAAATCTGCCAGAGTTAGCGGACCCATCGGATGATTCATGCCAAGCTTCATCACAGCATCAATATCCTCTTTTGATGCAACGCCTTCATAAAGTGCGAAAACAGCTTCGTTAATCATGGGCATGAGAATTCTGTTTGAAATGAATCCGGGATAATCATTCACTTCAACAGGTACTTTATCGAGTGCCTGAGTAGCCTCTTTGATAGCCGCATAAGTCTCATCCGATGTTGAATATCCGCGTATGATTTCAACAAGCTTCATGACGGGAACAGGATTCATGAAGTGCATCCCGATAAATTTATCTTTCCTGCAGACTGCACTCAACTCAGTTATTGAGATTGATGAAGTGTTTGAAGCAAATATAGCTTCAGGTTTAACTAATCCCTCTAACTCTTTGAATATATTCTGTTTAACTGCTTTATCCTCATAAACAGCTTCAATAACCAGATCTGAATCCGGGGGTGTTGCGGAAATTCCGGTCACAGTTGAAATATTGCCCATTGCGGCAGCTTTCTGGTCAGCAGTGATGGTCTCTTTTTTAACCATTCTGTCAAGATTTGATTCTATGCTGCGCAACGCTTTATCAATGAGCTGCTGGTTAAGCTCAACAAGCGTAACTGAAAAGTTCTTCAGCGCGAAAACGGTAACTATGCCGTTACCCATTGTTCCGCCGCCGACTACCGATACTTTTTTAATCATACTTACCTTACTCTTCCCGGATTTAGTTTTTGTAATTTTTCACGATTAATGCAGATGCTTCACCGCCGCCGATACAAAGTGATGCAAGGCCAAACTCAGTGTTTCTTCTTTTCATCTCATATATAAGCGTTGTGAGAATTCTTGCCCCGCTTGCCCCGATAGGATGACCGAGTGCAATTGCACCGCCGTTTACGTTAACATTTTCAGGGGTTAATCCTGCAAGTTTATTAACCGCAAGAGAAACGACGGCAAAAGCTTCGTTTATTTCATATAAGCCAATATCCGACTGTGTGAGCCCTGCTTTTTTCAGAACTTTAAGTATTGCATCGGCAGGAGCAATTGTAAACTCTATGGGTGCTCTTGCAGCTGAACTCTGAGCAACTATTTCAACAAGGGGTTTATATCCCAGAGCCAGAGCTTTTTCTTCAGACATGACAAGAAGCGCTGAGGAACCGTCATTGAGATTTGATGCATTTGCAGCTGTGACAACACCATCTTTATCAAAAACCGGTTTCAGTTTCGGCATTTTTTCAAAGTTTACTTTTTCGGGGTCCTCATCTGAGTCAACAATCACATCTCCCGCTTTTGATGACACAGTAACGGGGGTGATTTCATCCTTAAATCTCCCTTCTTTCTGAGCGGCAATAGCGCGCTTGTATGAATTAACCGCATACTCATCAACATCTTCGCGGGTCATACTGAAATCTCTGGCGCATGATTCAGCACAGTTTCCCATGTGAACATTGTTATACACATCCCAGAGTCCGTCCATCAGAACAGAATCATATATCTGGCCGTGTCCGTACTTGTAACCATTCCTTGCTTTAGGAAGCATATAAGGCGCATTACTCATGCTTTCCTGACCACCGGCTATAATGATATCGGCATCGCCTGTCTGAATGGCCTGAGAAGCCAGCATGACGGCTTTAAGTCCGGAGCCGCACATCTTGTTTATAGTGAGAGTTTCGGTTTTTTCAGGAAGACCGGCATAAATGGCAGCCTGCCTTGCAGGTGCCTGCCCCTGTCCGCCCATAAGAACGTTACCCATTATAACTTCGTCAATAAAATTTTTATCAATGCCCGATTCATCTAGCAGTGATTTAATGACAAAACTTCCCAGCTGACCGCTTGTAAAAGAGCTGAGCTTACCTCCGAATGCTCCTATGGCGGTTCTTTTAGCATGGGTAATAACAACTTTTTTCATTCTTAAATCCTCTCTTATAAGATGTTATATTCTGTAGTCTGAAGAGAACTGTCTGTAACTGAGGCCAGCTCAAACATTATCTTCATAAAAATAATATTAATATTTACGTTGTTCTCATAATATCTGTAGAGCGCATTCTCAAGGTTTCCGGAAATCCTGTGGAACGAGGCATCAGGATATTTGGCATGAAACTTAGAGAATGTATCACTGTATTCTTTGAAAAATACAGGTTCCTTACCGTTAATATAGTTATAATATTCCTTAATCCACTTCAGCACCATCCGGATTATAAGCGGAATCATAACCGGCTCTTTCTCATCGTCAAATTCTTCGGCGAACAGCGCAGCCGCAGAGTGGAACCTCTTTGCGAGTGCAAATCTGAGAAAATCTATTATCTTTTTCCTGAATGCCGCCACATCATTATCAATCAGCTCAAGCGCAAAAGGGAGATCCCCTTCAGCTATTGCAGCAACGTTTTCTGCCCCGGCCGGATCAGTTTCATAGTAATTAATAAGAATGTCTCTGAGATTTTCAGAGCTGAGGGGATTCAGATTAAAGTGCCAGCAGCGGGAAGCTATTGTCTGGCTGAGGTAGCCCGGTTTATCGGTTGTAAGGAAGAAAATATAGCCCTCGGGAGGTTCTTCAAGATTCTTAAGCAGGGCATTCTGCGCAGGAAGATTCATCTTATGTGCTTCAGAGATGATCACTCCTTTATAGGGAAACTCGGTCACTGCAAGACCGAAGTAATTGTAGAGGTCTCTTATGCTGGAAATCTTTATGTCAAATGCCCTAGGAATCGATATCAGATGATACGGATTATTCTCTTTAAGCTGATACTCGTTCATGATTGAGTTGAACTCATTCTCAGAATACTTTGCGAACGGGTTATCATCTGCCGACTCATTTTTGGCAACAGGAAGCGGGGTTATATATTTGATCATCGGCTCATGAAAATGGCTTCTGGTAATAAATTTTACCGGATCCGCGGTATTCATGTGTCTGAGATTGAGTATTTTGATAAGTCGGGAGGCTATAATGTCTTTTCCGCAGCCTTTAGGCCCGGATAGAATTATTGACTGGGGAACCCTCTCCCCGGTGAAGATTTTTAATAGATCAGATTTTTCCTGTTCATGACCGTAAATGCCGGTCCATGGATCATTCAGCATAAAACAAAACCGACGAATTAATATTCGTCGGTGTTAAAGAAATAGTCCTCATCAGTTGGGTAATCAGGCCATATATCCTCAATAGATTCATACGGCTCATCGGAGTCTTCCAGCTCTTTAAGGTTTTCAATAACCTCAAGCGGGGCACCAATCCTTTCAGCATAATCAATTAATTCTTCCTTAAGAGCAGGCCAGGGAGCATCTTCGAGGAAAGAAGCGAGTTCTAAAGTCCAAATCATGGCTGATTTACTCCATTATTATTGTTTTTTAAGATTTTCGTTGGGATTAACCAAAAAATAGTCTACAGGATTTTTATTAACGCCCTCAAAAAGCACTTCATAATGAAGGTGGGGATGAGTTGAGAGCCCGGTTGATCCTGCAAGCCCGACAACGTCAAATCTTTTAATTTTTTCACCAACTCTTACATTAACTTTTGAAAGATGGGCATAAATAGTTTCATAACCATTGCCGTGATCAATCGTGACTTCATTACCATATCCGCCGTTCCAGCCTGCGCGCTTTACTACGCCGTCAGCTGCTGCAACAATGGGTGTGCCAAGCGGTGCAGTGATATCAATGGCTTTGTGAAATTCACCAACCCCGGTGATCGGGTTGTTTCTTGGTCCGTAACTTGCAGCAGAGTATTTACCGATGACCGGTAATACTATAGGAGTTCTCTGCCAGTTTTCAAAATCCTCGGTCATTCTTGATGTAATGTCTTTAAGCAGGACATCCTGATAATTTATCTTCTTTTCAAGGTCTTCAAGAAGCCCTAAAGCCTTTGAAAGTGAAGATTTTTCTTTTGAATTCAGGAAATCAAGACGGTTATCAAAGCTGCCGCCGCCGGTGCCGAGTTTGAGCTCATCCTCAGGGATAAGCGGAAGGTTGGCCGCCATTCTCAGATCGTTATTCTGAATGATCATTGTATCAATCTTTGAGTTGAGAATGGTGTAAAGTTCGGTCATCTCCTTTACTTTAGACTTAAGAATATTGTTTTCCTTAAGAATATTTCCGGGTGTCTGACCAAAAAATGGTATGTTAAAAAGCTGGCCTGATAACCAAAAAAGTGAAACCGAAACTAATATTATCGCCAGTGATGATGACAGTAATTTCAGTTTTACGTTTTTGACCTCTATCAGCTTTAATTTTTTACCATTAAAATAATAGAGTTTTTTCATATGGTAACTGATAAATTATTAAAAAGAACAATTAATTGCCGTTTTTCAGATTCACAAAATTACATCAATCTATGATAAATATCAAAGATAAAATTCTTTTTTTAAAGTAAATTTTACTCGAAGTCGTGTTCAAAATAATCTGTGCCTCTCCCTGGTCTCATTTTCTTCTCAAGCGCGATCCTGAGGCGCTCCTGCATATCGACCGAAGGGTCATAGCCGTAATGCTTCAGCAGGTAATTAAGAGCTATAACCTCTGAGATCACGGTGATATTTTTGCCGGGAATTATGGGCAGCTTCACAAGCGGAAGTTCAACGTCAAGCAGTGATATGAGGCTGTTTTCAAGACCTGTTCTTGTTATATCGTCTTCATCTCCCCTCCCCAACTGTTTAAGCTGTACAATCACCTCAAGCCTTTTCTGAAATCTTATCGCCCTTATTCCGAACATTTTTTCAACATTCACGAAGCCCAGACCCCTTATTTCCATTATATGACGGGCAAGCTGTGTGCCGGTTCCCATAAGGATGCCTTCACCCTTTTTTGTAAGGATGACCATATCATCGGCAACCAGGCGGTGACCCCTTTCAACAAGATCAAGCGCAACCTCGCTCTTACCGATACCTGAATCCCCGATAAAAAGGATACCCACGCCATAAACATCAACAAATGAACCGTGCTGAGAAATTGACGGGGCAAACTGATCATCAAGAAAATCGGTGAGGAAATACATCAGTTTGGTTGTGCCAAGCGTGCTGCCAAAAATTGAGACATTATTTTTCTCTGCAAACTCAAGCATCTCAGGCAGCGGCTTGTTATTATCGGTAAGAATTATACAGGGTATAGGGAACCTGAACAACCGTTCAAGCGCTATTAATCTGTCTTCATTGGTAAGTTTGGAGAGGTATCTCATTTCGGTGTTGCCGATAATCTGTACCCTTGAATAGGAGAATAAATCCACAAACCCGGCCAGTGCAAGGCCGGGTCTGTGTAAATTCTGATCCGTTATACGACGTTCGAATCCGTTTTCGTTTGAAAGAAGGTTAACTTTGAATCTGTCTTTGATTCCGTTATAGAAGAATCCTACGTCAATATAAGGTTTATTCAGCATCATTAAATTAAAGTTCCGCTTTCTGTTTTACTGAGGCTTCCTTTTTAGTTTTGATTTTTTTGACCTGTCTGATAATCTTATCAAGAACGTTCCTGACAACAATTTCGTATTCAGCACCGCTGTCACTCGCCATAAGCGTTGCGCCCGGCATAAGCACCATTATATCAACAATTTTCATGTCTTCTTTGTTCGCCTGAAAACTCAGAACAGTTTCAACCTCATGGATATCATCGGAAAATTTCTTTAATTTCTGAACCTCTTCTGATATGAAAGCCTTGAGCGATTCACGGGCTTTGAATTTACGTGCAGTTATAGTGACTTTCATAAAACCTCCGGATAATTTAAGATTTTGGATGTGATTTTTTATAGACATTTTTTAATCTCTCTATTCCAACCTGAGTGTAAATCTGTGTGGTTGCAAGAGATTCATGTCCCAGTATTTCCTTTATTCCGAGAAGGTCGGCGCCGTTATTAAGCATATGAGTGGCTGAAGAGTGCCTCAGAACGTGCGGACTCTTTTTGGGAATATCGGAAATCATTGAAAGATATTTATTAACAATGAGGTATACGTATTTTGAATAAAGCCTCCTGCCTTTATGATTAAGTAAATAGTCATTAAGACCAAAAGTCTGATTCTGAAGCTCAAAATGCTCCTTAAGCATTTTAAGCAAAGACTCACTCACGGGCACAACTCTCAGCTTGTTACCCTTTCCTCTTATTCTCACTTCTTTTCTGTAATAATCAAACGAAGAATAAGTTATGCCGCAGACCTCAGATACACGGAGCGAACAGCCGTAAAGGAGTTCAAACAGCACCCTGTTAAGTGATTTTTTATAATCGTCATCCGCTTCGCCTGATTTCTCAACCAACCTGCCGAAATCAGATTCCTGAATCACGGAGGGAAGTTTTCTTCGTGTCTTCGGATTTTTAAGATACCGTGCAAAGTTGGTTTCTATAATATCGTTCCTGTGGAGAAACTCCAGAAGACCCCTGAGAGCCGAAAGTTTTCTGCCTATGCTTGCCGCCTGCATATTCATGCCGGTGAGATAACCTGTGAACCTCCTGAGAAACTTGATTGTGACTGAGGGAGGATTAACCTCTCTGTAAAAAGCAAGGAACTCGCTAAGATCGGTTCCGTATGATAAGAGTGTATTCTCAGAATATCTCTTAACAACTTTTAATTCGGTAAGATAGGAATCAATTCCTGCCTTAATCTGCTCTTCGGTCAATCTTAACATAATATCAGTTAATGTTGTCGAACGGTGTAAGGAAGACCCTGTTTCCGGGCGGAAGCAGACTGTCTTTTTCAATGAGCGAAGATATAAAAAGCAATTCGGCCTTGTTGTTCAGATAATCGGGAAAATCGGTTTCTTCTATTTTATCAATAATCTGATCAACATCATCATTGGTAAAAAAGCCGTGCTGAAGCAGTGACTGCACTTTACCTGAAAGGTCTTCGCCAAGAATTTCCCTTTCATGTTCACCAAGGAATCTGAAGCTCTGCGACTCATAATAGTTATCATTGATAGTGCGGGTATCAATAAGTTTTTCAATCACCCAGCTGAACGCTGTTGATATTATATGAGTATCAAAAATATTTTTGTCTTTAAGGGAAGCGGCTATCTTTTCGTAAGATTTGTTTTCAACAATTCCTTGAATAATTTCGCTGAGTGCCTGAAGCGACAGTTCATCTTTCTTTTGTGATATCATCTTTCAGCCCATTGTAAGTGATAGCAGATGATCTTCCTCTTTTTGCATTTCGCTTCTTTTTTCGGGGGTGTCATCATCCATTCCGTTAAGATGAAGTATACCGTGAAAAACAAGCCTTAATAATTCTGAAGCAAAAGAGACTTTGTATTCTTCCGAATTTGCTCTGGCATCATCAAGTGAGATAAAAAGCTCACCCTCAATGAGATTACTGCTTTCATCCGAATAGTCAAAAGTAATAATATCGGTACTGTAATCATGGCTGAGGTACTTTTTATTTATCTCGTGAATCTCTGCTGCCGATATAAAATTTATTTCTAACGATTGTAATTTAAGATTTAATTTTTCTAAAGCAATAGTTATTGCAGATTTAATAAATTTTTGTGTTAAAGGCAAGCTCCTTTCAGAATTAATTATAATTTGCCCCAATCACACACCTCTTTCAATGCTTATTTTTGTGTTT
>JABWCA010000185.1 GCA_013359345.1 Ignavibacteriaceae bacterium
CTTCATACCTTCATACCTTCATACCTTCATACCTTCATACCTTCATACCTTCATACCTTCATACCTTCATACCTTCATACCTTCATACCTTCATACCTTATTCCAATCATACAATCATAACTTGAAAAAGCTTGATGCTCAAAATTCCTGCTTTATACGGAAATCACCTACGGAGATAAAAAATCACGGTGATCTGAAATGCTACAAACGGAAATCACCTACAGTGATACAGACCCCCTGTCTTATTGTCTCCTGTTTTCATGTCTCCTGACCCGCCGGGGCGGGCTGTCTCCTGATCCGCCCGTGGCGGGCTGTTTCCTATCTGTTACCATTGGTTTAACAGACGCTGCAAAAGGTATAGCAACCCGGGTTTTAATAGCATTTAATAAGTATTTTTTAAGGTAATTTCTATGCATTTTAATGTTTTTCAACCGGACATTTCCACTCTCTGAAGTTTCATTAAATTTCTGATTGTTAATGAAGTTAATGAAATAATAATGTATCAGAATAATAACAAATAATAATCAATAAAATATTTTTATGAACTATTGACATTCCTTTTTTTTTTTTTTAATTTGGCATTGTGAATCAGTGGTTAAAATTAACCCTCTGAAAATTAATCACCGGTTCATCGTACAAACTAAATCTGCAGTTTTAAGACTGCATTACGGGAAAAAGAGATGCCTCTCATGACACCCCTTTTTTTCATTTTAATAATTTCCCGGGTCATTTGATGCAAAACCACTTCACAGGTTATGTATTGAATTTTGATTATTTACAGTAACGATTCCTTCCGGGGAAGGGAAACAATAATTAACAACTGTTAATATTTTTGAGGAAATTAATATGAAAAAGGTAAAACTAACCAGTTTGATTTTATTCTCCATGTTTTTTATTATTAGTATTGATGCACAGGAATTCATCTGCCCTGAAGTGGGTCCAGTGATTGAAAACAGAATTGAGAAATCCGGAGGTTATTACAAACCTGCAAGCGGAACATTCAGGGTGTTGGTAGTATTGGCTAAATTAAAAAATGACAGCTATGATCCTTCCAATGATAACTGGCCGGCAGAAACAGGTGGCCTTCCACCCCAGAACATGTTGACACTATTTAATACGAAAGGAGCATTAAATAATTTTTTTGATGTAATGTCTTTTGGCAGGTATAATTTAGAACCGGTGCTTCATGACCGGGTTTTTGAGTCTGATTACGAACTATCTCATTATCTTAATATACCAGGACAGGAAGCCGGTCTAAGAGAATTAAACAGAGAAATCCTGTTAAAGGCCTCAGAAGAAATCAATTTTGTGGAATATGATAATTTTACCGGCACTAACCCCGGTTCGGATGGAATTGTTGATATGATATATCTAGTTTACAGATACTTACCAAACGATTTGGCATCATATTCAGGAGCAGCATGGCTCTCTTTAGAAAATAATATTCAAGCTGGAAATGTAATTATATCAAACAGTTTTGGTGATGATGGGTCAGGTATAATAATTGCCAGAGGCATTAATTCTCTCGAGCATAACCTTTTTACTTCTGCCCATGAGCTTGGACATTATCTGCTTGGTGGTCAACACATAGATAAGGCATTTCAACTGGTTCTTATGTCAAGTTCTTTCAAGTATGGTCCTTTTAATGTCAACCGGGGCATGCACACAATAGAAAGACATTATCTTGGCTGGCTTCCAACTCTTTCAACAACCATATCAACACTCGAGGAACATCCTCTGAGTGATTATATGACAACGGGTGATCACCTGACTTTCGGCGATTACGATACTTTATATGTTATGGAGTTCAGGAATAATGAGAATTCTTTTGACGGGGCAGTAGATAGAGGATTATACATATATGAGATAACAAACGGAATTATGTATCCCCCAAAAATAAATGTTCAAACTGCAGAAGGTGAGTATAACTTTTCTGCTATTCTTGGTAATGATCTAAACAGCACTAAAATTGAAAGACTTTCTCCAAACAGGTATAATGGTTTTTCTGAGTTCAGTTACAGAGTTTATAACTCTGCACCTTTAGTAGATGGTGATATTAATTGTGTTACTCCATTTTATTCAGGCAATGATGCCTATGGAGACACACTGGATGCATGGGATCCTTATTATAATAATGTTTATTCAATATATAGTAACCCCAGACCAAAATTATCCAAATTGCAAAAACACACATTTGCGGTTGTTGTAGGTAGAATCACATCTGATAAACTATACATGGACTTTCTTGTTGGGGCTGATACCTTAAAGAGTCCGCCCGTAAAGCCATATAACCTAAGGATCCGGAAATCCTTATCCAATCATCCGGAGATACAGTGGGAAATTGTTCAGATGTTGGGAGGAAGTTTATTCCTGAAACATTTAATTTACAAAAAGAACACAATACAGGGAGAATATTTTTTAATTGATTCAGTGTCCGGGCCGCAGAACTATTATACTGATGAAACAGAATTACTGCATTGCAATGACTGCAGCAATCAATATCAGGTATCATATAAAATTAAGGCTGTACAACATTTCCCTAATAATCAGCCCCGTAAGGAATCAGTCTTTTCTGATGCGGTAAGTGTGCTGGTTGAAGGAACAATGCCAGATGCTCAAGTGAAGAGTAGTTCTGCTAAAGAGAAAGAACCTTCGTTTTTGACTGTCTATCCAAACCCATTTAACCCATCCACTAACGTAAACTATAATTTTAAAAGTGATTCATATTGTAAAATTGTTCTTTATAACATGCTCGGTGAAGAAATTAAATTGGTTTTTGATGGAATTGTTAAAGCCGGAACACATAACATATCTTTAAACTTAGGTGAACTACCTTCAGGTAATTATCTTTTGTCACTTAAAGAAGGTAATAATTTACACTTTGTTAAATTAAACTATCTGAAGTAAACGATCATGGTAAAAATAATATTATTTCAGTTTCTGCTTCTTCTTACAATAACAACCCCGGTTCACAGTCAGATTCCGGAAAAGAGTTCATCAACTCAGAATGACACAATACTGCCTCATTATAACCCTCTTCACCTTGGCAATAAATGGTACTATTATAACAGCGAGTACAATGATTGGGCAAAAAAGGAAGTAGTATCTGATACTGTTGTTAACGAACTCAGGTATTATAAAGTTAACTCTTTTCTTTCTACAATCGGTGGCTTTGGTACTATAATTGAGTATGAGAGGAACGATGAAAATACCGGCACAAATTATAAACTTGATATACACGATCTTGATAAAGACGGCAGAAGAGATGATGAGATCATGACTGATAGTATTAACGTTCCAGATCACACCATATATTTGAGTTGGAGATTTGTCATGGAACAGCCAATTGCCCAGGAACACACTACTTTTGTAAAAGATAAATTTCAGGCAGTAATATTTGGTGAGGTGGTAACTCTCCGTAATCTTTTCTGGGTTGAAGGTTTTGTGGAGGCAACAATTTGTGACAAATTCGGAGTAATACGGTTTGCCCCTGAACTGGCACCATATTATACGTTAAGAGGTTGTATAATTGATGGAGTTCATTATGGCAATACAACAGGGATAGAGGATAAAATAGCAGAACAAAAAGGGTATCAGCTTTACTCCAACTACCCGAACCCGTTTAACCCTGAAACGGTGATAAGATTCTCCATACCGGAGCGGGAATATGTAAAAGGCACAGTATATAACAGCACGGGTGAGAGAGTGGCAGTACTTCAGGATGGTGAGATGGAGCCGGGCAGCCACTCGGTCAGCTTCAACGGCAAGGGGTTATCATCAGGTGTGTATATCTTCAGGCTTGAAGCAGGAGGGTATAGCAGGAGTATTAAGATGATGCTTTTGCAGTAACAACAAAATGCCTTCGGCAACAGTGACAACAGAACTTATGTTTAAAAGATAGAAGCGCGAGATTATGAAAAGAGGTATCCTTCGTGCAAATTAGATGTTTAAATAGCAATAAATAATCATCAAAGAGAGAAGGATACCCAAAATGGAACTGCAATTTAAGGCTGTCACGGCAACAAAAGCAAACAAAAACGAAAGAGAAGTAAAAGATTGCACAGGGAAGAATATCTACATAGGCATAGATGTGCATAAAAAGGAATGGAAAGTAAGCATCAGGGGAGAAAAAAAAGAATATATATGCATTAGCATGGACCCTGATCCTGACACACTTCACAAGTATCTAAGTAAAAATTTCCCCGGGGGTAAATACCACAGCGTATATGAAGCTGGGTTCAGCGGCTACTGGGCAGATCGCAGATTGCGAGAACTAGGAATACGAAATATCGTGACGAACCCGGGTGACATACCGCAGAGAGGAAAGGAAAAGAGGGGAAAGACAGACAGTGTGGATGCAGGCAAACTGAGCCGGGAACTTGAGGGAGGAAATCTGGAGGGAGTCTATGTGCCCACAGCTGAGGAAGAGGCAATAAGGAGCTGGGTAAGACACAGAAATAAACTGGCAAAAGACGAAGCATCAGCGAAGACAGAGATCAAAATGTTCCTCTTATCCAGGGGAGTGAGATACGATGAGGAAGGAAAAACAGCAAAGAACTGGAGTAAAGCATTTATCCGCAAACTTGCAGAAAAGGAAATGAAGACAGAAGCAGACAAAGAATTACTGGAATTACTGCTGGAAGAACTGGAAGGGAAGATTGAGGCAACGGAAAAAGTGACAAAGAAGATTGAAGAGATGATAAACAAAAAAGAATCTTTTAAGCGGAATTACGAGAATATAAAGAGTGTTCCTGGTGTGGGGAAGGTAACAGCGATGACAATAATGACGGAACTGATAGTGCCGGATCGCTTTATGAGCATAGATGGGTTGAAGAGTTATTCCGGACTCAAACCGATGGTTTATTCCTCCGGAGACCGGGAGAGGGTACTGGGTTTGGATAAGGCATATAATCACCATCTGCAGGCTGCCTGGAACTCAATGATATGGGATAAATCGCTGCGAAAGCGGTACTTTGATCTGCTAGGCAGAGGGATGGCAAAAGCAAATGCAATAATAAGAATAGCGGTAAAGATACTGAAGCTGATAATGGTGATGTGGAAGAACCAGTGCAGATACAATCCTTCAATACTGGAGGCTGCACAGGCAAAGTAAGCCGGTAATCATGAAAATAAAAGCAGAAGTATTTAAGAAGAAAAGAAAGAACGAGAGAAGAGAAAAACTCAGACTGTAAGGAGAATCAGGTTTACTGTATTTTGACCGCTTTGGTGTCACTGCGGGAATCAAACCCGTTTTCAAGCAGGTTGCGGCGATACAGATAAAATGATAACCAAATATGATTTAAGATCTTGCAGCATCCGAAATAAGGATGACTGTTTATAACAGTATGATTGAACTTACAGAATAAGAGAACAGAGAAAGTAAAAAAGGCAGAGAAGGAAAGCTGACGGAAAAAAGAAGTCGGCGCTGCCATTCGCCTTAAACCCCTGACAGAAAATATGAAAATCCAATTTGGCGTGTCAAGGGTGAAATGAACACGGAGTGCCCATGACACGCCATTGGATTTCCATGTTCACTTTTTCAAGACTGTATGGGTTTTAAAGCGAAAAAAGCAGCTTATTTCTTTTTTTAGCTCGGGTGACTTGACTTTTAACATAACAGTGTCAACAGTGACATCAGTGTCAACAGTGACATCAAAACGCCTTTGGCAATTAGCACTAATTTGGCGGACATCAGTGTCAGCACAAACGTGATAGAATGCAGATTTTAATTCAGTTCCTGGTGCTTAGTGCGTGGTTCCTGGTTCAGCACAAACGGGATAGAACGCAGATGACGCAGATTTGGGCGGAATATTAAAAAAGTTGTTCGTTGTTTGTTGCTGGTTGTTCTTGGCAGCAAAAACGGGTGCAGCTAACCAGGTTCCGCAGATTATTAAATATTAAGGCGGATCTTTAAATAATTGTTTTGCTACATATACTGACGAAACGCTTTTCGGCAGTGACAGCCAAGAAAGGGTTTGGTTCGCCGCGGCGAATTTGGGTTTAGTGTTTAGTCGCAGCATAAATGGGATAGAACGCAAATGACGCAGATTTGGGCGGGTTAACTCAGATATATTATCAATTGTCTTGCTGCCCCCACTTCTGAAACGCTCTTCGGCAGTGTAACAACAGACTTTTACAAAAGGGAGACGATTTTGAATTGAAAATCTTTTGACTATTTTAATTATCAGACTATTTCAGATTAAATACAGCTTCCCGGATTTATTTTATGAGTAAAATATTTTTTACAGTTCCTATTCTATTTGCTGTTATCATGCTGTCAGGATGTGACAATAATATCATCATTGATCCGCCAAATGTTCAGAAATTCTCTGCAGAATACCGGTTTTATAATCTTACTGTTAACGGCAGGGAGGTTTTTCCTGTTTACAGAGTTGATGTTGGCGGGGTTTTAAAAGACACCCAGTCATTTTATATGAAGGGAATTAACGGAAAGTATGACTGGGAGGGGAGTGAAATCGTCAATTCCGTTCCCTTCAGAATTGTTTATTCGGGCAGCGGACTTACTGCAGATATAACCCGGTCACTGTTTTTAAGCGGCGGAGAAAAATACATTATTGCAACACTTGGTACCCCCGGTGCCATCGGGGATCAGTCATGGAACTTTGAGAGCTTTATAATGGACACAACAGTGCGGTCTGACCAGGTAAAAGCCAGAGTTCTGAATAATGCATTCACACTGAAAAATGTCTCGGTTTTTATAAATGACACAGTTAGTGCAAGATCATCAGGTCTTGTGCCGTATAGTATCTCCGGTTACTTTTATTTCCCAAAACAGCCGGTTTATGATTTAATGATCGTGAAAGATTCTGTTTCTGGGAACGTCTATCCTGAGGAAAAACTCCGTATAATTTTTGAGGGATCTGACTCTCTTAATACCGGCAGCAGTTATCTTCTTGTTGTTACAAATAAAACATCATCTCCTGAATCCGGATACACAGTCTTAGTGATAAAGGAAAAGTAAGCCTCATGTTATCAAAACAGAAGCAGGATCAACTCATTGAAAGTGCAACTCTGCATCTGCAGGGCAGAACTCAATGTCGTAAAATTGGCAGGGGTTCCGCAATAAATGACACATGCTGCTAAGGCAGGAAAAAGGCTGCTTTTTCATATCAGTAACTCCGTTTACAACAAAATATGTCCGGAATAAATACGCCAGAAGTTTTTCCGGGAGTTGTATAACTATAAGGAGGTATTGCTGTAATACTTCCACTCTTGAATAAGAACCCGCAATTCCGAAATGTTTTTGTTTTGACTCCTTTCCTCATTAATTTTCATATACTGTTTTGAATAATTTCGTTTCAGTCATAATAAGAAACAGAGTAATAATAATATTAAAATATTATATCAGCGAGAGGTAGAAATGTCAAAGTATAAAATTGCCTGGCTCCCGGGTGACGGAGTGGGTATTGAAGTTTTGGAAGCCGCAAAAATTGTTCTTGATAAAATAAATTTTGATGCAGAATATATTCATGGTGATATCGGCTGGGAATTCTGGTGCAAAGAGGGTGATGCTCTTCCTGAAAGAACCGTTGAATTACTTCGTACTGTTGATGCTGCCATGTTTGGCGCAATAACATCAAAACCTAAAAAGGATGCAGAGGCTGAGCTCGTTCCTGAACTCCAGGGAAAAGGGTTGATTTACAGATCCCCTATTGTAAGAATGAGACAGACTTTTGACCTCTATAACTGCCTCAGACCCTGCAAGGCGTATGAAGGTAATGCCCTTAATTATAAAGAAAATATAGATCTTGTGGTTTTCAGGGAAAACACCGAGGATCTGTATGCAGGTGTTGAATTTACTCCTGTCCCCGATGAACTGGCTGAATTACTTACAAAAATATCCAAACCATTCAGTGCCTTTAAACACCTCAACGGAGATGAATACGCAATAACATGCAAAATCAATACAAGGAAAGGCTCTGAAAGGATAATCAGAAAGGCTTTTGAATTTGCGCGGGAAAAAGGGAGAAAAAAAGTTACTATTGTTCACAAGGCAAATGTTGTAAGAGCTACCGACGGAATGTTCCTGGAAATAGCAAAAGAAGTTCATAAGGATTTCCCTGAAATAGCAATGGATGACGCTAACATTGATGCGATGACTATGTGGCTTTTAAAGAATCCGTACAACTATGATGTTCTTGTTGCACCAAATCTTTTTGGTGATATCATTTCCGACCTTTGCGCCCAGATGGT
>JABWCA010000186.1 GCA_013359345.1 Ignavibacteriaceae bacterium
ATGAGCAGTTTGTTAATCTTCATCTTGAGCTCGGCATTGAGGCGATGACTGATATAGGGCATAAAGGTGAGGAAATAAAGCATTTCACTTACTGAGATAATAAAGCACTAAGGTAAGTTAACAAGACCATAACCACCCTGCCGGGAATAATCTCTCCCGGTAAAACGGCCGGATGAGAATGCCTGATTATTACAGTTAATCAGTGATCAGGAAAGCAGCCGGTTTTTAAAAAGGATTTTTATTAAGCAGGCACCCGCCTCAAAAGAGGCAGTTATTCCTTCCAGACAAGATCAAAAAGCATGAAACCCGCGGCAACCATAACAACATCATAAGAAACCAGGGTTGCAATTTCTATGAATCCCTCATCAAACGGAACACCCTCCATCGCCTTTTTTGTGATCTCAATGAGAGTCAGAAACAAAGGGAGAAGAATGGGGAAGGAGAGCACCGGGTATAATGTGCCCTTTGTGTTTGCCTTTGCAATAATTGCGGCAATAAGAGTGGATGAAATGCCTATGCCGAGGTTACCGAGAACGAACGCAAGAAGAAACATCGGGAGGTTTTTTATCACGAACACATCAAAAAGTGCAGAATAAAGAAGAGCGATGAAAATATTCATCGAAAAAACCAGAACTATATTGAACAGCAGTTTTCCGCCGAGAACAGTATTCGGATCAGACATAAGCTGAAGTGTTAACACCGTTCCCCTCTCCTCCTCAGAAACAAATGCCCGTGAAAGCCCTGACATTGCCGAAAAGAACACCACAACCCAGAACAATCCGCCAGAAAGGTTTTGTGTGATTTTTTCCTGTCCTATTGAAAAGAGAATAACGCTGATAGTTACAACAATAAACATTCCGAGTGCATTGATTGCGTAGCGTGTTCTGAGTTCTGATTGTAAATCTTTTCTGAAAAGCCAGTAAAACTTCATCTTATCCTGTTACTTGTTGTTTTTGTAATCGAGAATATTAATAACTTCTGAGCACATTCCTATTTCAGTCTCTTCATTGGTTGCAAAAACGACGATACTCTCTTTTGCGAGCTCTGAAGCAAGTTCATAAACGCGGTGTTTTCCGTCTGAATCAAGGTTTGCGGTGGGTTCATCCCAGATTATGAGACCGGGGGAATGAATAACTGAAAATATCAGCTTGAGCCTCTGCTTCATGCCTGAAGAATAGGCTTTAACGGGATCATTTCTTCTGGGCCAGAGAGTGAAGCGGTCAAGGAGCGCCTTAAAATTTTCCTGGTCGGGTTTAAGACCCCTGATTTTCATTGAGATTTCAAGGTTTTCAAGTGCCGAAAACTCATCATACAGATAGACATAAGGTGACGCAAAACCGACAACAGAGTAAACGCTGTTCTGGTGAACCTCTTTGCCGCCGAGATAGTGTTTGATGGTGCCTGATGACTGTGTGAGAAGCCCGGCAATAACCTTAACCAGGGTTGATTTACCGGAGCCATTGGGGCCTGCAATGCCTGCGAGTCCCGGAGTGTCCCTTTTGAAATTTATTTTATTGAAAATGATCCGGCTGCCAAATACCTTGGTAAGGTCTGATATTTCTATCGAATAGTTATCATTCATTAATATAAACGAACTTTCCTGTTTTCTTAAAATCTCCTGAAGTCAGATAATAAATATAAACACCCGAGCCCAAATTAAGATCAATTATTTTAAATGGAACAACGCTTTTTGCAACCGGATTGAACCTTATGACCGATCTGTAAAGCTCATCCATTGCAGCGGAATATATATAAAGGCCGGCTTCATTTCCGCTTAACTCCTCAGCACTGAAGTAAATGTAACCGTTGGGATTTTTTGATTTCACGAATGGTGAAGGGTATACATCCGGAAGCTTTTCTTTCGTAGGACCGAGGAGAGAATCAACCATCCTGTTGTTTAATGCGCTCTGCCCCAGAAAAAACGAGAGATTATCAGCCGAAACCTTCTGCCAGTATCCGTCGGTGATTTTTGCAGCTCCGGGTTCCCCATAATCATACAGCGAGTATCTGTATGCCGCATCCGATTTAGGTGAACTTATGGCAGCGGAAACATTTTCACGGGTGATTATTTTCATGAGTGAATCAGAGCCGTTAACAATCAGGAGATAATTATTGCTTAATGGCTTAAGGGCAAGGTCAACCGACAGCGCAGGGGGAGAGAAACTCAGCGATGCCAGGTTTCTGAGCCGCGGAAAACGGGATGCATCGGGGAAATATTTACCGGGAACCGCTCTGTGCCCGGTGAAAAATGTCCAGATTCCGAACTCACCAAGCTCCTTTTTGAATGATGATCCTGCGCGCAGAAGGCTTTCAGATATTGAAGTGAGAGCTGAAAAGCTCCTGAAAAGCTCCCATTGATTCAAAATCAGAGAGTAAGAGTACTTTTTTGCAAGAAAGAGGTTCCAGATTGCAAGATTGTATCCGCTGTTGTCATTAAACTGCCTTGAGGTGCCGTTCATATATTCGGGCAGATAGTTGAGATAATCATTTACCTCGGGGAAGACTTCATCTTCAAGTGCGGTTGAGGTGAGCTCATGAAAGAAAATATCCGCTGACCTGAAAATATAATTGCCTATCTGAATTGCATGATGAAGCTCATGAGCGGCCGTCACCCTTGCCGCTGCAATGCCTGTTGTCGGAAATCCTGCAAAATCATTTTCGATTCTGATATAAGAGGTGTATCTGCCGCTTCCCGGCTGAATCTCAAACTCAGGCACGGTTTCGCCGTAAATGGAATTGAGATTTTTAACGTAAATATCATATTCGCCGCTGCCGTCTGACGGCGGGTAAGGAAAACCCAGATACCCCGCCTCATAAGATAGCGATGAATCAAATGCGGCGGCAAGATCATCGATGCTGTAAGACGGACGGTTTATGCCGGTGGTATCGTAATGAATTCTGAAAAATCCCGAAGGTGAAACAACCGACTTCTGAAGATTATCCCTGGTTACAGCCAGCGGTTTGGTTAGCTCACCTGTGTTAATCTTTTCTGCCAGATGACTCAGGCCGCATTTAAGCCTTGGCTGTGCAAGAACCGGGGCGGGATTTACTGCAAGAAAAAGCAGCAGAAGTGAAAAAAAATATCTCATTATCTCTTAATGGTAATTCCTTCAACCAGTGAGTTGGCCGCGCAATAAACTTTGCCGCCTTCAGGACTCACAGCGTAGGTGAAAGAATCAACGTTATCAACGATGCTGAGAGTCTGACTTCCCGCAACCAGGCCTGTCGGGTAGAACTGCAGTGTGTAAAGCAGCCTTTCTGCTCCTGAAAGGAAGTTAAGATTATAGTAATTTAAATCTGAAACGGTATAATAAGGCTTAAATCTGATATTCTGAAATAAAGTGGTTGCAAACCAGTCGGCCGGAATCTGTTTTGTTTCATTTTTTTCAGTAAGGAGAATCTGAGAGATTTTCGGGAAAAAAGAGATATATCCCCCCGTCTGGTTTCCGGATGAGGAGAGAAGGAAATCAGTCACATCACCGCCGTGAGAGCCTGTGGCGGTATATGTTTTTTTCGTTTTCCCTGAAGAGAACTCATAAAAGAAGACTGAATAGTTGCTCTGATCAAAAACGGTGTAATAGACATTAAAATCATGATCTATCTGGCCGGAACTGACCCTGCTGTTAAAAAGATCATATTTTTTTTCAGATATCTTTTTGCTGTCGCTGCTGAACACAGAAAGTGAGGTCTTTTTGCCTGTTGAATGAAGCACGGCCACAACCGGCTTTTTATCCCATATTTCTGCTTTCACATCAATGATATTTCCTTCGGTGTAAATAAATTTACGGGTGAAAGAGAAATTGGAGGCATTGAACTGAAGAAGGTTCAGTAACTGACTGCCCGTGTTATAAAGAACGAAATACTTAATATCTCTGTCGCTTTCAAGGGGATAGAGGCGGTTATAAGTGTTAAAAAGGTTAAAATTGGCAATGACCCGGGGAATGTAATTTCTGTCATTAACCAGAACCGAAAGTTTTTTATTCTGATTATCCACAGCAATAAAATCTTTAATTCCGTCATACCCGATATCAACCGAGGTGATAAGATCGGGGTTTGATCCGATTGCAAAATCAAACTGGCGGTCAGATTTCTCGGCGGTTGAAAAGCCGTATATTTTGCCGTTTTTATTGAGAACCACCAGCATTTTCTGCCTGTCATTAAATTCTATTGCGGCATTGCCGGGTCTGGTTGTCAGGTTCATCTCCTCATGAAATGAATTGATGCTTTTCCCGAAGGCAATCTTTACAACACCCGAGAAAGTATCAAGCCAGACCAGATCATAAAGTTTGTCGTTATTAAAATCGGCTGTCAGGAATTCTTTCGGGTAAGAGCTTGTGGCAAGGGTTATCCTGTTTTTATAAGTCCCCTCAAAATCACCGGTGAGTATGGTGATCCCGTCGGCTCCCGAACAGATGATATCCTCAAAGCCGTCATTATTAAAATCCTCAACTTTTATCTTCTCAACAGCTTTGGAAAACTTCACTGATCTTTTATTGGTGAATGTTCCGTTTCTTTCATTGTAATAAAAAGAGAGAAAGTTGGCAGAAAGGTCAAAAGCCACAAAATCAGGATAGGAATCTTTGTTGAGGTCAATGAACTCAGCCGAAGAATAGGCGGTGTTTTCTGTGATAGTGTTTCTGATGATCCGGTCGCCGCTGAAGTAAAAAATGCTCACGCCGTTAAATCCCGCACCTGAAACGAGCGCAGATCTGATTGCCGAACCGGGCAGAATGACCGCTGAGGAAACCGCATCGGGTGAAGTCGGCAGTTTCAGTTCAGCCTGAAGCGTGAAAACATCAGATGAACTCTGTGTGACGTATGAAATGGTTTTGTTTGTCCGCGAAACGAAGTAGTATCCGGTCTGATCCGATGAGATGCTGAATGAAGAGGCATCCGAAGCAAAAGAGGGGAGTTTAAAATAGCCGGGTTTGGTGTTACTATCCCTGTACAGCATAATCGCTTTTCCGGCGGAACTTAATCCGAACAGAGAATATGATCCGGAGCGGTTATACTGAAAAGAGAACAGCCTGTCATACCCTTTTTCAATTTGTAATTCGGTTATCTTCCCGAAGCCTTTAACGGGAATCTGGGCTGCGGTGCTGATGCTGAAGATAACAAATATTAAAAGGAATAAATCAGGTGATATCCTTATTCTGAAGTCGTAACATTCTTCTTTTTTCTGCTTCGTCGTATCTTCTCTTTTCATCTTCGGTTTCAGGAATAACTTTAATGGCTTCAACCGGGCGGCCTTCAGAATTAATCGCAACAAAAGTGAGGTATGCAGAGTTGGTGTGTCTCTTTTTACCCCCGGCAAATGTTTCGGAGAAAATCTTGACTCCTACTTCAAGAGAGGATCTGAAAACCCTGTTAACTGAAGCAACCAAAGTTACCACATCACCTAACTTTATGGGGTGATGAAAATCAATTTTATCAACGGAAGCAGTAACGCAAACCATATTTGCATGCCGCGATGAGCAAAGTGCGGCACATATATCTATCCAGTACATCAGCTGTCCGCCAAGGAGATTACCGAGCGGGTTTGTGTGGTTGGGCAGCACAAGCTCGGTCATAGTGACTTCTGATTCGGAAACCTTCTTGGAGTGTGTATCTGACATAATTTTACTGATTGTTTATAGCTGTCTTTAATCGTTCAACGGATGAATAATTTGAATCATCCTTGTACTTGCTGAGGAAATTATCAATTTCCTTCAGGGCTTCATTATTTCTCCCTTTGTCATTAAGAATGACTATCTTTCTGTAAGACGCCATGGGAGCATATCTGGTATCGTGGTAAATTTCTGTAACCAGAGTGTAATATTTCAGAGCTGCGGTGTAATATTCCATCTTTTCATAAATCAGTCCGTCTTCATAGCTCTTGAGGGCAAGCTTTTCGTTCAGCTCTTTTATCTTCTTTTCTGCATCATCCACCCTTTTATCAAGAGGGAAGAAGTCAATAAATGCCTGAAACTCTTCAATTGCTTTTTCAGTGTATTTCTGATCAAGCGAATAATGAGGTGAAAGTTCATAATAGCAATCGGCAAGCATGAACTGGCATTCCGGCACAAATTCGGAGGTCGGGGTGTTTCTTATAAGTTTTGAAAACTCATAAGCGCCCAGCAGATATTCACCGCGGTGATAGCGGCTCATTCCCAGGTAATACTGGGCATCATCGGCATATACCGAACCGGGATACTGAAGGATGAATGATTCAAACTCGGCAGCAGCCTCAAAGTATGACTCATCATCATAGTATGCTTTTGCATAATTAAAACGCTCTTCGGGACCCATTGTGGTTTTATCAACTGATGAAGAGCACCCTGCCATAAACAAAACTGCGGCAGTGAATAACAGATAAAGTTTTTTGTGCATATAAATTCTAAAAAATTTCAGCCTTAAATTTACGTTATTATTTCCTTTTGTTAAAGGCATTTATTCCCCTTTTGACGTATGTGCCGCTCAGTTGGCACGGATCAGGAAAAATGCCGCAATAAGTGAGGCCAGCGTGCCGAGTATCAGCACGGGCTCAAAGATCCCTTCAAACAGCGGCGGATCAGGCATCTCTCCCCTCAGCCCGAAATCATTTGCCCTCACAGAGTTTCTGTACTCCTTTAATGTGACAGTATCGGTTCTGGTGATGCTGAACTCCTGCTGCCTGATTTTTCCGGCAGACTGCAAAGACCACGAACCCCCTATTTCAAACTTTCTTTCAACCATGTAATCACCAAAAAGGGATGATTTGAAGACATCACCGTGAGTGAAGCCGGCAAACAGAAGCGAATATCCTATCTCATTCCCCTCCCTCCTTTCACCCGAAGTGAGAGGCATCAGTTCACTTTCAACCGTGTTAGAGAAAAGAGAAAGATCGCCCGCAAAGGCGGTTTTAAGCATGAAACCGTTTTTGTCACCCGCCTCAATCCTTATTTCTTTCACTGACTGCAGAATCAGCTCTTCAAAAACTGCCACGGGATACTTCTGGGAATAAAGGGACGATACAGCAGCAAGAATCAGGAATGGTGTAATCAGTCTGAATTTCAAGGTTTTCTTTCCCGGTGAATAAAGTGAAATGAAAAAGGAAATATAAAACGAAAAAGCCGGATCTGAAAATGATCCGGCTTTATAAAAATCAGGCTCTGCCCGCTGCCTGTTCCCTGAGCCTTTTGATTCTCTCTTCAACCGGGGGATGTGTTGAAAAAAGCTTAAAGACTCCTCCTCCGCTGAGCGGATTAATGATGAACATGTGGGCGGTTGCGGGACCCGCACCCTGAATGGGGTGATCATGATTCATGTTGTGCAGTTTTGCAAGTGCTGATGCCAGAGCCATGGGGTTGCCGGCAATCTGAGCGCCATCACGGTCAGCTATATACTCCCTGCTTCTTGAAATAGCCATCTGAAGCATTGTGGCTGCAATTGGCGCAACAATCATCATCACCAGGCCGCCTATAAGTCCGCCGCTGTCTTCATCATCGCTTCTGCCGAATATCATTGCCCACTGGGCCATATTGGCAATCATGGTGATTGCACCGGCAAAAGTTGCTGCAACCGAACCGATAAGGATATCCCTGTTCTTTACATGGGCAAGCTCATGGCCTATTACGGCTTCAAGCTCCTGATCATTAATGAGCCTCAGAATACCCGTGGTGACCGCAACCGCGGCATTTTTCGGGTTTCTTCCCGTTGCAAAAGCGTTGGGGGTGTCATTGTTCATTACATAAACCTTAGGCATCGGAAGGTTTGCGTTTCTTGCGAGCCTTTCCACCATAAGATACAATTTAGGGGCGCTGGCTGCATCAACCTGACGGGCGCCGTACATAGAAAGAACTATCTTATCTGAAAACCAGTAGCTGCCGAAATTCATCACGACGGCAAATCCCAGTCCTATGATCATACCAAAGTTTCCGCCCAGCAGGTTACCTATAACGACAAACAAAGCCGTCATAAGCGACATAAAAAATACTGTTTTAAGCGAATTCATTTTATTTACTCTCCTCGTTATAAACTCTTTTGTATACTAATACTTACAAAATCTGAATTATTAAAGTTCAATATTCATAATTACAACATACGAACTAATCACCGGCCATTTCAATATTATTTGATGTACACGATACGCAAAAGTTTCTTTTTTCTGCATCGGCCGCCATCCGGATGATTAACG
>JABWCA010000011.1 GCA_013359345.1 Ignavibacteriaceae bacterium
CCGTGTAAGCACTGACTTCAAATAAAAGCACAACTGCCGATCCTCTCTTGCCGTTGGTTTTAACCGACGGAAAAAGGAAGCAGCTCAAATGTACCGACATTCCCGAAAAAATCGGGACGGCGTTACAATTTAATCTCCGGAGTCGTGATTCTCAGAAGATAATTCCTTCCTCCCGTTTTGCTTGTGGTTAATGACTGCCTTTTGGGTAAAAACGACTGTCTCAAAAGAAATGTTTAATGAAAGCTGATTTTGAAAATATTTATCAGTCTTCGTCAGGCTGGAAATGACAAATTACAACTTTTGATATAACTCCGTGCTTTAAACAAAAAAGTCTCTTCATATCAGATTACTTTGGCAGCCTGCCGGTGAAAATCTGCATTTAATAGTGTTAAACCTGAGATGATTTTCCTCTTCAGACATGATTAAAATCTGAGAGGTAATCTTCGGCAGTTTCAAGGTGTTTTCTCAGGGTGCTTCCGTTCATGTTATCAACCAGACTGACTATCATTGACATTCTCTGATTTTCCCTGAAAGCCTCCCGGTTCTTATAGATATATCTCCAGTAAAGGGCATCCCATTTATCGCACCAGTCGGCCTTTTTATAATTACTCATTTTAAGGATATAGTTTGATCCCGAGACGTAAGGTTTGGTGGTGATAAGACCGCCGTCTGAGTAAAGGCTCATGCCGTATACATTAGGCACCATAACCCAGTCATATGCATCAATGAACAATTCCATAAACCATTGGTAAACCCGGTCGGGGTGAAGTTCGCAGAGGTGCATGAAATTGCCGAGAATCATTAACCTTTCAATATGGTGGGTATAACCTGTATCAATAACTCTTTTAACCGCTTCATCAAAAGGTCTTATTCCTGTTGTGCCGTCATAAAAAGAAGCCGGCATCTCATTCCTGTGGTCAAAAGAATTAGCCGTTCTCTGTGTTGTGCCCTCAAGGAGATAAACTCCGCGCATGAATTCTCTCCAGCCAAGAATCTGCCTTACAAACCCCTCAAGGCTGTTAACGGGTATGTTATTTTCCAGTCCGTATGCTACTGCTTCCTGAACCAGTCTCAGCGGATTAAGGAGTCCGTTGTTAAGCATGGGAGAAAGAATGGAATGAAACAAAAAGTTTTTACTGCTTTCAATGGCATCCTGATACGCTCCGTAATCAGCAAACCTTTCTGTGAAAAAACGGTTCATTGCATGAACAGAGTCATTAAAAGTAACGGGATAAAAAAAGGGCTTCACGTCACCGGGGTTATCATAAAAATTTTCATCAACCCAGGTCTGCGCTTCCTTTATGAATTTATTCTGCGGGGATGTATAATGCTTCGGGATTTCAACTCCGGCAGGTATTTTCTTCCTGTTTTCTGTGTCAAAGCTCCACTTGCCGCCGAAAGGCTGATTTCCTTCAATCAGAATATTAAAATTCTTACGCCTGTTTATATAAAAGCTGGCCATGAAGTAACGGTTTGCACTTTTCAGCGTTTCTCTTACTTCATCAGCTTCGGAGATGAAGAGAGGGGAAGTCTCCTGTATAAGTTTAATACTGAATTCTGCTGAATATCTGCTGAGCCTTTTTTCAAGCAGGTAGTCTGAAACTTCGCAGAATCTGACTGCTTTAACACCTTTCCCTGAAAGCTCAGTGAAAAGAGATTTAAGTGAAGGCCATGAAATGGTGTCATAATAGAGGACGGAGTATTTCCTGGACGTAAGATAACTTTCATAAAACTTCATTGAGGCACGGTGAAACACCAGCTTTTTTTTATGGAACTTAAATTGCCTGAAAAAAAGCGGATCCTCAAACAATATTATGTCATTATCCTTACGGATTGCGGGATTATTTTCAAAAAGCTGATGGGGAAATACCAGCGTGACAGTCTCAGTCAAATCAAACCTCCAAAAACTTTATAAATATTTAACCTTAATCCGGTTTATAAAGTTCGGGTGATGAGGCAGATCAGTCCTTTTTTTCAGGGGTTCTGCCGTTCAACCAGTCGCTGAAGAAATCAAGATTCCTTACGATGCCTTCTTTCCAGAACTTCCAGTCATGGTTTCCGTCATCTTCGTAAGTGTAAATCCTGAGTCCGAGAGCTTTAGCTTTGTTAATGAAAGCCACATTAACTTTCCAGGCGAAATCTTTTTTGCCGCACTCAATGTAAAGAGGTTTCTCTTTGTAGAATTTAAGCTTATCAAGCCTGTTGAGGGCAGACCTGTTTAGCCATGCCGCCGGGTTTTTAGGATTAAAGGTTCCGAGCAGATCTTTGATCCCCCAGTTTTCGGGGAATGCGGTGAGATCAAGAATTCCGCTCATTGAACCCGCACCTGCAAAAGCATCGGGGTTATCAATAAAATAATTAATGGCGCCATGACCGCCCATACTCAGTCCGGAAATAAAAAGTTTTTCAGGTACGGTGCGGTATTGTGAAATAATGAAGGGGTAAAAGATATCCCAGAAGAATTTCTCCATCCGGTTATTTTCCTTTATGGGGCTGTCAAGATACCACGATGAATAATACCCCTCGGGGGTTATTATGAGGAACTCATATTTATCGGCATAAAACTGCAGATCAACATTATTTGCCCAGTCTTTATATCCTCCGCTCCAGCCGTGAAGCAGAATCAGCGCAGGGTATGTTCTTTTTACTGAGGCATCGTATGATTTTGGCTTATAAACGAGGGTGAGGTGCTCACCGGGAAGGATCGATTTGTTAAAGCGAAGTGTATCGGGTCCTGCCTGCGGAAAAGCAGTTATGAAAAGAAAAAGGGTCAGTAATATTGATAAACGGAGTCTCATCATACCAAAAATTTATTTTACTGACCCTAATATAGTTATTTCAGATATAATACCGCCCCGGGGCCCACAGGCAGATCAAGAAGCATCCAGATAACCAGCATTATGCTCCATGAGATGAGGAAGAACATGGTATATGGAAGCATAGTGGCTATCAGAGTCCCGATTCCCGCATTTTTGTCATATTTCTGCATGAAAGCAATAATCAGTGCAAAATAAGACATCATGGGTGAAATTACATTAGAAACGCTGTCGCCTATTCTGTAGGCAGTCTGAGTGAATTCGGGAGTGTAACCAAGGAGCATAAACATGGGGATGAAAACCGGGGCAAGAATTGCCCATTTTGCCGAGGCCGAACCCATCACAAGATTTATCAAAGCCGTGATGATGATAAAACTTACCATTAGGGGTATTTCGCTCAGGCCCATCGTTTTAAGCACTTCGGAGCCTTTAACAGCAAATATCAGCCCGAGGTTTGTCCAGTTAAAAAATGCAACAAACTGAGCGGCAAAGAAACAGAGAACAAGATAAGAGCCGAGGGTTTCCATTGATTTCCCCATTCCCTTCATTACATCGGTTTCATTTTTAATGGTTCCGGCACCGATACCATAAGCAATTCCCATCAGGGCGCCGCCAAAGAAAATGAATGCCACTATACCTGACATGAAAGGTGATTTAAGAATATCAAAAGTCTTTGGATCGCGAAGATATCCCTGCTCCGGAATAAGCCCTGCGAGCACAAACACGGTAAGGAGAAGTGCCGCAATACCTGCGTACTTAAGACCTTTTTTCTCAGGTTGACTCAGCGGTTTAATTTCTTCTGCCGTTTCTTCACCCTTATACTCACCAAGACGCGGAGCAACAATTTTTTCGGTTACCCATGTGCCCACAATGCTGATAAGGAATGTTGATACGAGCATAAAATAGTAATTTGCAGCCGGGCTTACTGTATACGAAGGATCGACAATTTTTGCCGCCTCTTCTGAAATGCCTGCAAGAAGGGGATCAATTGTGCCGAGAAGCAGATTTGCACTGTAACCGCCCGAAACACCTGCAAATGCGGCTGCCATGCCGAGGAGCGGATGTCTGCCCACACTCAGATAGATTATTGCTGCCAGGGGGATTAATAAAACATACCCAACTTCGCTTGCCATATTTGACATCACGCCGGCAAATACCATGACGAAAGTAAGTAATCTTTTCGGAGCCGAGAGAACAAGGAGCTTTAATGCGGAGTTTATAAGTCCGCTCCCTTCAGCCACACCAATACCAAGCAGTGCAACAAGCACGGTGCCAAGGGGGGCAAAACTGGTGAAGTTGTGCACCAGCCCCGTGAGAATTCTGTGAAGTCCTTCAACTGAAAGAAGATTCACCGGTTCAACCGTTTTTCCTGTTCCGGGGTGAACAACTGAAATTCCGGTGAGTGAAACGACCCATGAGATCACCACAATGAGTAAAGCAAAACCTGCAAAAAGCGCTGCGGGGTGAGGAAGGAGATTCCCTGTCTTTTCTACAATGTTCAGAAATTTATTAATAAAACCTGATTTGTTGCTGACTGTACCTTCGGCCATTTTTCTCCCGGTTAATTAATTGTTTTTATTGATGTTACATAGTTATAATTGAACTTTTGCAGATGTAGTTCAATTTTGAGGAAATAGTTACAGGAAGTGGTTTAATTAGTATCTTTAAATTTAAGAAATTCTGAATTCTGATGGAACTGGAAAAAGGCTCGGTCATACAAAATTACATCATTGAGGATCTGCTTGGAGAAGGCGGAATGGGTAAGATATATCTTGCCCGTGAAGAGCTGACCGAACGCAGAGTGGCGATGAAAATGCTGAATACCGCGCTGGTAAGGGATGACGAGTTTGTGAGAAGATTTGTTGCCGAAGCCAGAATCCTTTCGGGCCTTCTTAATCCCAATATAGTGACCCTTTACAACTTTTTCAGGTTCAGCGGCACATTCTTTATGGTGCTTGAATTTGCCGAGGGGGAGACTCTCAAAAATCTTATTAAGAAGACAGGGCTTCTGCCTGAAGAACGTGCACTTCTGATTCTTTCACGGATTGCTTCAGGTCTGAAATATGCTCATTCCAAAAATATTATTCACAGAGACATTAAACCGTCAAACATTATTGTTGGTGCCGGTGATGAGGTGAAGATAACCGATTTCGGGATTGCCAAAATAATGGGTGACCTCAGCTTCACACTCGCCGGAACCAAGCTCGGGACGGTGCTGTATATGAGCCCCGAACAGGTGCTTGCAGATAAATCTATTGATCACAGGAGCGATATTTACAGCCTCGGCGTTACTTTTTACGAGATGCTGACCGGCCGTCTTCCTTTCGGATCAGATTCAGAGGGGCTGTATGCCATCATGGACAGCATACTCAAAAAAGAAATCCCGGATCCAAGGGAGATATATCCGTATATCACCCCTGATACTGTTGCGCTGCTGAAAAAGATGACTGAGAAGGAGAGGGAAAACAGGTATGCAGATTTCGATTCCCTCTTAAAGGATATCAGACAGATTATTAAAAGATTACCCGAACTGACAGGGTCATTTCCGGCACAGCAGGAACTCAGGGAGACAACTGCAGCAGCATCAGCGCAATCCGCTGAAACGGCTGCCGCAGGGGCAGAAGTGCAGGGAACTGATAAAAACGAAAATGCGCGGTCTTCCGGTGATTCCGAAAAGGCACCGGAACTGAAGAATGAGACTCCGACTGCAGTAAAACCCGAGCCCGCAAAGAATTCACCTTACCGTAAGGCACGCGAAGGAGTTATCACTGAATTTGCTGAGGTTGAAGGCGGCACTTTCCTGATGGGAAATGACGGCAGGTTTGACCAGCTTGTTAAAAAGATGTTTAAGACTGTGAAGGTTACTGAAGGAATGCCAAATGAGAAGCCTGCGCATGAGGTTACGGTGAGATCATTTCTTGTTTCGGTTACTCCGGTGACAGTAAGGCAGTTTCTGGAATTCTGCAGGGTGACTGATCATCCTGTTCCTGTTGAACCTCCGTGGGGATTCCACGGCGATGATCCTGTTGTCAATGTTTCCTTTAAGGATGCAGAAGCATTCTGCCGCTGGTCATCAACAAGGCTGCTCACCGAAGCCGAATGGGAGTTCGCCGCGGCGGGGGGTATGAAGTCCCAAGGATTTAAGTTCTCAGGCAGCAATAACCTTGATGAGTGCGGATGGTACCTTAAGAATTCCAAAGGCACAGTTAAGGGAGTGGGTCTCCTTAAACCAAATGAGCTGGGCCTGTTTGATATGTCGGGCAATGTGTGGGAGTGGTGTGCAGATTTTTATTCAGATAACTGGTATGCAGAATCACCCCGGGAGAATCCCTCAGGGCCGAAAGAAGGGGTATACAGGGTTCTCAGAGGCGGATCTGCTTTCAGCAGGGAAGATTTCTGCCGCATTTTCACAAGGGATTCAGCATTGCCGGGTCACTTCTATCAGACTATCGGGTTCAGGGTTGCGCGTGATCTCTGATAAAAATTTTGCCTGAATGAGCGGGTTAGAAAGATCAGCCCGGTTACTGACCCTATAATTGCGCCTCAGTATACCCGGATCACAGCCTGCCCCGGAGCAGTCATTAAACAAATTACAAATATCTGATTTTTGAATTTGCTTTCTGATCTCAGGAAAAGGGGATTGTGAACGTTATTTCAGTGCCCACATCGCTCTGACTTTTAATCTGAAGAGTGCCGTTATGCATCTTGATAAAATCACGTGAAACTGCTATACCCACACCGCTGCCCTGTTCCTTATTAGTTCCTTCGGTTGAAATCACCTCCCGGTTTTTAAGCAGCTTTGTAACCGCCTCTTTATCCATTCCGATTCCGGTATCAGACACTGTAAATTCAGTTACTCTGTCATTCTGAACTGCACGCAGCATCACCATCCCGTTTTTGGGCGTGAACTTAATTGAATTAGATATCAGGTTGCGCAGCACAATGCTGAGAACAGTTTTATCCGCAAAAACGGCAACCGATGGATCTATGTCACCCTTCAGGGTGATGTTTTTCTCAAGAGCGTTATTTTCATATAACTTAAACACATCTCTGGCTATCTCATCGGCATTGAGCATTTCTTTTCTGAGAATGAATCTTCCGCCCTGAACGCGTGACCATACAAGCAGATTTTCTATCAAAGAGAAAATCACCCGTGCCGATTCATGTATGCCGCTTACGTATTCCCGCAGCTCTTCTTTTGAAAAATCTTCAATATAGCTTGAGATAAGCTCTGTCATGCCAAGCAGTCCGCTGAACGGCGACTTTATATCATGGGCAAGAATAGTAAAAATCTGGTCTTTGGTGATATTTACGTTCCGGAGTTCGCGCGCTGCATCGCGAAGTTTCATTTCAATAATTTTCAGCGATGTGATATCCTGATTGCTTACTCTCCGGCCGTAAACTTTCCCGTCGGTATCAATCACCGGCTGGCTCTTATGAAACAGCCAGATCGTCTCGCCTGATTTATTGATAATCCTGAACTCCATTACCAGCGATTCATGTTTTTTATCAGCATCAGAAACGTTTTGCCTGAATGCTTCAATATCTTCGGGGTGTATTATATTTTCAAGGAGGCCCGGTGTTGCTTCAAATTCTTCGGCACTGTAACCTGTCAGCCTTGAGGCAGAAGGGGAAACATATATCAGTTTGTTATCTTCTGAAATCCAGTACTCAAAATCATAGGAAAAATCAGCAAGCATCTTGAATTTAGCTTTATTCTGACGAAGTTCCTCGGTTTGTTTTGAAAGGGTGAGATGAGTGTTTATACGGGCAATAAGCTCTTCGTAATTAATCGGTTTGGTTACGTAATCAACCCCCCCGGCGTTAAAGCCCGTAAGTTTATCTATGGTATCGGTTAATGCGGTCAGAAAAATGACAGGTATGTTTTTTACATTGTCCTGTTTCTTTAATTCGGCACAAAGCTGAAATCCATCCATGCCCGGCATTTTAATATCGAGAAGAAAAAGTTCGGGGGTGAATGATTTGATCTCACTGAGGGCTTCTGCTCCTGAATACACAGCTCTTACATCAAAACCTGACTGTGAAAGGCGTAGTTTCAGGTATCTGCAGTTTGAAGCATCATCATCTACGAGCAGGAGTTTAGCATCCGGATGTCTGGGAAGATATACCATAATAATATGAAACTTCTTTTTATTAAATTTACGAAAGAAGATAATTAAAAAACATATTTCGTGACATATAAAATGAAAATTGCTGTTGTAATTCCTGTCTATAATGAAATCAATTACATAGAAAATCTTATTAAACGGATACTTGATGAAGAAACCGAAGGATTGAGCATTGATATCTTTGCCGTGGATGGCTGTTCAACCGACGGCACCACAGAATTATTACAGCGGATGGCATCCGAATCTGACAAAATATTCTACGCCCGTAACCCCAGAAGGATAACCCCGGCAGCCCTGAACATCGGTCTGGAACTGGCACTTGAGAGCGGTGCCGAGATAATCCAGATTTTCGGGGGACACAGCCTTGTTTCAGACAGATATTTCACATCACTTGCGGCTCTTGTCAGAAATAATCCTGATATAAAAGTATTTTCACCTCAGTATGGTTTTGTGCCGCCTAAGACGATTTTTGAAAAAGCAGTACAGCTTTTCAGCCTGTCACCGCTCGGAAGGAACTGGCGGAAAATGTCTGAGTTAACAAAACCCCTGAAGGGTTATGCCATCGGGGCATTTGCCGCAAGGAGGGAAGTTTTTGAGAAAACCGGATTTTTCTCAGAAGAATTTCTCAGGAACCAGGATAATGATTATCTCACCCGGATTCAGAAAGCGGGAATAGATTTATACACTTTCCCTGAAATTACATTTTATTACGCCCCAAGAAATCAGTTTAATAAGCTGCTGAAGCAGAATTTTCAGTACGGGATGTATCTTGTAATAAATTCGGCTCATCACGGGTATAAGCAGAAGGCACCTTTTCTTTTTTATCTCACACTTTTGATGCTTTTGCTGTTCATGAATCTCGGACTGTTTCTGAATAATTATTACCTGACAAAATACAGCTTCTTCACTTTTACATTTATCACGACATTTTATCTGTACGCCATTGTAGTTGAGACTATCCGAAACGTTGTGAAATCAGGGGTTGCAGGTCTGCTCCTTCCTTTTCTTCTTATTCCGGTGCATTTTATTTATGCAATGGGTACTTTTACCGGAATAATCTTCGGTGTTGACAAGGATATCTGATAAATCAGGTAAGGGGAGCTTTTTATAAGCTTACTGCCCGCACGCTGCCAAAACTGAAAAAAGATCAGATTTTTACTCTACTGATTTGCCGGAGAGGGTGACTGTGACTCATTTTCTGAAGGAGCCCCTTTAACTGTATCAGCAGGCGAATAATCAGGCTGCGAGTAGTTTACAAGAATCACAAAAAAGAACCAGAACGGAAGATCCAGCATTATCCAGCCATAGGTCATGATCCCGATTGATTCAAATGCCGACCTCAGAAATATACCTATTCCCATCAGGAACAGCACAAGAATAAACTTTGCCTTCTGAGGATCTCTCTCCTTAGTAACATCATAAGCGGTAAGTCCGTATCTGAAATAAAGGAAGGGGAGCCACAGGGCTGAAATCAAACCCGGTATACCGAGCTCGGTGAATCTGTAAAGAAGGAAATTATGCGATAAACCGGAAGTGCCGGCAACCTCATACAGATACCTGACTTTTGACTCGGGATATGAGCCCATCATAACGGGGAGATATTTATAGAAATATTCCTTGAATACATCAGGACCAATTCCCCACACGGGATTATCGGCAATGGCATCAAATGACATCCTCCAGAGAATATCCCTTATGTTCATTATACGGTCAAGTCTGAGATAAACCTCAATAATCTCATCAAGCTGAGGGGATATTGCCAGTATAAATGCGAGGAGCAGTAAACCTGCAGCTCCGTACTTAACCAGATGCCTTTTGAAGATGATAACAAACATGATAACGGTGAAACCCACGAGCAGAAACGAAGCTCTTGAGTTTGTTATAAGCAATGCGGCTGTGAACAAAAGAAGAATAAAGTAAGAAAGATATTTGTACTTTTTTTCAGCTTTGCTGCCAAATGTGAAAAGATAGCCGAGCAGTACAACCGTGCCCAGAGCAACTATGCTTCCGGCAGCATTGATATTCTCATAAACACCGGAGGTTCTTAATCCCGCATCGGCGCTTAATATTGCCGCCCAACCCAGCGAAAGAAACATTACCAGAGTACCGGCAGTGACTGCAAGAGCAGTGATAAAAGTAATGGCGCTCAGCATTTTCATTGAATCATAGTCATAGCTTATCTGATAAATCAGAAAGACCAGGTAATAAAAAAATGCCTGCTTGATTACGGCGTTAAATCCCATTGCCGGATTAATTGAGAGGATTGATGAGATGGCTGAAGTAACCAGAACAAATACGGCAAAAGCGGTTATATCTTTCGGAACGGGTTTAAGCTTACGTTTCTCATAAAAACTTTTAAAGAAGGCCAGATAAGAGAGAACTGCGGTTCCCCCGAATATTGCTATCTTACGAAAAAGGTCATTCCATTCACTCGTAATAAGCAGAAATCCGAGTATGGCAATGTAAACAAGCGCCTGTTTCCCGGTTTTACTTATTATGAAATACATTACGACGCCAAGAGGAAGGATTACCATAACTTCTGAGAAGGGTAAAATCAGAAGCGACAGGAAGAGTCCGGCTAACGAAATATTTATTAATTTTGTGATTGGTGAACCATTCATTTAATTGAGAATCGTATTTACAAAAATAGGAATTATGCGGATATTATTAGCAGGAGATATTGCATCATCCCATCTGCGTAAGTGGGCAAACGAACTTGTTAAGGCAGGTGCGGAGATTGGCATATTCAGTCTGAGTGATTCAGACCGCTCTGAGTATGCAGCGGGTATAAGATTTTACTCGGCGGGCCTGCCCTCAGGACTTGCGCAGAAAGAAGAGGCCAGCCTTGAAAAACTTAAATATCTCCTCCACCGTAAAAAGCTCAGAAAAGCAGTGAAGGAGTTCAGACCCGATATTCTCCACTCACACTATCTGACAAGCTACGGATTGCTGGGAGTGCTCTCAGGATTCAGGCCATTTGTTGTATCGGTCTGGGGAACGGATATTTTTGAGTTCCCGAAAAGGAGTGCCCTGCATAAATCTCTGATTAAGTACATTCTCAAAAAAGCGGATAAAGTGCTTTCAACCTCACGGTATATGGCTGATGAGGTGAGGAAATATTACGCAGGAAGTATCGGCATTACTCCTTTTGGAACCGATCTCACGCGTTTCAGGCCTGCTGAACGGCAGAGAGGAGATGAAGTAAGGATAGGGCTTGTAAAAAAGCTTGAGCCGGTTTACGGAATAGAGCTCTTTATCGAAGCTCTGAGTGAACTGACACTGAAAGGTGTTTCAGGATTTAAAGCAGAGATCACGGGTGATGGTTACCTCAGGGAGAAGCTGCAGGCTCTCGTAAAAGAAAGGGGGCTGACAGGAATAGTCTCTTTCAACGGATTTGTTGATAACAGCGTGATAGAAAAGGTGCATCAGAATTACAGTTTTGAAGTATATCCGTCTGTTAAGGAGTCTTTTGGTGTATCTGCGGTTGAAGCAATGGCGTGCGGGGTTCCTGTTATTGTCTCATCAGATACAGGTTTGACCGAAGTGGCTGAAGATAATATATCGGGACTTGTTTTCCAAAACGGATCAGTAAGCGAACTGAGCGCAGCCATTGAAAAACTTATCACCGATGAAGAACTTAGGAGCAGACTGGCCGCAGGAGCCCGGAAAAGGGCTGAGGAGTATTTTGATTCAGGCATTTGCACAGAAAAAATGATTTCTTATTACAGGGAGGTCTTAAAGAGTTAATTATCCTTAAAATCTATTCTTACAGGCACAACCCCGTCTCTTATCATATCAATCTCACGGGCGGCTGCAAAGGAAAGGTCAATTGCTTTTTCACTCTTGCAGATGCAGCGGTCGTTGACCCTCACAACAACTGATTTCCCGTTTTTCAGGTTTGTGACTTTAACATATGTTTTAAGGGGGATGAACGGAGAGGCTGCGGTCAGTTTTTCACGGTCATAAATCTCACCGCTTGATGTGGCTCTGCCATGGTAGTAATCGGCATAATATGTTGCAACCGTTTCATAGCTTTCCCCGGCGGTGAAGGTGATATCTTCATTATTCCCTCCGGCAGAATCAGAGCCGTTCTGATATCTTAATGCCCCGGAGCAACCGGCAACTGAGACCGCAGCGGCAAAAAATATGAGAAGATTAAAATATTTATTCATAATATGAATTTATTCAACAGGTTTAAAATAAAAAAACCGTCCCGCAGGGGACGGTTTTTTTATCACTTCCGATACCTTATCTCGGGCAGAAAGGTCCTCTCGGGCCGTCAAAATCCCCGCCTCTGAATTTCATGCCTCTTCCGCCGCCATGAAATCCGTAACCGCCTTTACCGGGTCCGTCACCGCCGCAAGGTCCTAATCCTTTACCAAAGCCATTTCCTCTGCCGGGTCTGTTTAACTTAAATTTCAGCCATTCAGTCTTTTGCGCGTCATCCAGAACATTGAGCACGGCTGCCTCATGAGAATCACGTTCCTCTTTCATTTTCTCTCTGACTTCCTGCATCTGATCTTTCATTTTGTTATATTCACTTACAGTAATATTGTCTTTTCTGCCGAGAGCTCTCATGTCGATAGCGAGTTTCTGAATCTCATCACGATATGACATCATCTTATCCCAGTGAGCAGTACGGATATCATCCAGCTTCTTTTCCTGGTCATCGGTAAGATTTAATTTGTCATGCAGCCATCTGAAGTGAGGAGCCGGCTGAGCAAAAGTGCCTGATATTGCAAGCATCAGAAATGAGATCATTAGGATCGCGAATAACCTGACCTTTTTCATTATGTCTTTCCTTCATTTTATGATTAATTTGTGCGTTTCTGAAGGTTTGACAGGCAGATTAACCGTTATGGTTTAATTCTGTAAAAATTTAAGACCAATTAAACCTTTTATGAATTTTAGTTGTCATACTATCAAATAATATCCGGTGTTGATGAATATTAAAACAGATGATGCGGTTCTTGTTGAAGAGTTTCTTAAGGGAGATGAATCCGCGTTTAATCTGATTGTTATAAAGTACCGTCAGAGAATTTACTGGCACGCAAGAAGGATGACAGGAAACCATTTTGATGCTGATGAAGTATTACAGGAAGTTCTGATTGTTCTTTATGAAAAGCTCGGTAACTTCAGAAGCAAATCTTCACTCTACACCTGGATATATAAAATTACAAGCACCCGGGCAATAAACTTACTGAGGCGCAATAAAGTGAGGTCGTTTTTTTCAATTGATGATGATGACCGGCCTGATATACCCGGGGAAGATGATATTCTGGGGAATCTTGAAAACAAGGAAAAACTGAGCCTGCTTGATTCGGTATTGCAGAAACTGCCTGAAAAGCAGAGAGAGGTTTTTATACTGAGACATTTTGATGAGCTCTCTTACGAGGAAATAGCAGAGATTACCGGTAAGAGTGTCGGAGGTTTGAAAGCAAATTATTTCCACGCAGCCAGGAGAGTGGCTGAACTGATGGAGGAATATAATGAAAAATGATATGTTCGGAAGATATTTTGACGGCGGTATGACAGAAAAGGAAAAGGCTGAGTTCGAAAAGCTGATTGCCTTTGATGAATCCGTAAAAAGAGAATATGAAAAATTTGCTGCATCAATGCAACTGATCAGATCTGCATCACAGCTTACTGCTGATGAGGCATATCTCAGCGAAGCTCTGGTAAGAGCCAGAACAAAGATTCAGGCAAAAAAGGAAAAGAAACTGAACTTTATATTCAGGCCGGCTTATTCACTTACAATGGTTTCGGTGATGCTGACCCTGCTGCTGGTGTATACCTCATCAAACAACAGGATTATAAGAAATGAATTAAGCAATTCAGTATCTGAGAGCCTGCAGGTTGAGAATATGCAGAAGGAACTGCTGCTCAGTGAAGAATCAGTAAGCAACGAAAATCTGGCTGAGTCATTAAATGATAACGATGTGAAAAAGCTGGATACTGAAATTAAAGATAAGTTAGGAATTGAAAAGAACGAGGTGGTGATAGCCAAAGCTTATGATATTGATGTGAAGGAACTTGCCGAAGAGGTGAGCGCCGATGAGCTTGATAATATCCTTGAAAAACTGGATAAAGAATTTGAATTATAGGAGTCTTATAATAATATGAAATACTTTTTAATCTTAACCCTGTTATTAATCGGTCTTGATAACATTTATGCACAACCGGGACCCGGACCCGGAGGTGGAAAACACCGCTGGAAAGACGGGCTTGGTGATAACCCCAAGGCATACGAGAAAATTGAACAGCTTGAAAAGCTAAAGCTGATTGAAATACTCGATATGGATGAGGAGACCACACTTAAATTTTTCAGCAGAAGGAAAGATTTTAAGGAAAAGTTCGGAGATATAAATAAGCAGATTGATGACCTTATACAGGGCACTCTGCCTGAGATCAGAAAAGACGGAAAAAAGGATGATGCCTACTATAAAAACTTTGTTTCCGAAATGCTGAGACTGCAGAAAGAGGCCGGAAAAACAAGAGAGGATTTTATTAATTCTTTGTATGGACTGTTATCTCCGCTGCAGATTGCAAAATATATAGTTTTTGAACGCCGATTCAGGGAAGAACTGAAAGAACTGCTTCTTGAAGGCAGAAACTAAACCGGGAAAATAAAATATTTACGCCAAAGCTGATCCTTAAACCATGGGTCAGCTTTGTTATTTTAAAGAAGAATACTCTTGCACTTCAGTTAACCCGGCAGCCGCACATAAAACCTCTACATATCCTGCCTGAACTGACATTCAGTTCCGCATACGATGATTTCATCAGTCTGTTTTGATTGTAAAATCAGTCAGATGATAACCGGATATATCCTCTTATCTGAATGCTCTCATCCGGTCACAACTTTATGTTCAGATATCACTTAATTTAAGAGCCGATAATGCATTTTACAGGGCGGTCACCTGCCCGCCTGCCAATTAGCTCTGTACAGACAATATGAGTTGAGGAGCATGATTTAAGGCAATAAACAATGCCTGAAAGGAAAAAACAGCTGATATCCGGCAATATTCCAAAAAAAATGAAAGAATATGGAACAATATTCCCGTAAAAATTGTAGAATAAAATAATTGTAAAAAAAATGTTGGCGGTGTTTGATTATTTCGGTTGAAAGTATTAAATTTAAAACTCTAATTTTCAAACATATGCGGAAGTGGCGGAACTGGTAGACGCGCACGTTTGAGGGGCGTGTGAGGCAACTCGTACGGGTTCAAGTCCCGTCTTCCGCACCAAATCTAATGCCACATCATTTCCATCGAACTTAAAATCCCGGAGGTTTTAATGTTAAAAGTACTTCTCTCACTTGGTCTCATTATTATGTTCATAGCTCCGCTTTCAGCACAGGACAATGTTGAAAATGAAGCTAAAAAGCTTTATAATGAAGGAAACGCAAAAAGAGAAGCCGGAGACTATCAGGCTGCAATCGCATTATATCAGCAATCAATTGATAAATTACCCGATTACAAGTCCTGGTATAACATGGGTCTTTGCTACAAAAATCTGAATCAGACTGATAAAGCAGTTGACTGCTTTGAAGAAGCCTTAAAGCTTAAAACAGATTTTGATCTTGCGTATGTACAGATAGGCGCAGCTTATTATGCTGCTGAAAAATATGACAGCGCGATAATTCATTTCGAAAAGGTGCTTGAAATAACCACTAACAATAAAGTGAAAAACCAGGCCACCGGAGCGCTTGCCAACAGCTACGTTAAACTCTCATTCAATGCTTACAAAGGAAATAAATTCCAGGAAGCAATTGATAACGGTCTTAAAGCCGTGGCAATTGAGAAAAACGACTATGCCTACTGGTATGTTGCAGAATCTTACCTCAAATTAGGCGATAACGCAAATGCAATCACCAACGCCAAACTTGCTCTTGAGAATATCAATAAACTCAGCAAGGGAGCTGTTCACTTCACTTTAGGCACGGCTTATAAAAATCTCGGTGATAAATTAAATGCCGTTGATAATTTCACAAAAGCCTCAGCTGACGCAAATTACAAAGCTGCCGCCGAAGCTGAAATAAAAGCCATGAAATAATTTTTTCAGAAGATAATTCTGACCCCCGCAGATGCGGGGGTTTTTTTTGTCTGAAATGGCAGATAACCTCTCCAAACACCCATCTTCAAAATTTGCTCACGGTAAATATTACCGCAATTCAGAGGAATGTTTGTTCCTTTGTTCAGTTTACTCCTCGGGAAGAAAATTCGTCAGGCTCAAAAACTTATTCCTTTCGGTTTCGTCAGAATCAGATGAAATAAGGGAAAAAATAAAAGAAGCACTTCTGCAGGTCTACCTTTTTGCAGGATTCCCGACCGCATTACATTCCCTGAAATTATTCCACAGCATAAACGGGGCTGTATCAGAGGAATTTGAAAAATATGATGATGAAAAATTCACTTCAAGGGGTCTTGAAAACTGCGGTCTGGTTTACGGAAAAAATGTCGGTAAACTGCTTGCCAATATCAGTTCATATTCAGAACAGCTTGCATACTGGGTTCTGCGGGAAGGATACGGCAAGGTGTATGGCAGGGAAAAACTTTCTTTCAGGGAGAGAGAGATAGTGGCAGTGGGGGCGCTTGCAGCCTTAGGTCTTGAAGAGCAGTTAATCTCGCATCTTAAAGGTCTGAAACGGAGCGGTATGACCCACAGCGGGATAAAAAACCTCATTGAACTGTTTTGTATTGTATCAGATAAAAAGCACGGTAAGAGGATTATGAAGATTTTTGAAAGATTTACGGAACTGACAGGAAGCTGATTTGAGAGCACTTTACCTGATCGTAATCATACTGTTTTCGGTCATTGCGCTTGAATTCCTGGCAAGGCAGAAGTTTCTAAATAAGGAGCTTTCAAGAAAACTTCTGCACATTATTGCCGGCAGCGCTGTTGCAAACGTCTTTCTGGCGGGTTATGACTATTATCTTCTTGCCGGAATTGCAATTGCGGCCTCACTGATTCTTTTCCTTTCTGTGAAATACAGGTGGCTAAAGCAGCTTGATGAGCATGAAAGAAAGAGCTGGGGTATTTTTTACTTCGCTCTCTCATTTCTGGTTCTCATTCTTCTTTGGTATCCTGATTATCCCGAGGTTGCATCTGCGGCATTTCTGGTGCTTGCATTTGCAGATTCTCTTGCTGCAATTGCCGGCACTTTTCTTGCATCCCATTACTATCACATTACCAGAGATAAAAAATCTCTCCTGGGATCAATCGTATTTTTTGGTGCTTCTTTTGCAGTGATATTTTTATTCCACGGAATTCTGCCTGATTTCAGAATAAAACTTTCGCAGACAGGAACAGACCCTCTTCTGTATCTTTTGGTAACCGCACTTATAATATCAGCTATCCTTACCCTTGTTGAGGCAATAAGCTCGGGGGGTATTGATAATCTCATGATATCTGTTACAGGATCATTTTTCATTTTTTACATTTATATGGATCCCGGCAGTTCAAAGCTTTTGGCACTTTCTGCAGGATTCGGACTGGCTGTGGCGGTGGGGACAGCATCATATAAACTCCGCTTCCTTTCTCTTTCAGGCACAACAGGCGCAGTGATTTTAGGCACCGTTGTATTTACCCTTGGCGGGTGGAAATACACCCTCCCCATAATGACCTTTTTTGTTCTCTCAAGCATACTCTCAAAAATCAGTAAAAAAATGAGAGGTGAACAGAGCAACGGTAAGGAAAGCGGTGATATCCGGAACCATAAACAATTGCTTGCAAACGGAGGCATTGCAGGGGTTTTAACCTTATTAAGTGTTATCTTTAAGGATGATTTAATTTATTTTCTGTATGTTGCCTCACTCTGCGCTGCTGCTGCTGATACATGGTCAACAGAGACCGGAACGATGAAGAAAAGAAAAACATACTCGTTCCCGGGATTCAGAGAAGTTGAACAGGGAGTATCGGGCGGGGTTTCACTTGCAGGCAGTATCGGCGGAATGCTGGGAGCTTTTTCAGTCGCCCTTTCGGCAATGTTTTTTGTCACTGATTATAAGATAATCATTTTGCTTGTGGCAGCCGGGATTGCCGGCGCCTTTTCTGATAGTCTGCTCGGGGATAAGCTTCAGAGGAGGAACAGATGCAGAGTATGCGGAAAAATCACCGAGAAGGAGAACCACTGCAGTGAGCCATCGGAATATCACAGCGGTATCAGGTTTCTTGATAATGATGTCGTGAATTTTGCAGCGGGTCTGGCTGCTGTTACAGTATTTCTTATTATTTACAGTATCGGATTATGAGATTTTCAGGAAAAATATTTTTAATATCAGCGTTTCTTTTGAGTGCGGTGCTCATGGCTCAGAACCAGAGAGTCCGTTATTATGAGGCAATGGACGCCTTTGAGAAGGGGGACTATTACCGTGCTCATGAATTGTTTGAAAGCTATATAAAAGGTGAAATTCCGGAAGACGACCTGTATTCTTCTGCAAAATATTATTCGGCCGAATCATTATTCAAACTCGGTGAGCTTTCAGGTGCCATTTCGGGTTATGAATATTTAGTAAACAGGCTTGAATACACTGCATACCGTGAACTTGCCCTGCTAAAGCTCGGTCAGATTTATTACACTGAGGAGAGATATGCTCTTGCCAGAGACCGGCTGATCAGGCTTAACAAGGAATATCCGTGGAACGACAGTTACGGCTCTGCCGCTTTCTGGATAGGTGAAGCCTTTATCTATGATAAGTTTTACAGAGATGCAGTTGAATATCTTAAAGATGCCCTGAACAGCCGGAGAACAAATCAATTCTTTACAAACACCATCTATTCTCTGGCATTTGCATATGAAAGCCTCGGTGAAATTGATGAAGCCATTAAATTTTACGACGAGATACTTTCATTCCATAAGGAGAGTGATTTTTACGCCTCGGCGCAGATAAGAATAGGGGTCTGTTATTTTAAACAGGGAGACTATGATCTCACGATACTTGAACTTTCAAATCCCAGGCTTAATGAACTTCCGCTTGAAAAGCAGGTTGAAGCCAAGTATCTTATTGCCGATTCATACTACAGAATAAGGGAATTTGACAAGGCTGCAGAAATGTTCAAGCAGATTGTGATTGAATACCCCGCAACAAAGTTTCTGCGCGAGATAAAATATGCTCTTGCATGGTGCTATTTCCAGACCAGACAGTACGCTGATGCTTACAACTCATTCAACAGCCTTGTGAGCGGAACCGATTCTGTATCGGTTAACTCTTATTACTGGTCGGGTGAATCAAAAAGATATTCAAAAGACCTTGCGGGTGCAAAAATCATTTTTGATGATTTTATCAGAAGATACCCTGAAAGTCCCGTAAGATATGACGCCGAGTTTAACCTTGCCCTCATCAGTTTTGAGGAGAAAAAATTTGATGAAGCTGAAAGAGTGATCAATGATCTGCTTACATCGGGTGATACAAGAATTAAAGCAAGATGTTACACTCTGCTCGGCGAACTCAGCAATGCCCGCGGGGACTACAAAAACGGTGTTAAACATTTCACCGATGCAATAAGCATATCATCAGAATACCCGGAAACGGATGCCGCTGCAAAACTCGGACTCGCCATATCTCTTCATTTTGCGGGTGAGTACGAAAAAAGTATTAAGCAGCTTGATGACCTGGTGTTCACACACTCAGGCTATGAGATTTCAAAGGTGAATTACTACTATGGCGAGAACTATTTTGCGCTTAAAAATTACAGAAACGCAATTGATTATCTGATTACGGCGGGTAACAGTAATTCAGCTTTCCAGGCAGATATTCAGTATACAAAAGCTTATGCCTTTTTTAATATGCGGGATTATGCAAACTCTAAATTTGCATTCCTTGATTTTGTAAACAATTTCCCCGCCGATCTGCGAATAAGTGATGCATATATGCGACTTGCGGAATCATACTTTGCAGAGAAAAATTTCAGCGCGGCAAATGAAATCTATGCAAAGCTCAAGAATGATACCGCAATTCCGAACAAAGACTATGTTCTTTATCAATCGGCCTTATCACTCTTTAACGCAGGCAAGCCGTATGACGCAATTGTTGAACTCAGAACATTCCTGAAGGATTATCCAAATTCAGGGTTTATGCTGCAGGCAAGGTACATGATAGGTTATATCAATTTTGAGCTTGGCAGATACCTTGAAGCGGTAAGAAATTATATGGCGGTTCTGCCAGATTCATCAAAGAATCCCGAGATAGTGCCCCTTGTGCTTTATTCTGTGGGCGACTCATACTACAATCTTTCGGAATATGATTCTGCAGTGGTGAGTTACAGAACGGTGATTCAGCAGTATCCCGGAACGCAGCACGCATTTGATGCCCTCAACGGCCTGATGCTTTCATACTATGCATTGGGAGAAAATGAAAAAGCGCTCGCCTCTGTTGATGAATATCTTGAATTAAACACCGTTGCATCAAAGGCAGATGACATCTTCATTAAAAAAGGTGAATTCTTCTACGGAGTGGGTGAGTTCGAGACAGCCAAGATCAACTATTCTGAATTCATATCAACTTTCCCGAACTCTCCGCTGCTTCCGCAGGCTTATTTCTGGCTGGGTAAAAGCACACAGATGCTCGGCGAGCCCGATAATGCGGTGCTGAGTTTTACAGAACTGTTTGAAAAATTTCCTCAGAGCGACTTTGCGGTTTCTGCCGCTATTGAGGCCTCGCTCATACTGCGGGGTGATGAGAAATATGATGAGGCAGTGGCTCTGCTTGATAAAGCCTCAGAGCTTTATAAAAAATCAGCAAGATATCCTGAAATCATATTCAATAAAGCAGAAATCTTTGTGCTTAAGGGTGACCAAGGTACGGCATACGATCTGTATGATGAAATTATTTCATTTTATGATGCAAACGTCTTCTCTGATAAAGCCAGACTCAGCAAAGGTAAAATTGAACTGAGTGCACAGCGTTATGAGAAAGCGTTCAATCTGTTTATGGAAGTTATAACCCGAAGAAACGATGACCTGGCAGCAGAGGCTCAGTATTATGCGGGACTTACACTTTTTGATCAGGAAAAATACACCGATGCAATAACCGCGCTGGTCAGGATCCAGTCACTTTACGCTGAATACGATAAATGGACCGCAATGTCGTTTATTCTGCTGGGTGACACATATCAAAAGCTTGATGATAAGAAAAAAGCAGAAGAGATGTATAAAACCGTTATTGAAAATTATGAAGACGCAAAACTGGTTGAAGAAGCGCAGGATAAGCTTGATCAAATGAAAAAAATCAAAAAACCTGTTAAGAAGAAGACCGATGATAAAGCCGGGAAAACGAAACAGCCGGCTAAGAAGGGAGGTAAAAAATGAGAAAGTCACTTTTTCTTTTTGCTGCATTAATTGCCGCAGCTTTTACCGCTCCTGAGATCAGGGCACAGAATAATTCAACAGTTGAACCTGAGGTTGAACTTCCCTCATTCGTGATTGTGGGTTACCGAACTTTCGTATTTCCCGAGATGAAAAAACTTGGAGCAAAGCCGCTCCCTGCACTTACGGATGATGTTCTGCGGCCTGATCTCACAAATGATTACCCCAGGGCATTAAGATTTGAAGACACATATAAAGCAGGCCCTGACCTTAAGGACAGCAGCCTCATTTTAAACGGATTTGTTGAGGGAACGGCAGGAAACATTTACATTCCCAGCGGTGAGCTGAGAGTAAGCATTCCGCTTGGCAATGCTTTCATGAGCGGTGAGTTTGCCGGTTTCAGCATGCGCGGATATCTTCCGAATGCAGACGAAGTGTACGGCAAAGGTAATCTTGGCATAAAGATTTTCTCAGATGATAAGGGAGGGGTTCTTCCGGGAGCAGAGTATTTTGTAAATCTGGGATACAACATCAACTCATTCAAGTTTTTTGCCTCACCAAAAGCAGATTCGGGCAGAGTGTTAAGCAATGCAAATACTGAGATAGGTTTCAGAAACCTCAAAGCTAAGGAGATTCAGTACGGAGCCTCGGTTAAAGGTTCAATGGCTGATATAGGATCCACTAAATTTAATGAATCACTTATTGAATTTTCAGGATTTCTCAACACCAAACTTGATTTTATAGAGCTGTTCACTGATTTTTATCTGGTTAATCAGAATCTTGAGAACGGGATATCGGCAGCACAGAATATCGTTTACAGTAAATTCTCTGCAATGGGAGGATTTAATATAAACAATACCATGAGGCTTTTCGGCGGGGTTGAGTATGCATCAGTCGATTCTGTTTTTTCACTCAAGCCGAAAGTAAGCTTCTCAATGAAATTTGTAAACGGTTTATATCTGATAGCCTCTTATAATCCGGTTTATAAATACTATTCTCAGAGCGCGCTGCTCAATGGCAACCGTTATTATTCACCGGGGCAGGCTGCTTATTTTATTGAAAAGCAGGAGCATGTGCTTAACGCGGCAATAAGATATGAGTATATGAAATACTTCTCGGTGGTAGCAGGCGCAGAATATTCAAAATCAGACAATCTGCCATTCTATGAAGAAACTCCCGGCGGCGGATTTTTCACTCTGGCTTCAGCCTCAGCCGAAGCGCTCTCCGGTTATGTTAATGTTGCGGTTAATCCGGGACCCCTTGGTAAATTTGCAGGTGAAGTAAAGTATAACAGGGTTACACTTGATGATGGTAAGATATTCCCATATAAGCCGGAGTTTCAGATAACAGCAGAGTACGGGAAAACACTTCTTGATCATATTACCTTTGATGTATCGGTATCATACATGACAGGAAGATACACCGATAAAACAAATAATACGCTTATAAAGGATTTCCTGAATATAAGCGGCGGGGTTGATCTGGCAATTGATCAGCAGTTCAGCGTGATCGGGAGGATTCATAATCTTCTTAATGCTGATAATTATATGTGGAACGGTTACCAGCTGCCGGGTTATATGATATCAGGCGGTGTTAATCTGAGGTTTTAAATGAATAATATCTGGAACGAACTTTACAGGCTTTTCGGCGATGAGACCGTCAGCTTTCTGAACTTCAGGGAGCTGCTTGTTGAAGCCATGGCAAAGACCCTTGATACAGGTGATAAGATCGGGATAAAAAGACTATGCTTTTTTGCCCTTGATCCCGCATCGCTTAATCCCGCCATTCTGGCTGAAAGTAAAAAACTGGTCATAATTCTTTATGATTCGGAATCTGTTCCCGTTGAGAGATTTTACATAGATTATGATCCCGGGAGCGGACTAACCGCAAGAACCAGGATTGACGCTGTTAAGATATCTGAAAGCGACAGAATAAAGAAGATAAGGGATGAGTACAGCGTTAACTTATTTCTGAGAAGGATGCGTCAGGGTGAAATATTATGGACTGCACCCGTTCAGAGGCCTGAGTTTGTTGAAGATGAGAATCCGCTGACTCCAACTGAGGAAATAGAGATTGAGATCCCGGCAAAACAGGCAGAAGAAGTTGAGCTCAGAATCAGGCTTGATGAACCTGAACCTGTGATGCTCACATCGGATGATATATTCGGGAAAACCCCTGAGACAATAACTCCTGAAGAAACGGTAAAGCACTCCGGCAGGAAAACTGAAAAAAAAGAATACATTTCTGAACCCCCGGCGGGAACAAAGACGGTTGATGAGCGTTTAAATTTACGGGATCTGCAGAAACGGCAAAAACCACCATTTTACAAAAGAATATTTATGGGCAGAAACAAATACTACATGATCGGAATGGGAGTTGTAATAGTGCTCCTGGTGATTTTCGGAAAATCAATTTCCTCCTTCATCCTCGGTACTTCGGCACTGAAGGAAGAGCATAATAAACCTGCTGTAACTGAAACACAGGAAGACACACCTGTAAAACCCGTTACACCTGCAGCAGATAAAGCCAAAGAGAAAAAACAGGACTCTGTTAAAGTGGCTGACAGCACTGCAGTTAAAAAGGCGGAGGAACCAAAGAAAAAACCTGAGGAGAAGGAAAAAACTCCGGCTGAGTCAAAGCCTAAAACAGAAACCCCTAAACCTTCTACAGGCACAAATTATAATGTTGCCGGTGATAAGAGATTTAAAGGGGATAACATTTTCACTGACGGCAATCTTTATACCGTACAGTATGCGGCTTATCTTGAAGAGGGGCAGGCTAACGATGCAAAGAAAAAGCTTGCTGCACGCGGGTACAATGCTTTTGTGCTTGAGAAGGTTATAAACGGTAAAAATTATTACAGAGTAAGGGTTGGTCCTTACGATTCGGCAGATGAAGCATCATCGGTCGCAGCAAAATTAAAATAATATCTAATAACTGAAATAACGGCGGAAATACTATAATGGATCTGATATCAATGTTTCTTAAAGGCGGCTTCCTGATGTGGCCGATCCTGTTATTATCTGTTCTCGGGCTTACGATAGTTATCGAAAGAGTGATCGTTTTACGCAAAGCAAAAATGAATGCGCCTAAATTCATGATGAATATCAGAAATTCACTGCGCAAGAAAGATATTGAAGGTGCAATTAATCTCTGCATGACAGAGAATACACCTGCCTCAAACATAATCAGAAAAGGCCTTAACAAGTACAAGTTCGGGCATGAGAGAGTTAAAGAGGCTATTGAAGACGCCGGGCGTCAGGAAATTGTGAAGCTTGAAAGAGGGCTCCCCATACTCGCAACCATAGCCGGAGCTGCCCCGCTCCTGGGATTTCTCGGTACCGTAACGGGTATGATTTCCGCATTTTACAGGCTGCAGGAACTGAAGGGAAGCGCGTCGCCGTCAGATCTCGCAGGCGGTATCTGGGAAGCTCTTATAACAACAGCATTTGGTCTTGCAGTGGGAATTCCCGCACTCGTATTTTACAACTATTTTGTCTCATCAGTTAACAAGCTGGTAAGTGAGATGGAATCGATCTCAACTGATGTGGTTGATACGATTGAAGATGTAACCTATGAGGAAGAGAAAAGATAATCATGAAGTTTCAGAGAGCTACAAAACCGTTAGCCGAATTCAGTTTCTCTTCTCTGACTGACATTGTGATGCTGCTTCTCATTTTTTTCATTCTCACATCACAATTCGTGGTTCAGACCGGAGTTAAAGTACAGCTTCCGGATTCAAAGAAGAACGAGCAGACACCCCCTTCAAAATTTGTGGTGACCATTGATAAAGACGGCGCCACCTTTATAGGGCCTGATCCTGTGCCACTGGCAGAACTTGCCGGTGCATTCACGCTCCTTAAGCAGGATGAAGCAGATCCGAATCTGATCATCCGGGCAGATAAGGAAGTGCCTGTTGAACTGGTGATTAAAGTGATTGACAGCGCCAGGGAAGCGGGAATAGATAAATTTACCATACAGACGGAGAAGCCCGCCGGAGGGTAAGTATATGCTGAAGAAAAAAATCAGAAGTTATTCTTTTCTCCTTTCCGTTATTCTGCATGCCCTTCTTTTCATGGGATTTTTTCTTATTAAACTTGACCCGGGTGCCAGGCAAAAGGAATTTGTTGAAATCACCTTTGAAGGCGGCGGCAATGATGGTGAGGAACAGGGCGAAGTATTGCCCAAAGAGAGAAGAAAACCGAAGGATGTTAATGTACCCGAGGCAAAGCAGAAACAGGATAATAATGTGAACACTGCTGATGAGGCAGATGATAACGAAACTAAGACCACCAAAAAACCTGCCGGTAAACCGGGTAAAAATAACAAAGGCTCAACCGGATCCGGATTTTCTATTCTTGACTGGGGAGGCCAGGGCGGAAGACGCATACTGAGTTACACCATACCTCCTTATCCGGATGGGGTTAACAAAGAAGCGGATATTAAAATACGTTTCTCGATTCTGCCGGATGGCACGGTATCAAAGGCGATACCGCTAGTTAAAATTGAGCCCACACTTGAGGCGGTGGCTGTAAATGCACTCAAAAAATGGCGTTTCGAACCGCTTGATGACGGGCAGACTTTTGTGCAGGAAGTGCAGATAGTTTTCCCCTTCAGACTTAAATAGCTGATCCCTTCCGATTAAAACATACTTACCGGAATACTATAAGCCGGTCTTTTAAGGCATATTAAGTCATAAACGTGCCGCTCATCTGAACCCTATTTTACCATCAGCCGGTGAGGCAAATAATAATATTCAGAGCATAAAAAAAAGGAGATCATCCCTGACGGATAATCTCCTCTTACTATATAAATCAATTTTCCTAATGAATGAATTATTTGCTGAAAGCCCTGTTTCTCACCATCTGTTCCGAATTATACGGCGCTTCAGCACCGCCAAGATATTTATTAAACCATTCAAGATGAGCATTATAGTATAACGGCATTGATTTTATGTGAGATGGCCAGTGCCCGTCATGATCAAAGATAATGATTTTTGAAGGGACGCCCATCTTCTGCAGATCAGTGAAGTAATGAAGGCTCTGGTTATATGAAACCCGGTAATCACGCTCACCGGTGATTATGAGAGTGGGTGTTGAGAAGTTTTTCACATTTTTTGCGGGATTATCCTTTTCATAAAGATCAGAGGTCCAGGGAGTGCCTTTCATATCATATTCCGGGAACCAGAGCTCTTCGGTGGTGCCGTAGAAGGTGGTCATGTCATATAATCCCATCATAGAGACAAAGCATTTATATCTTTTTGTTGTACCCTGAAGCCAGTTCATCATATAACCGCCGTATGACCAGCCCATTGCCCCTATTCTGTCTTTATCAACGTAGGGGAGTGATTCCAGATAATCTGATATCTTCATTATATCTTCAACAATTTTGCCGGTGTAATCACCTGAGATTGCATGCGTGAATTCCTGTCCGTAACCGGTTGATCCGTGGGGATTGGGGATTACATATATGTACCCGTAACCTGCATAAAGCTGGTTATCACCGCGGTATGCATCCATCCACTGACTCTGAGGGCCGCCGTGAATATTAAGCACAACCGGATATTTTTTTGAAGGATCAAATCCGTGCGGCTTCACAATCATTGTGTGAATTTTTTTGCCATTTGCACCCTCAACCCAGTGATGTTCAACGGGCCGGAAATCAACCTCTTCAAGAAGCTGTTTGTTAACCGATGTAAGCTGAGTTTCTTTTCCCGATGCGATATCAAGCGAGTAAATTTCTGCCGGAAGATGATTCAATCTGTAAGTGTAATAGATTTTTTTACCGTCAGGTGAAAGTGTGAAAGAGCCGACTCCCTTATCCGCAATAATCTTTTCATACTTACGGGCCATTACATCAATTCTGTAAAGCGGGGTGTAACCTTTTTCTTCTGCAGTGAAATAAATATATCTGGAATCGGGTGACCACTGGATATCATTAACCCAGTTATCAAAATCCCCGGTGATGATTTCGCTTTTCAGATCCATCAGTGCATCCATCACCGCAATTCTGAACCGGTCAGATTCGTACCCGGGAACCATTTGTTTTCTGTACGCAAGGTATCTTCCGTCGGGAGAAAAAACCGGTGTGCCGTCCCATGCTTTATTTTCGGGGGTAAGGTTTCTGGGCTCTGGAGCAGTCACGGGTGTAAGCCAGATATCCGCATTGGTTGATGACTCCGGGTTTGGGTCATGATTTGAGACATAAGCTATCTGTTTGTCATCCTGAGTGAAGTTATAGCCAACACCTCCGCCGAGCATAAAGATGGGGGAGTCAAATTCACCCGGGGTAAGGTCTTTTATCGATTTATCTTTCAGATTGAGGATAAAAAGATGTGAGTAAAGGCCATCCCTGTACTCAGTCCAGTGCCTGAAGAGGAGCTTATCAGAAATGTGTGCATGAATGGGGCCGTTTGTGAATGACTCATAATTAACCTTGTTGCACTCATTATCAGCTCCGCACTCAGGATAAACTTTTGCAGTGAAGGCCACCATTGAACCGTTTCCGCTTAAAACGGGATCTGAAATGCCCATGTGGAAATCAGTAAGCTGAGTTGAGGTGCCATCGGCAAATGAGTATTCAAAAAGCTGATCGGCAGCGCCGGTATATTTGAGATAGTATAATTTTTTACCGTCTTTTGACCACAGAGGGTTATAAACACTTTTTGAATCGGGGATCAGGTTCTTTGCATCCGATCCGTCGCTGTTCATCAGCCAGATCTGCGTGAGTGATTTGCCGGCGCCAAGATCATATGAAGTGAGGGTGTATGCAATTTTATCACCGGCGGGTGAGAGAACGGGTCCGCCGATATTCTTAACCTGATAGATGTCATCAAGCGTGAATGCCCTCTTCTGCGGGAAAATAACCGAAGCCGCAGAGAAAAGGAAGAATAAAATCAGCAAATTGAGCTTTTTCATTAGTGTTCCGTTTTAAGTTTTTGTTAATAGTGAAAAATAGTAAAACAGGGGGAGTTAAGAAAACCCGCAGCATAAGGAATTGAAGATTGAGTAAAAATTGATAGATTTAAACATTCAAAAAACAGAAATAATCACGATGAAAAAAGAACTCCCGGTAAGTTCATCAAACTACGAATCCCTCATTTTATCAAACGGCTATTACGCGGATAAGACCCCTTATTTACCCGTGCTTGAAAAAAATGAGAACCAGAATGTTTTCCTGCTGCGTCCAAGGAGATTCGGGAAATCACTTTTCCTCTCAACTCTCGAAGCTTATTACGGAGTTCAGTATTCTGATAAATTTGCTGTACTGTTCGGTGAAACCGCGGCAGGAAAAAACCCCACTGCCTCCCGGAACAGTTATCAGATACTCAAATTTGATTTCTCGGGAATAGTAACTCATTCAGCCGATGACATACTTGATTCTTTTAATTCAAGAATTCATAACGGACTCAGAGAGTTTACATCAAACTACGGATTTATGGAAAAAGAGGAGCTTGAAACAGTTCTCTCTTCTAAATATGCCGGTACAATTCTCAGTGAATTTATTTCCAGAATCCAGCTCAATGGCTTCAGGGGGAAGATTTTTTTGCTCATAGATGAGTATGATCATTTTGCCAATGAGTTATTTTCATTTGACAGAGCTCATTTCAGGGACATCGTCTCAGGGAACGGCTGGGTACGGAAATTCTATGAAACAGTCAAATATTTCATCGGAGCAGGAATCATAACCAGATTTTTTGCAACAGGAGTAACGCCTGTTACGCTTGACAGTATGACAAGCGGGTTCAATATTGCAAGAAATATCAGCCTTGAACCCCAGTTCAGTAACATTTGCGGGTTCAGTGAAGCGGAAATCAGGAATATGATAAGCCTTACCGTACCGGATGAGCTTTCAGTAACTGCAGATAATCTGATCCCTGATCTCCGCGCATGGTACAACGGAAGCAGTTTTACATTTAACAGAGATGAAAAAATTTATAACCCAAGGCTTATTATCCATTTTCTGACGGCATTTTACTCAGAGGGTACCTATCCCAGGGAAATGACTGATATAAATGTTACGTCAGACTATTCTAAAATCGGTAATATTTTCAGGACCCTTCCGCCCGAATCTGCAAGGTTCATTCTTGAAGAAATCATCACAAAAGAAGAAATTGATGCGGGACTGACATTACAATTCAATCCCGATCTGACTTACGGTATCACTGAAGCTGTTTCACTACTCTATTATAACGGACTCCTGACAATTAAAAACGAAAAGCTCGATCTGGTCAGATATGTAATTCCCAATAATGTTATCAGACAGATTTACAGAGGTTATCTGAGGGATACACTTGAAAAAACAGGAAACCTCCTTATTGATATGACAGAAACAGGTCATATATTCTCTGAGATGGCATACAACGGTAACACAGCCCCACTAATAAGTCTTATCGAAAAAATCACCGGTTCCTTATCTGACAGAGATTTCATGAATTACCGTGAGAGTAACCTTAAAATGATTATTCTCAGCATCTTTGCAAAGTCTAATGCCTGGTTTGTGTTTTCAGAGTTCGCGTGTGGTAACGGTTATGCAGACCTCTGGTTTGAGCGCACGGAATTTAATGACGGGATGTTTGAATACCTGATTGAACTTAAGTACATCAGGAAAGAGGATGAAGCAAAATATGAATTTGTGAAAGAAGAAGGAATTGCGCAATTGAAACGTTATTTATCTTCTGATTATTTTAAGCACAGAAAAAATGTAATTCCCATTCTTTTACTTCAGCATAATAAAGGCACCGTTGATTCTGTAAGACTCTGAGATAAGACGAACTGCTGTATTGAATCTTTCTGCAGGTAAATGCATCTAACAAATACAAAGAATAACCGGAACACTTTTACAGAAAATCTTTTTAAGGTTAAAAAATGAAAGAAGCAGTTATAAATATCAGCGGCATGAGCTGCATGCATTGTGTTAAAGCAGTAAAAATCGGGCTCGAAGAAGCAGGCTTAAAAGAATATAACGTTGAGATAGGGAAAGCCGAGTTAAAAGTTGATAATGATGAAGAACTCGGAAAAGCAAAAGCTGCAATTGAAGAAGCCGGTTACAAGGTGACATCAGTTTCAGAAAAATAAAGTTATGGAATTTCAGAGGATTACCGTACCCGTTGAGGGTATGACCTGCGCAGCATGTGTGAGCAGGGTTGAAAAAGTTCTGGCAAAGGTTGAAGGGGTCAAAAATGTATCGGTGAATCTCGGTACAGAAACAGCCTCATTTGACATAGATGCAGATGTATTCAGCAAGGAAACCGCCTCTGAAAAGCTGTCAAAATTCGGATATGAAATTAAATTCATCCGTGATGAAAAAAGCAGCGCCGGGGATCAGACTATCATAAATCAAAGCGACTATGATGTATCGCTGAAAAAAGATTTCATTACAGCTCTGATTTTCACGATACCCGTCTTTCTGCTCAATATGGGGATGATGTTTGATTTCTTCTATAAAATAATACCCCTCACCCCTGATCAGGTCAATAAAGTTCTCCTTATTCTTACCACCCCCGTTGTGTTTATCCCGGGAAAAAGATTTTTTTCGGTCTTCTGGAAAAATATAAGACACTTCTCAGCAGATATGAACACCCTGGTGGCTATCGGGACGGGATCAGCATTCACATACAGTACACTGTTAACACTTTTCCCAGAGATTTTTCCGCACGGAGGACACGGCGCGCACGTGTATTACGATACATCAGCCGTTATTATCACTCTCATTCTGATGGGTAAATTCCTTGAATACAGAGCGAGAAAGAAAACATCTGATGAGATAAAGAAGCTGATTGAACTAACCCCGGCTACCGCAGAGGTGCGCAGAAACGGATCGGTAATCACTGTGAAAGCAGAGGATCTGAAATCGGGTGATACTGTGATTGTAAAGCCCGGCGGTAAAATTCCGGCTGACGGTACGGTTACCGAAGGTTTCACCACTGTTGATGAATCCATGCTCACAGGCGAAAGCATCCCTGCCGAAAAAATTCCGGGGAAAGATGTGACCGGAGGAACCCTGAATCTTAACGGCACGATTGAGTTCACCGTAAAAGCCACCGGTGATAATTCAACCCTTGGAAGAATCATTAAATATGTGAGGGAAGCCCAGTCATCCAAGGCACCCATACAGGATCTGGCAGATAAAGTTGCTGCCGTTTTTGTGCCTGTGGTGATAGGTATAGCCGTTTTCTCATTTGCAGGATGGATGATAGCAGGGGGAGAGAATTCATTTTCTCACGCACTGAATAATTTTATTGCCGTGCTGATCATTGCATGCCCCTGCTCTCTGGGACTTGCAACTCCCGCGGCGCTCATAACCGGAATAGGGCTTGGCGCTTCTACGGGGATCCTGATCAAAAACGGTAAAGTTCTTGAAGAGGCTAAAAAACTTGATTATCTGGTACTTGATAAAACAGGCACAGTAACACTCGGAAAGCCTGAAGTCAGGAAAATTGAAATTTTAAATGGTGAAGAGCAGACGGTGCTGAACTCATTGTTTGCGCTTGAAAATCTTTCAAATCATCCGTTATCCAAAGCTGTGACAGGATACCTGGATGGCAAAACCACCGAAATACCGAAGTGCACTGATTTTACTTACATTCCGGCCGGCGGAATAAAAGGTGTTATAAACGGCACGGAAGTTAAAGCGGGAACAGGTAAATTTCTTGAGGATCACGGGGTTGATACTCAGTCACTCATCACAGATGAAGACGGATATGGCGCCAGAGTATATTTTGCCGAAGGCAATACACTTAAAGCCATTGTATACATTGAGGATTCTGTTGTTGAAGGCGCCCTTGATGCCATAAAAGAGATTAAAAAAATGGGGATTAAACCCGTGATGCTTTCGGGTGATTCTCATGAGAATGTCAGACGAGTTGCAGCAGAGATCGGGATTGAAGAATATCAGTCGGGACTCCTGCCGCAGGATAAAGCCGACTATATTTCCGCACTCAGGCTTAAGGGGCACAAAGTAGGTATGATCGGCGATGGCGTTAATGATGCCCCCGCACTTGCAACAAGCGATGTTTCGGTTGCAGTGGGGCACGGCAGTGAAGCCGCAATTGAAACTGCCGAGATTACAGTGCTTTCAGGTCATATATCTGATGTCCCGAAGGCGATCAGACTTTCGGGGATAACACTCACCGCAATAAAGCAGAATCTTTTCTGGGCATTCTTTTACAATATCATCGGGATACCTCTGGCAGCCGCCGGATTGCTTGATCCAATGATTGCAGCACTTGCAATGTCACTTAGTTCTGTATCAGTCGTCTCAAACTCTTTAAGAATCAGGCTTAAAAAACTTTAAACCGGCTTCTACTGTTTTCTTATTATTGTGATACATCAGTTAATTTACTTTAGAGTGAAATGAGACAGAAAAATCTATTCCTTATAATTTTCCTTTTAATTACAATATCTGCAATGCCCCAGAATCGCGATTCTGTTGTGACCGGCCTGATGAATGCACTCATCTCCGATTCGGAAGATGCATTCAGATTCATAGATTCTCAGGCAGTTGCGTACTCAAAAAGACTCGGCAGGGACTATAATCAGGGAGATTACAAATTCTTTTCAGATTACGGCCTGACAAAAGAACTCCTGCGTAAAATGCGGGATGAAAAACTCAGCTATGATTACAAAATCGAGAACCTCCCCGAAAAATTTTACCGGGTTCATCTTGAGAGCAAACCCGCCGGGTTAAAAACCACTCTCTATTTTGAAAATGACAGGCTCATTAACTCATCAAGGTATTTCGTAAAATACTGGAAAAAGCGAGAAACAGATCATATCACCTTCTACATCAGGGATGTTGACGGTTATAATTTTTACTCTGCTCAGCTGCTTGACGGATATATCCGTTATTTCATAAAGGAAACGGGGCTTGATAAAAATTTCGGCGATAACATTATAAAAAACCGCCTGGTATATATCCTGTGTCAGAGTGAGGAAGAGCTTGAAAAGATGACAGGGGTAAGGAACGGAAATTTCTTCATGTCGTCATTTGATGAGATTTACACTATTCACAATGTCGATTATGCAATGCTCGCCAGGCAGCTTTTGTGGTTATATACAGATAAAAACCTGAACCATGCAAGCGCTCCCTATTTTGAGGGTCTCACCGCCTACATGGGCGGATTTAAGAACCTTACCAGAACCCCTCTTAAAGATATGGGCTATTATTTTGCAAGCGAGGGCATCTATGAACGTGAAAAAATATTCCTTGAGAAAGAGTTTTCGGAATCTGACAAATCTTTCAGTATCCCGATGCTAGTTCTGTATTTCGATTCCATTGCCCGAAAGCTCGGCCTGAAGAATCTCGTTGATCTGATCAAGGATGAGAGCAATCCGGATGGCGTGATTAAGGGATTTCCCGTATCGCTGAAAAAATATTCGGAAGAAACCGAAAAGTATCTTGCTGAATATGTGCAGTCAGACAGCATTCTGCCCGTTGACACTCAGGACAGCCTGAAGATGCTCTTTGACGGCGACAGGGTCAGGATCTTTGATGACGGGGACTACTACTATATAATGTCGCGCGGATCATTTAATATTTCTGAAGATCCGGGAATGAGGATGTACAAAAACTACAGATACCGTGATATTGTGCCCAACCGGGTTTATGAGGGTGAAAAGTATCATGTGCTGGTTAACAGACGCGATATTGTTGTGTATAATCTGTATACAAATCAGGTGATAGCTGCTTATTATGCAGCGCTTACCCCTGATAAGAAGAGTATTCCGGGTGTTTCAGATCTCTTCAGGTTTAAGATTAAAAAGCATGTTTTTGAGGAGCCGCTTGAGAGAATGAAGATTGTGCAGTTTTACTGAGAATACGTTGCCCGTTGCCAGCCTGTCCGCCCATGGCGGATTGCCCGTTGCCAGCCTGTCCGCCCGTGGCGGATTGCTCGTTGCAGCATAAACGGGTTGGAACGCGGATGGGGCGGATGAAGCGGATTTACGCGGATAGATACAGAATGAATTTTCTTTGAGTCAGCCCGTGGCGGATTGTTGTTAAAAAAAGGTTCAAAGTTCAGTCATAAATCATAACTTCCCTTCATGTCTGCTGAGGCGGATTGTGGTTCAAAGAAAATGCAGCAAAAACGAACCACCTGGAAAGGTGGCGGTACTACCCTGATGACGTTGCTCGTTGCACGTGTTTCATTGTTCGTTTCAGCTCAAATGTACAAATCATTCCCCAATACAACTGATTCCCGAGTAAGCACTCCCCTCGGATAAAAGCACAACTGCCGATCCTCTCTTGCCGTTGGTTTTAACCCTGTTGACGTTGCTCGTAACCCGTT
>JABWCA010000012.1 GCA_013359345.1 Ignavibacteriaceae bacterium
ACAATGTAAGGCACATGAAGAATTTCAGTAAAAAGAATAAGCCCCGCTCCCGCTTTCAGAGGATAAATATTCTTTCCTTTGTTCAGAACAACAGATTCGGCTGCAATCTTAATCAGATACATCACAGCAGCAGCTGTAAGCAGGTTAATATCGCCCGTCAGAATGCTCAGTACGGGAAGAAGCAGGATAAGAAAATAAAACAGAAAAATAAGTATCAGTTTCAGAATCAGTGATCCGCTTTCATAATGCAGTCCTTTTGATGCCCATCTCTGTCTCTGCCTTAAGAATTCTCTGAGGTTTGAGGCAGGTTTTGTGAACACTATAGTCTCGGGGTCATGACACAGACTTACTTTATAACCCGCTCTGTTGATTTTGCGCATCAGAAATTCATCATCGCCTGATTTGAGATGAATGTTATCACTGAATCCGCCTACTGCATTAAAAGCATCTTTTCTGTAAGCAATATTTGCGGCTGAACATATTATCGGCTCACCTGCCCGTATCAGCCCGGCAGCGGTTATCATCAGTGATGCAAACTCGGTATCCTGCACCCTGTTAAGCAGCGTCTTTCCCTCTTCAAACTTCACCAGCCCGGCAACAAATCCGGTATCATGATCAAATGAAGCTGCCATTTTCCTGATCCATTCCCTGCTGTGAGTGCAATCCGCATCAGTGCTTAATATAATCTCCCCTTCAGCAACTTTCACTGCAGCTTCAATGGCGTGCTTCTTTCCTTCGGCACCATCATTCACTCTTATAAGTCTTATCCGTGAATCTTTATATTTCTCAAAAACAGCTGATGAACCATCGGTTGAGTTGTCGTCAATGAAAATAAATTCTGTTTTATCTTCGGGATAATCCTGACCCAGCATGCTCATTATACATTCGTCAAGAATTCCGGCTTCATTCCTGAACGGTATAATCACACTCACCGGATAATTCACTGATTCGGGAAGAACCTCAGACTTTGCGCTCCTGTTCAGCCCAGTATAAATCCTGCTGAGGAACACCAGATAGTTAACTGTTACCATACCTGAAACAATAATCAGCAGAAGTTCAGGCATTACCGGTCTTCTTAAATAAGACAAAGAAACTGAGCAGTGAGGGGAGCAGGATATTAATGAGATAGATTGAGAGTGATGCATTGAACGCCGCTGCATCAGCAACAGAGAAATATGACAGATAATAAATTGAAGTGGCTTCTCTCACGCCCAGCTCTCCGGGAGAAATGCCCGGTATAAGGCTCTTGGTGAAAAACATCAGCGATCCGGCGAACCAGTAACTGAAAAAATTCACCTGCTGTGAAAATGCCGCCACAAGAAGAGCAAACTGACTTATAAACACTGCATAGTTCAGCAGTGAATAAAACAGATTCTTCAGCAATATTTTTTTGTTCAGAAGTCTTACTGTCTGCAGCCGGTCGTAAACAGGTGCGGTAATTTTATTTGACTTAAGAAAAGTTCTCAGCCATTCCTTCCAGAAAATATCAGAAAATATCATCAGGAAAAGGAAAATATTCACGGAAAAAAACAGAACTGCAAGCGCTGAGAGAAGGAAGACCGGAATCATGTAAACTTTACCAAGGAATGCAAGCATGGCATAAAAGCCAACAACAACAATCACAAAAAAGGAGATCATTTTATCAATCAGCGTGGCTGCGGTGACATCAAGCACATTTTTATCACTCATCACGAGAAACCGGCCTGAAAGTTCACCGATTCTGCCCGGCGTTACAGCCCCGCTTGCCATTCCTGAAATAAGAGAATAAAAGATCACCTTATTATTCTGCTCACCCAGGCAGTTAGTCGCAAACTGTTTCCATTTAAGAAACTGGAATGTGATGTTGAGCGGCATCAGTATAAGTGCGGCGGCAAGGAACACGATGTCTGCCCCGGCAAACACCAGGTAGGTTTTATGAAATCCTATTGAGGAGATCAGATAGTATAAAAGAAAAAGAGCCACCAGTCCTTTTATGAAAAAAAGGAATTTCTCTTTGTTTTTAAGAAAGGCAGCTGCTTTTTGTAAAAATAATTCGAGTGCTTGCAAATTTTTTAATATCTAAAATAGGAAAGTTAAAATTAATCCTATCCGATATCAATCACAAACTTCCCTTTCTCCATGATAAGAGAATCGTCAATCCAGACATTGGGTTCTTTAACCACGCCGTCAACATGAACAGGAATATTCACCGAGCCCCCCATGCTGAGATTATTGCCGAGCGCTATATGGATGGTGCCCATTACCTTTTCATCTTCAAGAATCACCCCGCTGATTTTTGCAGTATCATTTGTTCCGATTCCGAATTCAGCGATGCTGTAGGCATCGGGACCGACACTCTTCAGCATATCATCAAGGGCCTTTGCCTTATCCCCTCCCTCAATTTTAACAACATAGCCATCCTTCACTTCAAGTCTTATATCCTTATCAACAAGACCAACCGAAGCAAAAGAACCGTCAACTATAAAAACTCCGTTTGATGTCCCTTCCATGGGAGCCAGAAATGCTTCTCCTGTGGGGAGGTTGCCGCTCTCGCCAAACTCTCTGAATAATCCTTTTGAGGCATATGCCTTTCTTCCCTCAATCGAAAAAGAGATATCAGTGCCTTTTTCAGTGGTCACTCTCACCTTTTTTCCGGCCTCGAGAATACCGGCCAGTTTAATGGTTCTCGCGCATATTTTTTCATAATCGGCGCTCATACCCCTTATCATTATGTCCTCGGTGATTCCCGGAAATGTGGCAACCCTTTTCCCGAGGGCTGATGCCTCCCGGCGGGCATTGGTGTGGGTCAGTGACCTGAGAGTGGGCAGCAGTATAACATCAAACTCTTTCATCAGTCCTGCTATAAGCGCGGGCGGTTCTTCTCCGTTAATACGCATCGGTTTCATTTCAACATATAATGCTTCATGACCGAGCTCAAGAGCGGTATCAAAAAGGGCCTTCCCTATTTTTGAACAAACTGTGTCAGATACAATCAGAATTTTTTCATCCTGCCTCGCGCCCATGCAAACACTTATTGCCGTATGGGCTGCTTTTTTAAGAGGGTCCATTTGATTCTCCGGATTTTACTGTAATATTATTAAAATTATTAAAGAGGGAAACTGATATTAAGCTGAATAAGAGCAGTAAAGCCGCCTCCGCTTATGAAGTCGGTCATTGGTTCGTTAGATTGCTCATCCTTCGGGAAGGGACTTCCGTCAGGTTTTTCAAGCCGGTCAATTTTAAGATTTGATAAACCGGCCTGACCCTCAATGCTTATCTGCCGTTCCAGAAGGTAGATAATAAAACCACCTCCCACATTCCAGCCGATTCCGCCGGCAGAAGAGGTGTTTTTTTCTCTGATCAGCTGATTGTCATTCACCATAATTCTTCTGAACAGAATTGCAGTGTTATAACTCACCTCGGCATTTATAATTTTTATGCTGAGAAATTTCGTGATTGTTGAGCCAAGCTCGATTCCAACCCCGAATGAGTTAAGTTTTACTTCAAACTCCTCGGTTTTCTGGCCAAGCACAGAACGGATATGGAGATCGCGTGTTTCTGTCAGGGCTGAGTAGAACCCCTTAACCGTATACTCAAAACCGCTGACCCGGTTTCTTATAATGTTGATACCGAAGCGGTACCCTGAAAGCCGGCTGAAATCACCACCGGGCGATATCAGGGAATCGCTTCTTAAAGTGTTAAGACTCCCGATATAACTGTTCAGGCCGGTCGGTTTGTATCCCTGAATTTCATAGCCGGCAAAGCCGCCCACAAACCCGAGGCACCCGAATCCCAGCTGCTGAGCACTCAGCACAGACGATAATACGGTGAAGAGGATTAAGAGTTTCAAAAGAATTATGATTTACTCCTGATTCCTTTTTCAAGTCCGTGCCCTTTTGGACCCAGCTCTGCCCTTCTCAACATAAAGGCAAACAGCATCCCGAAAAATCCGAGTGATGAAAAGATCCACATGCCGGGTGCATATCCCATCACATTTGATGCACTCGCACCGCTTACGTCGTTCACCCAGCCAATCAGGAAATTGAATCCCGCAAGGCCGATGTTCTGGATAAGAGTCATAAGACCATATGCAGTGCCCAGTTTCTGCTCTTCAACAATTATTGCAACCGAGGGCCACATAACCGCCGGTATAAGCGCAAAGGCAATTCCCAGGAGGGAAAACGGTACGAAAGGACTGATATTTGTGTAAACAAGCATAAGATATACCGGCACAAGCAGTGCGGAGCCTATCATCATTATGAGAGACCGCTTTCCCACAAAATCGGACATGAGCCCGAAAAGGGGTGTCAGGATCATTGATGCCAGAGTAAGTATTGAAGATAAAAACGCGGCAGAGCCTCTGTCTATATTATGAACTTCCTGCATCATTTTTATCGCAAAGGTCTGGAACGGGAAAACAGCGCTGTAGAAAACAACGCATAACAGCACTATGAACCAGTATGAGCCGCTGAAACTGAAAATATCCTTAAAGTTAATTTCATCCTGTTTGCCCGGTGCCTTGATTGCATAGTTATTCACGGCATGTCTTTCAAGACCCCAGTAAACTATTACTGATACAACACAGATGATACCGGGAATTATTGCCATAAGCAAAGGTGTTCTCCACGATTCATACATCCATGAGCCCCAGTTCGGGGAGTTTAATGCGGCAAAGGTTCCGAGCCTTGCAATCGTGAGATTTAGCCCGAACGCAAATGAAAGCTCTTTCCCTTTAAACCATCTTCCGAGAGCTGTTGTTACCGCCACTATGAGCGATTCGGCTCCCACACCAAAAATAAGTCTTCCTGTTGCCATTATCGTGAATGAATCTGTGGCAATGGTAACCAGTGCGCCGATAAGACACAATGTGGCAAAGATAAAGGATGATTTCACGGTCCCGATTTTATCTATTACTATTCCCCCGATAAGCACCATGAAGATATTGGGAATACTGTAGATACCCTGAAGCAGACCTATATCAGAATCTGAAAAATTCAGCTGTGATTTCAGAAGATCGGCAACGGGACTGAGTGAATCATATATGTAATAGTTTCCGAACATTGCTAAGGAAACCATCACAAGAACCGTCCACCTTAACATTACCGGCGGGTCAGGCCGTGAAGAGATATTTTCAGTGATTGAAGACATTAGTTTTTCCCGGGAATATGTTTGAGAACATCTGTGAGTAAAATCCAGAAATTTTCAACCGACTTCACATTCACCTGCTCATCGGGAGAGTGGGCTCCGGTGATTGTCGGTCCGAATGATACAATATCCATCGAGGCATATTTTTCTTTAAGGATACCACATTCAAGGCCGGCATGAATTGCTTTCACTTCCGGTTCCTGATTGTACATTGCCTGAAATCTTTCTTTAAGCAGCACAAGTATCTGAGATTTAAGATCGGGTTTCCATCCGGGATATCCGTCAAGAGTCTCAACCTCGGCACCCGCAAGAAGGAGCACTGAAACCACAGTCTGCACAGCATCTTCAATCTCTGATGCAACCGAACTTCTCTGGCTTGTGCCTATTTCAATCACACCGTCAAGTGTGTTTACAATTGCAAGATTTGTTGAGGTTTCAACCAGCCCCGGGATATCTCCGCTCATTTTAATGACGCCGTGGGGAAGAGCATAAAGTGCATGAATAAGTCTGTTTTTAACATTATCGGATATAATTGCTGCGGGAGCCGCAACATCTTTAACAACAACATCAAGGCCGGGTTCAACATTAGCAATTTCACCCCTGAAAACCTGCTTGAAGAATGCTATATCCTTTTTAAGCGCGTCTATTTTAGTGTTTTCAACACCGATAATTGCCTCGGCCTCTCTCGGTATTGCGTTTCTTTTACTGCCGCCGTTAATGCTGCTTACAACAATATTTTCTTTTGAATCAAGCGCTTTAAGTATTCTGGTCAGAAATTTAATGGCATTTCCCCTTCCGGTGTGAATATCCAGACCGGAGTGACCGCCTTTGAGTCCCGATACAAATATCTCGACGAACGAGTAATTTGCAGGGGCAGGCACTGTCGTGTACCTGAACTTTCCGCGCGTGTCTCTGCCGCCGCTGCAGCCGATGTAAATTGCGCCTTCCTCTTCAGAATCGAGATTCAGGAGAATTTCCCCCTCAAGAAGGGATGTTGAAAGATTATTGGCACCTGTTAATCCTGTCTCTTCATCCAGAGTGAAAAGCAGTTCAAGCGGACCATGTTCAAGACCGGGTGTTACGGGAACTGCCATTGCAGCTGCCGCACCAATTCCGTTATCGGCGCCCAGAGTGGTGCCTCTTGCCTTAACCCAGCCGTCTTCTTCATATACATCAATGGGATCATTGTCGAAATCAAAGTTCACGCCTTTATTTTTTTCGCACACCATATCAAGATGCGCCTGCAGCACTGTTGTTTTTCTGTTTTCATAACCGGGGGTTGCCGGTACTTTTATCACTATATTACCAGCTTCATCCCGCTGAAGATTCAGATTGTGCTTCTTTGCGAAATCAAGCACATATGCAACAACTTTTTCTTCTTTCTTGGATGGCCTCGGATGATTTGAAATCTCCTCAAAAATCTGCCATAATTTTTCTGGCTTTAAGCCTGCTAATTTACCGGACATTTTAACCTCAATACTGTCTATATTTATTAAACCGGAATCCTGTCTCAGATAATAAAGAATCTGGCCAACAGGTGAAAAACTTACCGGATAATTAAAGTTTAAATATAAAAATTAAATTACTTAAATACCCCCCATTAAAACCGGAACAGAGATGGTGTTATAACTTCACTCATACCGGCACAAAACCGCTTAAAATAATACGGGCATTAAAAACTGATCTTAAGAAAAAAAAATCGCTCACCCTTGTTTCTTCCGGCCTGATTAAAACGGATTAATCAAAACCGGCAAGGAACATCTCAACTGATCCCTGAGGTCTCTTTAAACCGGATCAGTTCATTCTGATAAAGCATTGAAATAAATTTAACAAGCCTTTGTTCAACGGGGTGTGCATTTTCACCGAACTTTTCTTCCAGGATATCGCATAAGTCACGGATTTTCTTCTCTGAATCAATTCCGAGCCATACTGCTGAACCAAGATCATCAAGATCAAGTTTGAAATTCTTATCCCTTCCCTGCTTTTCAAGCAGCCTGTTCATAAACCCCGATTTATAACGCGGGATCAGTATGGTCACCAATCCCGCATCTGTGATAATATGTTCGTTTTTTCTTACCGGAGTAAGATCAAGCACATTATAGTTCTTCAGTACCTTTTTTTCTTTGAGAACTCTGAAAAACATTAATCAATCTTCTTTGTTGCAAATCTGTATAAGATAACTGCCATCAGGAAGAAGAAACCTAATGATACCAGATCACCAAATGCTCCCATTTTTTCCGCAAAGCCGACATGCAGATACTGAATGACGTTCATATCCTTGCCATCGGGACCCTGCCCCACATTTGTGGCAACAAGAATGGCAATAAGGATGCCCGTGAGCGAACCGCCCGCAATGAGACCTGACGAAAAGAGTGCGCCTGGACCTGTTTCTGATTCGTCTGCTGAACTCTTTTTCCTTCTGTCAATAAACCATTTCACAAGACCGCCTGCAAAGATGGGTGCAGTTGTTGAAAGGGGCAGATATGCTCCCACTGCAAACGGAAGCGATCTTACTCCCGCCAGCTCCATCACTGCCGCAATTGCCATCCCGATTATGACAAGTCCCCAGGGGAGATCCTGGCTGAGTAATCCTTTGATAACGGTTGCCATAAGTGTTGCCTGCGGTGCAGGAAGAGGATTCGGTTTGTCTTCTGTAGGTATACCTATTCCGAGAGCATTATTTAAGAGTAATAATGTTGCTCCTATAACCACTGCCGATGCAACCACGCCAATGATAAGTCCGTACTGCTGTTTAACAGGGGTTGCTCCCACTATGTAACCGGTTTTAAGATCCTGTGAAGTTGCACCTGCGTTGGCTGCTGCAATACACACTATTGAACCGACCACAAGCGCTATCGGCTGGTAGAAATCACCTGTCCAGCCAAGGCCCACAAAAATCAGTGATGTGGCCATCAGGGTTGCTATTGTCATGCCTGAGATGGGGTTTGATGATGACCCGATAATACCCACAATTCTCGATGAAACTGTTACAAAGAAAAATCCGAAAACCACGATCATTACTGCCGAAAGCAGGTTTGTGGGGATATTGGGAATTATTGCCATGAATGCGACCAGAATAACACTGCCAATAAGAACGAATACAAGCGGAAGATCTTTTTCGGTTCTGAGTGTTGTTTTGGCTGATTCTCCCGATCCGCCTTTCAGATCTCCGAGAGAATCTTTAAATGCGCTTACAATAGTCGGGATGGTTTTGATGAGTGTAACGATGCCACCGAATGTCACCGCACCGGCGCCGATGTATCTTATGTAACTGCCCCAGATTTCCCTCGGGCTCATTTCACTGATAAGTTTTTTTGCCGGGGGGAAAACCGTCGTGAGCTGATCACCAAGAAGTGTTATAAGAGGTATAAGAACCAGCCATGAAAGAACACCGCCTGCCACCATGACTCCTGCAATTTTCGGGCCGATAATATAACCAACACCAAGAAGCTCAGGCGTGATTTCACCCATCACAGTGCCGTTAGGCAATGATGATTTTCTGTCAAATGTATAAGAGGGCACTTCCTTCCAGAATCCGAATACTGACATCAGCACTTTATAAAGGAATGAAACCCCGAGACCGTAATAAACCAGTTTTGCAAGATTGCCCCCCTTTTCACCTGCTATCAGCACATCTGCACATGCTGTTCCTTCAGGGTAAGGAAGAACCCCGTGTTCTTTTACGATCAGTGACCGCCTCAGGGGTACCATAAAAAGAACGCCCAGAATACCGCCCGCAAGAGCAAGAACAAAAATCTGGAAATATTCAAAGTAATTTTGTCCGCCGGGTAAAAAGAGCAATGCCGGAATGGTGAAAACCACACCCGCTGCAACCGATTCACCGGCTGAACCAATTGTCTGCACAATGTTATTTTCAAGTATCGTGGATTTGCCGATTTTCTTGAACACTGCTATCGATAGTACAGCTATCGGTATTGATGCGCTGACCGTTAAACCCACCTTTAACCCCAGGAATACTGTGGCTGCACCAAATATAATACCGAAAATTGCACCCAGTATGATTGCTTTAGGCGTGAACTCAGGAATAAAATCAGCCGGAGAGATGTACGGCTTGAAATTTGCGTTGTTGTTTTCACTGTTCGACATTACGTAGTCCGTTTTTAGTATACAAAATTACCGACCTTTAAAATTTGAAATAAATCACATATATGCAAACACTTTTTCAGTGAGGAGGTGAATTGAAAGGAGTTTTACACCTAAGCGGCTCAATTTTCTGACCACTGATAATTGCACTCCTCAGCATTGATGAAATGCACCAAGCTATTATTCAGTAATAGACTAAAAAGCCCCCTGCAGAAATTCTGCCGATTCTCAGAATTTGGATATTTTTGCATTATGGATTTTATAACAGACGCTAAAGCTTACTTTTCTTCATTAATCCTGAAGCTTTCATTTTTCCTGAGATTGAACTTAAACACTGATGCTTAAATTATTTCTGAGTATCAGAAACCAATGGCTGAATGACAAATCAATATTCTGAAGACCTGAAACTGAGGCTGGAATATCATTACAATGCTTTTGATAAATCAACCGTCTCACCCGATCCCGTTGAATTTCCGCACCGGTATTCCTCCCCTCAGGATATCGAGCTTGCGGCATTCCTTTCATCGGTTTTTGCTTACGGCGGCATAACTCAGATCATAAAAACACTTGAGTCATTATTTGAAATGATGGGGCCCTCACCATTTGATTATCTGACCCGCAAAAGAAAAGGCAATTTTAACAAAACAGGATTGTATCACCGTTTTTACTCTTCTCATGATGTTGAGACGCTGCTTGCGGCACTCTCAGCAATACTCCTGAAATACGGCAACATAGGCAATATGTTCACCGGAGGTTATGATGAATCAGATATCAACGTTCGGGGTGGCATTGAGAAATTTTCACAAAAGTTCACTGCAATTCTCAGCTCAGCAGATTCCGGCTTAACTCACGGCCTTAAACACATTCTGCCTGCCCCTTCTTCAGGGAGTGCCTGCAAAAGGATGAACCTGTTTCTTCGCTGGATGATAAGAAAAGATGAAATCGATTTTGGATTGTGGCAGGGTATCCCTCCTTCAAAACTGATTATTCCGGTTGATGTTCACATTGCAAGAATTGCTGCTCAGCTCGGGCTGACCGGGAGGAAAAATGTTAACTGGAAAATGGCCGAGGAGATAACTGCCGCCCTGAGTGTTTATGACAGTGCGGATCCTGTAAAGTATGATTTCGCCCTTTGCCATATCGGGATGAGAAAGCTTTCATTCTGATTCAAAGCAGATTCATCATTCTTTAAAATAAAGGGCGCCCAGAGCTTTATCCAAGAAGGTAAAAGGATAAAGGAGGGCGCCGACTGCCATCTCGGGTCATCTGGCAGTATAAACTTATAATATGTAGATTTTAAACTTGCTGCGGGATCTGAATTTTATCGGTACAAATGTAACACAAAGTCATACTTCAGGTTATTAATAAATCAATTTCATCTGAAATCATACAAAGGTACAAAATATAACCTGATCTTCAAAATAAATTTTTTGTTATATTTTATCAGACCGTGAGAGGGCTTAGAGAATTATCCCCGATTAAGGCGGGATGCTGTGCAGGCACCCCGCTGTTGAAAATTATCCCGTTTCAAAGGAAGATCATCTATTTCATCAGTACCATTTTCCTTATGAAAGTATATGTCTTTCCGGTATGCGGCACAGCTTCCATCCTCAGAATGTAGACTCCTGAAGAAAGAGTATTCGCATTAAGTGCTGCCGTGTGATACCCGGCCGTGAGTACTCCTCTCACAAGCCCGAGCACTTTACAACCTGTGACATCATAAACCGAAAGAGTGACATCAGATTCCTCAGGCAGTGCAAACTTAATGATTGTTGACGGGTTAAACGGATTCGGGAAATTCTGACTGAGCTCGAATTTCTCAGGCAATCCGTTTGGCTCGCTGATTCCCGTTATAATCCTTACAGAGGCAGTATTGGAGTATACTGAAGTATCCAGAGCATTGTAATTTCTGATTCTGTAAGTATAGAACTGTCCTCCTCCCGTCACATTAAGATCGGTGTATTCAGTGACAGCAGAATCCACTTCAGCAATAACAAGATATGGCACCGTTCCTGAACTGTCTCCATCCTTACGTTCAATAACCACTTTTTCTTCGCTTGAGGATATATCAGTCCATGAGAGCTTGATTTTGTACCCGGCTGTTGTGTCAGCCCTTAAATTCTGCGGAGCAGAAATCCTGGTTGTAAACCTGAACGGATCTGTAAAATCGGTGTACACATTCAGTTTTGTTCTTACCCGCCAGTAATACTTTCGTCCGTCTCTCAGAGGAAGTGTAAGATTGGTGTCAGTAAGAACAGAGTCAATCAGCTTAACTATGAAAGTGCTTTCGCCTGATAACTGAAAGTTGTAAGAAAGCATCTGATTTTCCTCAGTCTCTGTTTTGTTTACTGATTTACCATTGAAACGGACAATTCTTAATGCACCCTCATGCATGACCTTTTTATCATCATCGGGTGACTTCCAGTTGAAATGAACAAGCAAGGGTAATTTTCCTGAGTTATCTGGAGGAGTTACCAGAACAGGAACTGTAAGATAAACAGACACGATTTCTGAATTGCTTGCCGAACTTGTGTCAAGCTGATTGAAACATTTGATTCTGTAAGTAAAAACAGAAGTGTCAGAGTAAAGAATAAAAGATGAATCAGTGAAAGTTACTGTCCCGGAAGGTTTAATCCCCACGAGAAGGAATGGTGAAGTGCCGGAAGTATCTCCTGTTCTGCGTTCAATGAAATATCCTGTTTCACGTGTTGAGATATCATCCCACTGCAGTGAAATTCTTCTTATCGAGCTGCCCGTCACAGAAAGATTATCGGGATGTCTCAGTTCAGTGGTGAAATTCCATGTCTCACTGTACTGCCCTCTTATTCCGTTCACTATTGCTCTTATCCGCCAGAAGTATTTTTGTCCGTCTTCAAGGCTCACAGAGGCAATGGTATCGGTTATCGTTGAGTCAAGGAAAACAATGTTCGTGAAAGATGCTTCTCTGGCAATCTGAAGTTCATAGACCGGATCAATGGCTTCACCTATTGATTTCAGCTTGTTCCAGATAAAGATCGCGGTGTCACTGATGTTACGCTCATAGTTCTGCGGAGTTAATTGTGTCACCCTTCTGATCCCTACTGTTGCTGTCACCATTTTGCTCCGGTATGAGGTGTCAACCGCATTGTAGCAATGTATTCTGTATGTATACTTATTCTGTATCTGTGAAATAGTCAGGTTGGAATCAGTAATTTCAGAAGTGTTCTGACCCGTTCGTCTTATCTCAAAAAAGGGCTCGATACTCAGAGAGTCGCCCGATTTTCTTTCAATCACATAATTTGTTTCATTAAGCGAGTTTTCACTCCATGTAAGTTTTACATCATTAAGGTTTGAGACACTTACAGAGAGACTGTCAGGAATTCTCAGTCTGGTGATGAACATGGATGCTGTGTCATACAATCCGTTTACACCTGTAACCTCAGCCCTGATGCGCCAGTAATACCGCTTTCCGTCTTCAAGGTTAACCCTGGTGGTACTGTCGGTTATGGTTGAATCATTGAATAAGATATTGTTAAATTCCGTATCATCTGATATCTGAAGCTGATAATACACCACTGAACCTTCTGTCAGCGTTCTGATCCTGTTCCATACGAATTTAACCGAATCAGGCAGCACCCTCTCGCTGTTTTCAGGTGAGAGACTTGTAACCTGAGATATAGTCATGGATGAAAATGTGATATTACTGCTTAACGAAGTGTCATTCTGGTTAATGGCATAAACTCTGTAAGAATAATATGTCCTGATACCGGTAAACTGTACGGCAGAATCAAGATAAGCGGTGGTGTTTGCGGGAAGCAATGCAATCTGAATGAATGGGTTAACAGTTGTGGAGTCTCCTTCACGTCTTTCAACGATAAATCCCTGTTCATTTGCCGACGAATCTGCCCATGCCAGAGTGATATCATTAATCAGGGCCACTGAGCTGGCCAGCTCCAGCGGTTTTCTTAGCTCCGTTACAAAATTTCTGACAATACCCGAATCACCGTAAACACCGTCAACTATCGGTCTGACCCTCCAGTAATATTTCATACCGTCTTCAAAAATCAGCGCTGCGGAGGAATCTGTAATAAAAAGATTGTACAGAAGCGTGTCAAAAACAGGGCTCCCGGAAACCTGGAGGTTGTAATTCACCTGAGATCCTTCCCACTCCGTCCTTATCCTGTTCCATGAGAATCCGATATTTTCAGGCAGATTCCTGACAGAATCGGGAGGGTATATCTGATTAACTGACTGAAGTTTCAGGCTGATCATCCTGGCATTTCCGGGTGAAGCAGTATCAATCATGTTACAGGCAATCAGTCTGTATGAGTATTGTGAGGGATTATTATAGACTGCAACCGATGAATCTGTGTATACTGAATCAGATCCTGGCACAATAGCAATAGTCATGAAATCCGCCACCTGCGTTGAATCGCCTGCTTTTCTCTGTATCAGAATTGAATCTGCATTAACTGTGTTGTTTCTCCAGTCAAGTTTCACATCATTGATATTATAAGCATTAAGAGTGAGGGCAGAGACCGAATTCAGATCGGTGGTGATCTTTCTTACCTCACTGTAATTGCCCTTCCCTTCCGTAACTTTCGCCCGTACACGCCAGAAGTATCTTTTACCGTCCTGCAGCACAACCGTTTTTAAGGTATCGGTAAGCGTTGAGTCCGAAAAATAGAATCCGGTGAATGTTGAATCCTCCGAAATCTGCAGATGGTAATAGACGGATGATCCCGATGAAAGAGTCCTTAATCGTTTCCATTGAAAGTCCACCGTTTCATCTGAATTATACAGATTATTTTCCGGCAGCAGAATTGTTACAGTTTCAATACCTATTGTCACTGATTCTTCATTTGAGGAATTTGAAGTATCGAACGGACTGAAAGCCTTTATCCTGTAACTGTAAACGTTAATAGTATCCTGCAGATTCAGTCCGGTATCCGTAACCGCAGTTGTGTTCTGTGCGAGTATCATCACCGGCTGATAAATCCAGAGCGAATCTGAAGGGAATCCCTTTTTCCTTTCAACGATATAACCTGTCTCATTCAGTGTCGGATCTGTCCAGATGAGTTCCACATCATTGATATTCTTTACCAGTTTACCGCTCAGAGCCGGGACTCTCAGTTTTGTGTACAGACTCCTGATTGAGCCAAGCTGACCCGTCACCCCGTTAACAACCGGCCTTACCCGCCAGTAATATCTTTTACCGTCTTCCAGTGTAACCTGTTTGAATGTGTCAGTAACAGTAACATCATAAACAGGCGGAATCATGGTCTGATTTTCCGAAATCTGTATGTTATACCAGACAACTGAAGCAGCACTTACAGTGGTAAGCCGCTCCCATCTGAATTCTGATATTTCCGCAATCTCTCTCGCTTCATCAGCAGGTGATGAGAGAACAACCGGCGCGAGCCTCAGATTTACTTCAATCTGATTTCCGGGAAGTGAAGTATCGGCTGAGTTATAGGCGAAAACTCTGTATGTGTATTTTGACGGGAGTTCATAAAAAACTGCATTGGTATCAGTAAAATATGTAGTGTTAGCAGTGGTTGCACCAATGGTTATATAAGGATTTCCTGAGAGGCTGTCACCGGTTTTTCTCTGGATAATAAATCCCGCTTCATTGTTGGTTGTCTCTTCCCAGTTAAGAACCACATCGTTTATGTTCCTGATAACGGGGTATCCGGCGAATGGCTTTTTCAGTTCAGTTGTGAATTGCCGCGTGCTGCTGAAAAATCCCTCGCCTCCGTTGACCAGAGCCTTAACCTTCCAGAAGTAATTTTTTCCGTCTTCAAAAAACAGCGTAAGAGAAGTATCAGTAATAACAGTATCGCTGAATGCCTGCCCCGAAAAATCCGCACTCTCAGAGATGAGCAGATTGTAGCTGACTGCAGACCCCTGGCTCAAAGTCCTGATTTGTTTCCAGTTAAGAGTGATGTTCTGTTCCAGATCACGCGCATAATTCACAGGCATTACAGGTTCCACGGTTGCAATACCAACTCTGATTTCTCTTACATTACTGTATCCTGAGGTATCAGATGAACTGTAAGATCTTAACCTGTAACTGTAAGTTGTCACGGCACCGTTAAGTAAAATTTCCTGATCGGTATAACTGACCGAAACTGATGGGAGATTTGCAATAACTGTCCATTGTAAGGCACTTAATGAATCTCCGGCTTTTCTTTCGATAATATGTGCTACGGCATTAAGAGTGTTGTTGGTCCAGTCAAGTCTGACATCATTTATATTAAGCGCTTTCAGCGCAAGGGAAGAAGCTGAATTAAGATCGGTTGTTAGACTTCTTACCTCACTGTAATTTCCCCTGCCTTGTGTTACCTTTGCTCTTACGCGCCAGTAATATTTTTTGCCATCCTGAAGATTCACCATGCGTGATGAGTCAGTGATTGTGCTGTCACTGAAAACCAATTGATTGAATGCCGCTGATTCTGAAATCTCAAGCTGATAGTAAACAACCGAGCCGGCAGAAACTGAGTTGATTCTTTCCCATGAAAAGCGGACATTTTCATCAGAATTCAGTAATCCGTTCACCGGTTCTGCAAGCCTGACTCTTTCAATACCCGCAAGTATCTGAATGGGATTTGATAGGGCTGAAGTGTCATGCTGACTGAATGCGCTTATTCTGTAACTGTAAACGGCATTTGTGTCCTTAATTATCAGGTTGCTGTCTGTTGTTACGGTTGTGTTACCCGGGAGTATTTTCACGACCTGATATGCCTCGGTTGTATCTTCAGTACCTCCGCTTTTTCTTTCGAGAATATAACCTGTCTCATTTTCTCCCGGGTCTGTCCATTGCAAAGTGGCATCATTAATATTGGTTATATTCCAGGCAGTAAACTGACTTCCTCTTAGTGCAGTTACAAAACTTCTTATCTCGCCGGGACCGGTCACACTGTTAACCACCGGTCTGACCTGCCAGTAATATCTTTTACCATCCTTTAACTGAATTATTTTTGATGTGTCTGTCATTTGTGCATCAAACACGCTGTTTGCAAACTGTGCGTCTTCTGAGACACGCAGATGGTACTTCACCTGTGCTGCAAGAGGAGCTGTGCGGATTTTATTCCATTTAAGCTCACAGTTTTCAGGCAGTTCCCGGTCCTCGTCGCCCGGAGAGGAAAGTTCAACGGCAAGCAGTGATAATCTCACTGTCAGCTGATCACCGTAATCTGAAGTATCCTGGTCATTAAACGCCTCAATCCTGTAAGTATAGAACGAAGGTAAGGAATAAAAAACTGCGCTTGTATCGGTGTAATTCAGAATGCCGGCGCCTGTGACTGCCAGCAGTGCATACTGATTTGGTGAAAGCGAATCCCCCTGCTTTCTGTAAATCCTGAAGCCATTTTCATTTACTCCCGTGTGATTCCATGAGAGCTCAATTTCACTTATATTTTTTGATACCGCGGTGAGTCCGTGAGGGGCATAAAGTCTTGTCACAAAACTGAAGGGCTCAGAAAATGCTCCTGATGAATTTGAGACCAGAGATTTTACTCTCCAGTAATACTTTTTCCCGTCCTGAAGCAGATATGTCAGAGCGGTATCAGTTACAACTGAATCCGCCACGGGATTTCCTGCAAATTCCGCGTCTTCTGAAATCTGTATTCTGTAATAGACGGGTGATCCTTCCGCAAGAGTTTTCAATTTACTCCACCTGAAATCAACCTGTCTTTCAAGCTCACGTATACCGTCACCGGGCGATATTAACTGCGGGGTACCTATTCCGATATTTACAGTAACTGAATTGCTGAATATGGATGTATCAATCTCATTTTTGGCCTGAACCAGATATGAATAAGATGTGGTCTGGTTTTTAATTAAAAGACTGGTGTCTGTGTAACTTTCACTTCCTGCGGCTAAAGCTTTAATGGGAAAGTAGATTCCGCCGCCGTCATTCCTGTACACAAAGACAGTATCTTCCGTCACAGAATTAAGCTGCCAGTTAAGGGTTACATCATTAATATTTTGTAAAGTGTAACTCAGATTTGAAGGGGGTTCAAGTTCAGTCATAAACAACCGGACCTGATTTGAATCGCTGTCAGCATTATGAAGCCGTGAACGCACGCTCCAGTAAAGTTGTTCCCCTCCGCGCAACGGAACATTTATCAGGGTGTCTGTAATCAGGGTGTCAAATATGACTGTGTTAAATCCCGGATCACGGGCTACCCGCAAATTATAAAAGAGAGCTGAGGATGAATTACGTTCACGTATAGGTTCCCAGAAAAATACAAGAGGGGTTGGCAGATACCGGCTGCTGTCCTGAGGGAAAGTCATTCTGACCCGGGGCATGATGATCCGGGCAGAGGCATGGTTAGAAAACGCCGAAGAATCATAATCATTATAAGCCTGAACCCTGTATCTGAAATTTGTAAACGATTTGCTTATTATCAGATCAGCATCCGTGTACGATCTTTCGGCAGCCGATGCAGTGTCAATAGTAATAAAGTCTCCGCCGGATAATGAATCCCCTTCAGCACGCTGTATCAGGTAACCCTTATGAGTAAAATTCTGGCTGTCTTCCCAGTTCAGAACCACATCGTTAATATTAATGATATCAGCAGAAAGGTTCACCGGTGCTCTCAGTTTTTTAACTATTCTGAAAGATGCATTGCCTGAATCAGAAACATCCTGATACCTTAAGTCAGTAATTTTGATGAGATAATCACCGTCAGGATAACTTTCATCCACAGGATACAAAACTGTATCTCTTAAAAAAGCAACAGATTCATAAATGGTCTTCCAGCTCAGAGAATCTGTGTGTCTCAGAGCTATCCGGACTGAATCAACATCGCTGCCGTTCCATGAAATAAGGCCCTTATCTCCGGTTTTCCAGACTTCTCCCCCGTTCGGATTGAGTAATGTTAATGAAGGGGTGACTATTCTGAAATCGGAGTCACTTATATCTCCCACGGAGGGATCACCCATCTTCTGCACTCTGATCTTTACTTTCCCCGAGGAAATTTCAGGCAGCAGCCATCTGTAAAATGAAGTATCCTTGAAATTTACTGCTACAGGATACCAGACGAGCCCGCCATCTGTAGTATAGTCGATGTTGACAAAACCCACTCCTGTGCTTGTCCATTTAATGACATAATCTGTGCCCCCTCTTAAAACTTCACCGCCGTCAGGATCTGCTACCCGTATCAGTTCATAGAAAATTGAATCGGTTGAAACACGGCTGACATCAAAGCCTCTCACTGAATTAGCACCTGCCAGAATCAGCCTGTATTCGTCTGAATTTACAGACGGGGTATAGAGATACTCATTTTCACCCAGTTTTATTTTAAGAGTGCCGTTTGCTGAAGGTACTATTTCCGGTTCTTCCCAGACGCCTGATTCATAACTGCCTATTTGGATTGCAGTATCCTTTACGCCTCCGGCAAAATACTTTTCATATATCTGGATTATGCCGTTTCTGAACCGAAGCCCGGCAAAATGCGTTGCATCGCCCCCAAGACCGCTGCCGATTCCGAAAAATGCTTCACTTGCATTCGCGCTCTGAGATGCCAGCCAGGGCTTTATCTTAAACCTGATCCTTTTCCCTCCTGAAAATGACTCTGAGCTTATCAGTTCAGTAAGGCTGTTGCCCGGCTGATTAAATACTGCAAATGAATCAATTGCCGGGAACCAGTCGCCTGTTCTGATTCCTCCGCTCCACAGTGAACCGTTCCACAAACTTTCCACGAAATGCAGCTCTTTTTGATTCCATCCCCTCTCTGTGTAAAGAATTTTAATCTCCTCTTCAGACAAAGCCGTGCTGTAGAGCCTCACATCATCAATGGCCCCTTTGAATTTAATACCCCCCGGGCCTCCCCCTGAAATATTCCCGATCTTCAATGTTAAAAACCTGGTTGTATCAGGCAGAGCTCCGTTATCCGTTGAATCAACCAGAACTCCGTTAAGATAAAGTTTGCCTTTTGATCCCTGCACAGTTGCCGCAATATGATACCAGACTCCTGTTTCAAGCCTTGTTTTGCCGTAAACAGAGTTCAGGTACGCCGGCCTTGTAACCCATTTGAAGTTTGCCCGCCCCCCCGTTTCTATCCTTAATCCTTCCTGATCCCTCGTCGTTTCCCCGTAATCAACAATAAACTTCTGGTAAACCGTGGTTTCCGATAGCCTGAACCAAGCAGAAGCCGTATGATCACCAGCGGCAAAGCGACTAAGCACCGTATCAGGTGTGATAATTACTTCACTGTTTACTCCGTCAAACAAACCCGCACCATTCTGATTTCCGAATCTGTCTGTGGTATACTGCAGGGAGAACGGCTGTCCGTTTTGGCCGTTTCCGCTCGAATCATTCGTATTTCCATTCAGCGGATAATATGCCCGGAGCGAGTTCACGGCCTGTGAATTCAATCCGTTCACGTAAACATTATCAACTGATATTCTGTCATCACCGCCCCCGAAACCAAAATATCCGTTCTTCTCTTCTGAGAGCAAACCACTGTATGATGTGATCAGCGTTCTGGCCTGACCCATTTCATAAAAATAAATTTCAAACCCTGATGCTGTGGGCACCATTTCAAACTGGTAATTCACACCCGTGGAAAACGATTTGGTGCCGGTGAAAAGAATGTTTGAGGATTGAGGATAATTGTGTTTTATAAGATACCAGCGGCTGTCTCTCGCTGAAATGCTGAAACTGTACCCCAGTATATCCTGGTAATTCTGATAGGTACCGCCAATATTGCGGATATAAAAATAAAAGATTATCTGCCTGTTGGCATCATCATAAGCCTGTTCAATTCTGGCTTCGGCAGAAAAGGAGTAGTTATAATAATTCAGACTGCCTGCACTCAGAAATGTTCTTTGCTGATCACGGGTAGTGATATTAACTCTTCCGTTTTCAATATAAGGATCAGGCACCGCGCCGTGAAGACCGGTTGAAAATCTGTAAAACTGCCATTTTGCGAGACTGCCGGTACTGAAATCTTCACTGAAAAGCAGTTCCCCTTCTTTATTAAGGCCCTGATTAAAACTTTTTAATCCGCTCTGAGGCCACAGGCCTGCAGTTATAAATATTGTGAAAAGCACCAGAATCTTTGTAAAGTACTCTTTTTTCATTCAATCCTCGGCTGAATACCATTTTATTCTGTCTGCAACAGAAATTCCGGATCTGTGCTCAATTCAATTAAAGCAGCAGCGCTCTCTGTTTACAGATGGGAAATTAAAATTTCCCGTCATTAATGGAGTTATACGGGGAAAGAAATATTCTGAGGAAAATGAGGCTGTTTTTTTTTCAGATTGTGATATCAGGCACAGGTTCGTTCATTCTTTTCATGGAATAGTCGGATATGTGAAGATATTTTTTCGCTAAAGAAACTAATTGTAATATGTGATTTTGGGCTAACGCGGGAATAAAAGTAAGGGCAGTTAAGAACCTGCCCTCTGTAAAAAAATATCAGGAGGACTTTTGGACATCCCCCCTACTTTATCAGTACCATTTTCTTTGATTCCGTAAATTCTCCGTTTGTAAGTGTGTAGTAATAAACTCCTGAGCTGAGATTCATTTTTCTTGTATCAATTGTAACCTCATGCAGACCGGCAGGGAAATTATCACTCACAAGTGTTCCTGCAAGCTGGCCAAACGCATCATAAAGTCTCATAGTGATATCAGCCTGAGCCGGCAGTTCAAAAGAAATTGTGGTTGAGGGATTAAACGGATTCGGGTAGTTCTGATTCAGCACGAATGTTTTAGGTTTTATTACATTCAGTTTAAGAGTGCCCGAATACTGAAATTTTCCGTCCAGATCAATCTGCTTCAGCCGGTAATTGTAAAACCCCGGGCTCAGATTAATATCACGGAAATGATATTCACTGCTTTGGGATGTTGTGCCCTTCCCTTCAACAAACCCGATTGAGTTCCAGCTCCCGGGGTTCTTCTCTGTTGCCCGCTGAATCTCAAAACCACGGTTATTTAACTCCGTGGCTGTTTTCCATGAAAGATGAACATCAGAATTATCTGCATATCCGTTAAATGATGTAAGCTCCACCGGCACCATTCCGGTTGAATCATAGATTGCCGCTGTCCAGATGCTTCTCGAAGTGTTATCAAGCCTTGTCCAGATAGGATGAATCCATCCGGCATGTGCTGCAATATTTGTATAGTCACCAAAGAACACACCTGCATTAGGATTAAAAGCGGACTGGCTTATCCTGACATTATGCCATGTGGCCCCGCCGTCATAAGATTTCCCGAGATAAACATCCGTGAGTGAATTTGCGGTGTTTCTTCTGTCATAAAAGACCATATAAAGATTACCTGTTGTCTGGTCGATTGCCATCCAGTTGAAGAACTGGTGACGGTCGGTATTATCATCATTCACTCTGATTGCGGGCTGCCAGGTATTTCCCTTGTCATCCGAATACGCGACATACACATCAGTGTTTCCCGCACCGTTTCTCTGATCGCTCCATGTAACATAGATTCTGCCTCTGTGAACTCCGCGGCTTGTATCGCAGAGCGTTATGGGGAGCCCGTTGGCGCGGTAGATACCGGGAATGGAATAATCCCATCCACCCGGCTGCGATGAAACAAATTTATCAGTCCCGAACGTTGCCCCGCCATCTGTTGATTTATCAAACATGATGCCCAGGGGGCCTGACCATGCAATGTATATCTCACCATCGGGACCAATGGCAGGCACTGCACCTTCAACCGTATTATCCTCATCAACACAATCGCCTGAGCGGTCGCTTATTGTTACGGCGGGCAGCCATGTTAAGCCGCGGTCTGTTGATTTGGAAAATTTTATTCTCGAACTGTCGGCCGGTGATGAACTGCCGTAAGAGTCAAATTCTGTCCATGACATATAGACATGATTTTTGTAAGGTCCGTCGGTCAGATTTACAGCCAGCCATTCCTTATCCTGTTCCTTGGGAGGAGTCAGCCCCACCCCTGCGCCGTCGTTCCAGTTAACCCCGTTGTTTGTGGATCTCTGTACCACAATGCGGTCAATCCAGTATCCTGTTGTCGGGTTTGAAAGATGTCCGTAATACAGATATCCTTCGGCATCATATATAAGGCAGGGATCTCCCCAGACACCCAGGCTCGAAGACATGTTTTTTTGAGTCCACGTCTGCCCGCGGTCTGTTGAGCTGAAGAAATAGCTTATGTTTGCTCCTGCTGCAAGCTGCAGAGGATTGGCAGGATTAACTGCAATGGATGGTTCGTTTGCGCTTGATGTCGTGGGTAAGTCAACCCTGACATTCTGATACTGGGCATTCATAAGCCCGCTGACAATGATTAAAAGAAGAAGTGATTTCACTTTCATTGTCTTTTCCTCGTTGTAATAGTTGAATCCGCCCCGGTATCCCGTGTATAAAATTTACTTATCCGCCGCAGCATAAGCGGCAGATATTCCCTTTCCTGATATGTAAAATCAAGGCAGCAAAGCTGTTAAAGCTGACTGCCTTTTAAGATTTAACCTTTCATAAGGGAGATCATTTCCCTTACTGCTTTATCAACTCCTGTATAAACTGCCCTGGCAATCACTGCATGGCCTATACTCAGCTCATCAATATCAGAAAGTTCTCTGAATATTTTAATATTCTGATAATTAAGTCCGTGACCGGCATTAACGCCAAGCCCGAGTTTCTTTGCATGCTTTGCTGCAAATCTTATTTTTTCAAGCTCATCAAACTGCTCTTCCTCGGTCTTTGCCTCAGCAAAAACGCCGGTGTGAATTTCAATAAGGTCTGAGCCAATCTCTGCGGCTGCATTTATCTGCTCTTCATCAGGCTCAATAAACAGGGATACAAGAATATCGCTCTTGTGCAGATCTCTTATTGTGTCACGGAGATTATCAATATTGTCTATAACATTGAGCCCGCCTTCGGTTGTGAGCTCAAGTCTCTTTTCAGGCACAAGTGTTGCCAGTTCAGGCTTTACATCACACGCAATTTTAATTATATCTTCAACGGCAGCCATTTCAAGATCGAGCTTGGTTTTAATAACTTCCCGGAGAAGATACAGATCTCTTTCTTTAATATGTCTTCTGTCTTCCCTGAGATGCACCACTATTCCGTCGGCTCCGGCAAGCTCAGCCTGCAGGGCAACCGTAACGGGATCGGGTTCATTTCCCCCCCTGGCATTTCTCAGAGTTGCAACATGATCAATATTAAGACAAAAACGCATTTTAGAATTCCTTCTTACTTAAAAATTATATTATATAACGCTTCAAATCCTGTTCCCAGCTCAGTTTTGGTGTATCTTAATGCAGAGAACATATCAATGAACAACATCACGCCGAAATGGATGATTACCGCATAAATAAATGATCCGAGTTTTAATGACATATAACCCAGCACAATTCCTCCCAGAACTGAGCTGAAGGTTTCAAGCGCCGGTTTTCCGTTATGAAGTATTACAAACGGTATCATCTGAATGAAAACCGCGTAAAGTCCAAATTTCGGATACAACCCGAACAGCGTGAAACCGCGCCACATGAACTCCCATGAAAACATGTAAAGAAGTATGCCGAGTTCATAGAGCAGAAAAATTATTAACGAGTCTCTTGCAAACTCAAGGTGCGGATAAACTTTCAGGAACTGTGAATTTGCAGAAACAAACCAGATTATGATTCCCATAACAAGGAGCGATACGCCGGTAAACTTTATGCCGGTCCTGTAATCTCCTGCCCTGAACCCGAATTCGCTCAGCTTACCCCTGAGTATAAATCTGATTATTAGTACAGGCAGAAGAAAAAGTGATATGAAATCGCCCGCAAACCAGTAAATAAACTGTGCATATCTTGCCGACTGATAATCATCAAAGTAACCGGCAAGATTCTGGGCAAAGAAACCGCGTGAAGTAAAGTACCAGGAGATAGTCTGGAGTATTGCCACTGAAAGCATGACCACAACCGGCTGCAGGTCTAATTCTCTGAATTCGTTAATTCCGGTTTTTATAAAACTTTTTACGGTCAATCTGATGCTGGCAGTGTCTGTAAACAAAATAATATATGATTTCAAATATAACATTTCTTCAACTCAGAAACAGACTGCAAATATTTTCCCTTTTTGAAGTCCCCGGCTTTATTCAGGTATTTTTTTCCGGGATTTTCGCTTATACCTGATATTTGTCGGTTATCATTTTAACATCTGTTTAACTGCTGATTTTTCAACAATTTTATTTACAGATTTAAGTAATAATTGCTATTTTGAGTTGAATATTTAATACTTATGCAGATTCATGTACAGACCGGTAATTAACAGTAAATTGTTCGAAGATCTCAAGACGCTCATCCTGAACCGGACCGGCTTATTTGAAGCGCTTAAAAACGAACAAAAACTCCAAGAAATTATTTTATCATGCTACAGCCACTCGGGACTCAGTGATCTTAATGATTTTTACTGGGAGCTCGAAAAAGATGAAAGCCTTACGGGTCCCCGCTGGTCTTTGCTGCTCACTCACATCACCGTTCCCGAAAGTTTTTTCTTCAGAGATGAAGGACAGCTTAACCTTCTCAGATCCATAATCTTTCCAAAACTTTTTGAATACGCAAAATACACGCGCACTTTAAAAATCTGGAGTGCCGGCTGCTCAGGCGGAGAGGAAGTTTATACCCTCTCAATAATGCTGAAAGAATTGCTGGGTGATACTTCAGGATGGAAAATCAGAATTATCGGAACCGATATCAGCAGCCGTAACATTGAGAAGGCAAAAGCTGGTGTGTATACCCAGTGGTCGCTCCGCACCCTTGGCCCCATGAAAACCGAAACATGGTTCACCAAGGTTAAATCAGGCTTCAGAATTAAAGATGAGTTCAGGGATATCGTTGAATTCTGGACAATGAATCTGATAGGACGAGACGGGAAATACCCGGAACCGTTTGAAGATATCGATCTGATAATCTGCCGCAATGTCTTTATCTATTTCAGGCAGAGTGTTATTCAGGATATAGTGGCAAAATTCAGCCTCGCCATGAACAGCACAGGTTTTGCCATGTTCGGTCATGCAGAGTATGTTCATGAAACCAATAAGTACATGGTTGCGCACTACTACCCCCAGTCGGTAGTTTATCAGAAAGCTCCTCCCGGCACTTTACCTTCTCCTTTAAAACCCTCAGCGCATTCCGGCAAAGATACGGCAGTGAAATCATACGGTGAAGGCAGAAGCCACTCTCAGAGCGGACGGAGCACACTGCAAACGCCCCGCACTTATTCGGGAAGTCATGGCCACTCAGCCGAAAAAAGAGATCACAGGCCGCTCACCGGATCTGAAGAGCAAAAAGCTGCCGGCATAATCTCAGAGCAGAAAAAGCTGATTGATGATGCAAGGGCACTCGCAAATTCCGGTAATTACATTGCAGCAGAAAAGATCTGCGGTGAACTTATTACAAAGAACATTTTTGAACCATACCCTTATTTTCTCCTTGGTCAGATTGCTCACGAAAAAAATGAGATTGATAAAGCTCAGAATTTCCTTAAAAAGGTACTCTATCTCAAGTCTGATCATATAGGTGCCATGATTGAACTTGCTTCTATCTATCAGGCGCAGCGTGAGGATGAAAAAGCCTCAAAACTAAGGAAACAGGTTGCTGATATTCTTGAAAAAATGCAGCCTGATACTATAATTACTGATTATGATGATATTTCAGTTAAAGAATTGATTACATTAATTAAAAATTATACTTAAGTTAAGTAACCTTTTATAATCATTTTGGTATATGGTGGAAACAAGCCTCTACCTTCTGTTCGAAATCAACAAAGCGGGATACGCCGTTGAAGCCGGTTCGGTCAGGGAAATCATTCTCCTCCCGAAACTCTCCTTTGTTGAAGAACTTCCCGAGTATGTCACCGGTGCATTCAATTACAGGGGTGTCTATATTCCTGTTCTTGATATTAACCTCAGAATGCGCAGAGATGCCACATCTGCTGATATTAACTCAAAAGTTCTGATCCTTTCATACGGCGCGCATCTTTTCGGCCTGATAATTCATGAATCTCTTGAAGTGATCCCTCTGGATAAGGAACAGATTCAGTCTGTAACCGACAGAATAAGCAGCACCGAAGCTGCTATTATGCAGGGTGCTGCGTTTATTGAAAACAGGCTGATAAATATCCTCGATCTCGCCAGGCTGATTAAAGAGAACACCACTGCCCTGCCGCAGACTCCTGCTGATAACGCACCCCGGATTCCTGATATCTACCGTGATTTATTTTCCGCTCCTTTGCACGAAGCCCTTTTTTCTGAACGGGCGGTCAGCATTTCGCACAGAAAAGATTCTGAGACTGAGGTTGAGTCGGGGAATAAATTTGTCCTGTTCAGGCTGAACAATGAGCTTTTGGCACTGCCGGTAACCAAGGTGAAAGGGTTTGCCGCCGTAAAATCAGTCACTGAAGTGCCTTGCTGTCCTGATCATATCGCCGGACAGATTAATTACAGGGGATCTGCATTAACGGTAATCGATCTAAGAATCTTCCTGAAAATGAAACCTGATAATTTTACCGACCGTAAAGTTATAATTGTGGATTTTGAGGGGGAGGATATCGGCATCATAGCCGAAGATATTTCTGATATCAGATCGGTAAATGTCTCTGATACGGGTGAAGTGCCCGTTGTGGTTAAAAATATTGCAAAAGAATTTATCTCTGGCACCTTCCCTTATGAAGGCAGGCTTGTGGGAATTATTAACATCGACAGAATTCTTTCTGACGAAAATTTAGTTGTCAATGAAACAGTACAATAAAAATGCGGTGAGTTATGTTAAAAGCATTTAATAATCTTAAGATCGGGCAAAAAATTCTGGGTGGTTATATCCTGATTTTTTTAATCGTTATCCTGTACTCAGGTTACCTGTATATCGGCGTGAAAGATACCATCCAGACCACTGAACTGGTTGAATTCACCTATAAAGTGAATGAGGCTCTTCATGATGTCTCAAACTCAATTCTTGATACTCAGAATGAGCTGGTGTCATACATCTCAACCGGCGACAAATCATTCCTTAAGGATTATGACGAAAACAAAAAACTCTGCGGCACCGTAATAGACACTCTTTACCGGACACTTAAACATCAGCAGCTCCAGACTGAACGCCTCAACAAACTTAACGATCTCAATGATAAGCTTTGGGTGTTGTTTGATCAGAAACTGGCAAATGCTAATAAGCTTGGAGATAATGAGGTAAAGGCATACGAGATTCAGATAGGCAATCTGATAGTGACTGCCAATGATATTGTTAAGGATATGATAAATTTTGAACTTGAACTTCTGGGTGAAAGAACTGACGCAATGAATACGGCTCAGTCAAATATGCTGCTGAGCAATATTCTGGGCCCGGCAATGGTGATTATTCTCGGGTTGATTATAGCCGCCGGAATCAAAAAATCAACTGTGGCAACAATCAGGGAGGCAATTAACTCAATAGCATCCACCTCAAGTGAAATGGGTGCCACTATCACTGAACATGACAGGATCGCTTCTCAGCAGGCTGCATCTGTTAATGAGACAACTTCCACCATGAATGAGTTCGAAGTCTCTTTCTCACAGTCAGTTGATAAAATCGGCTCATCCGCAGCGGCAGCCAGCAAAGCCTCTGAGGTTGCTGAAAATGGTCTGACCACCATAAAAGGTACAATGGACCTCATGTTTGAGCTGAAACATAAAGTAGGTTCTATTGCTGAACAGATACTGAAACTCAGTGAACAGACCAGCCAGATCAGTACGGTTATTGTTCTCGTTAAAGATCTTGCTGACCAGACAAACCTCCTGGCACTGAATGCCGCGGTTGAAGCTGCAAGGGCCGGTGAGCATGGAAAAGGTTTTGCAGTTGTGGCCACCGAGATAAGAAAGCTTGCTGATCAGAGCAAGAAATCGGCAGAAAAAATTAATGCCATTGTTAACGATATACAGAAGGCAACCAATTCAACAGTAATGGTAACCGAAGAAGGAACCAAAAATGTTGACAGAAGCCTTTCATCCGCAGAAAGAGCAGAGAAGATTTTTGTTGAAATATCTGATTTTACCCGCGATACGTATGAAACATCTCAGCAGACTGTTCTTACCGTTAAACAGCAGTCGGCTGCAGTGAAACAGGTGGTTGATGCCATGAATATAATTAATAACGGTGTAAGAGAAATTGCAGCCGGTCTTTCCCAGACAAGAGTGGGCGTTCAGCGGCTCTCTGAAACTGCAAATAATCTTGAAAAACTGATCTGAGCCGATTTAAGTAAGCCGAGGCAAAAGTGATAGAGGATAAAGAACTAAAAATTCTCTTCAAGACCGAATTTGACGAATATCTGCAGCAGCTTGATGAGGGGCTTTTAACCCTGGAGAAAAATCCGGAGGATTCTGCCGTTGTCAGTATTGTAAGGCGTGCCGCTCACAGTATGAAAGGAAGCGCCAGAATGCTGGGGCTGAGTGATGTGGCAAAGGTCTCTCATCACTTTGAAGATATTTTTTCGCATGCTAAAAGCGGTGAATTAAAGCTGCAGAAGGATCTTGTTACAAAGCTGTATAAAACGCTTGATGTTATTAAAAAGCTTGTTGATGAGGCTCTTACTGGCAAAGCGTATAACATCAATATTGATCAGGTTATTGAAAGTCTGAAGCCTGATGTGGTACAGGAAGCTGAACCCGAAGCGGTCTTTTCCCCGCCTGTGAATGCGGCACAGCCTGATGTTCAGAAATCTGAAAAGACTGTTAAAAATGATCTCTTCACGCCGGTTCAGCCGGATGAGAAACCTGAAAAAATAATTAAGCAAAAAGCTCCTCCTGTAAAAAAGCCTGAAGAGAATCCGCCGGTGGCTGAACCGGGGGCAGTAATCCCCGCAGCCGGTAAACGGAGTAATTTCTCGATAGATACAATCAAGATATCCGCCGGTAAGCTTGACGAACTGATTAACCTGACAGGTGAGCTGAAAGTAACCAAACTGCAGTATTCCCAGCATTATCAGCAGCTTGAGGAAATAATCACCGGAGTTGAGGACCACCAGAAGAATATAAGCAGGTTCAGCAGTCATCTTAACGGATTCCTAAAAACAGCACTTCTTAAAGATGATGAACTGAACTCACTTGCCAGGCAGATCACAGAGAAAGCCGAAAATCTGAGCGCCCTTCTTGAATCACTAAAAGGTGATATTTATGAAGATAATTCACGGCTTGAGTTCTGTGGTTCCGGGATTGAGAATATTGCCAGAGATATGAGGCTTCTCCCCTTCTCCACAATTTTCAGCCTCTACCCCAGAATGGTGAGAGACCTGGCTGCAGAGCTCGGCAAAAATGTTGACCTTGTTATTGAAGGCGGAAATATCACCGCCGATAAGAGAATCATTGAGGAAATAAAAGACCCTCTCACCCACATGATCAGAAACGCTGTTGATCACGGAATCGAAAATCCCCTTGAAAGATCAGCCGCCGGTAAAAATCCTGAGGGCAAAATCACACTCTCTGTTCAGCAGGAAGCTACAAAAGTAATAATAAAAGTCACTGACGACGGTAAAGGGCTCGATCCCGAACTCATAAAAAAGACTGCTGCAAGGCGCGGTCTTTTCACTGATGAGGATCTCTCAAAAATGAGCCTCCCGCAAATTTATGAAATCATTTTCCGCCCGGGATTCTCAACAGCCCCGATGATCACTGATGTATCCGGAAGAGGCATCGGCATTGATGTTGTCCAGAATAACGTGACCGGTCTCAAAGGAAAAATTTCTGTCGATTCTGTTAAAGGCGGCGGAACAACCTTCACAATCTCACTCCCCGTAACACTTGCTACCATGAACGTCATGATTCTGGAGATAGGCAGTGCCTGGTTTGCAATACCCGTTGAGAATATCAGAAAAGTACTTTCCGTTAAGCAGGAAGACATTTTCACCATTGACGGCAGGGATACAATTAACTCAGACGGCCGGGCAATATCAGTGATAAAGCTTGAAGAAGTGCTTGAACTGAAGCACAAAGTTAACAGTAATGACGCATTGCCCGGTTCAGGAACATGGCATTGCGTGATTGTAAGCGCTGAAAATGAGGAAATCGGGTTTGTGGCAGAAAGAATTTCAGATGAACAGGAAATAGTGCTTAAATCGCTTGGTCCTGTTTTGCTCAAAGTAAGAAATGTATCAGGTTCAGCAATACTCGGTAACGGTAAAATCTGCATGATCCTCAACCCTTCTGATCTAATACGTTCGGTCAGAAACAAGACAGGCGGAGGCACTGCATCGCTCACGGTTAAGAAAAGTGATACTGCCGCTAAAAGGAAAGTCATCCTGCTTGTTGAAGATTCAATCACAACAAGAACCCAGGAAAAACGGATCCTTGAATCTTCAGGCTTCACCGTGGTGGTTGCTGTTGACGGGGTGGATGGCCTCGCCAAACTCAGGAGTGAAAAGATTGACTGCATCGTTTCTGATATCGAAATGCCGAATATGGACGGAATCACTTTCACTGAGTCTGTGAGAAAAGATCCGGTTCATAAATCCAGGCCGGTGATTCTGGTTACTTCGCTTTCAAAGGAGGAAGACCGGAAAAAAGGACTTGAGGCAGGCGCAGATGCATATATAACAAAAGGCACTTTTGACCAGAAATTATTAATAGATACAATTAACAGGCTTTTATAATGGCAGGCATATATGGATAAGACAATTCAGGGAACATCATCAGGTTCTGCGGGAAAAATAAGAGTCCTTCTGGTTGATGATTCGCTGCTGGTGCTTGAGCTGCTGACACGCATGATTTCGACTTCTCCCGATATTGAAATTGCCGGAACGGCAAGAAACGGAAAAGAGGCAATTCCAAAAATTGAATTGCTTAATCCTGATGTGGTTTGCACTGACCTTGAAATGCCCCTCATGGACGGGCTTGAGCTTACCTCTTATATCATGCAGAACACCCCCAGACCCGTTCTGGTTGTAAGTTCGGTGGTTGACCAGACCCGTGATTCAGCAAATGTTTTCGCCCTGCTTAAAGCCGGCGCCGTTGATGTGCATCAGAAACCTAATCTGATGAATAATGAGGATTTTCACAAGGCTGCCCGTGAGCTCAATTCCAAAATAAAAGTTGTTGCCGGGGTATATATCTTTAAGAGAAAACCTGCGAGTGACAGAGTTGCAACAGCACCCTTAAACATACAGCAGAGAAAAGGAAGATTCAGGGCTGTTGCCATTGGAGTTTCCACAGGCGGACCGCAGCTCCTTGCAGAAATTCTGCCCGGTTTACCGAAAGATTTCAGCATGCCCGTGTTTGTTGTTCAGCATATCTCCGATGGGTTTATTCAGGGTCTTGTAAACTGGCTTGATAAAAACTGTGCTCTTGAGGTGAAAATTGCAGAAAACTGGGAATCACCCAAACCGGGAGTGATCTACTTCCCTGAAGAACAGACTCACCTGACTATTGAGCGCGGTGGAAGAATTTTTCTCAGCAAGGATCCTCCGCTTGATGGTCACAGACCTGCCGTCGATTTACTCTTCAGCTCAGTTGCTGAATATTACCGGGATTCGGTTGTTGGTATCATACTTACCGGCATGGGTAAAGACGGCGTTAAAGGACTTCACAGGATTAAATCACGCGGAGGGGTTACAATAGCCCAGAGTGAGGAGAGCTGCGTTGTATACGGCATGCCGGGAGAAGCAGTGAAAACGGGAGCGGCGGTTAAAGTGCTTTCCCCCTCAGAGATTATCAGAGAGTTAATTATTTTTGATCAGTTAAACAAAAATCACCATGGATAACCAAAAACTTACCATATTATTAGTTGAAGACAGTGCCATAACAGCCCGGCTGGTTACAGAAGCAATCAATGAAGGGCTTGGTAATGATTTTGGAACAATTGAAAGAACTGAAGATCTGGAAACCACCCTTTCGCTTCTTGCAGCAAAAGTGTTTGACGTGATTCTGCTCGATCTGGGTTTGCCTGATAGCTTCGGTATTGACACCTTCAGATCGGTTTATCAGAAATCAGGGAAGATGCCTATAGTAGTTTTTACAGGAAATGATGATCAGCAGCTTGCGCTTCAGGCCGTGCGTGAAGGGGCTCAGGATTATCTCGTGAAAGGAACGGTCTCGGGAAATCTGCTCAGCAGAACAATCGGGTATGCCATTGAGAGAGGCAAAATAAAAAATGAACTGCTAAGTGTTCAGGAGCAGCTGATGAAACGCTCCGAAGAACTTGAACTTCTCAATGCAACCAAAGATAAATTTTTCTCTATCATTGCACATGATCTTAAAAATCCTTTTTACAGTATTATTGGCCTTGCCGATATCGTAATTAATGATTTTCATGAACTCAGCAAAGATGATTCACTCTCTTATATTCAGTCAATCAGAAATTCAGCCCAGTATTCTTATGAACTCCTCTCAAATCTGCTTGAATGGGCAAATATGCAGACCGGCCGACTTAAATTTAATCCCGTGAGTTTTGACCTTACCCTTACTGCAAGCAAAAGCTATAATCTTATGAAAATGACCGCGGCAAAAAAAGGGATTGAACTGGAGCTTGCCGTTGAAGACGAACTTGCTGTTTATGCAGATGAGAACATGATAAATACCGTGCTCCGAAACCTCGTGACCAATGCGATAAAATTCACAAATGAGGGGGGTAAAATTATTGTAAGAGCAGAACGCGATGGCGGAAAGGCTCTCATCTCAATTATTGATAACGGCATTGGTATGTCTGAAAAGATTAAGGAAAAGATCTTCAGAATTGACGTGAGCAGTTCTACAAGAGGAACAGCAAATGAAAGAGGCACCGGACTGGGGCTCATACTCTGCAAAGAGTTTATCGAAGAGAACGGCGGCAATGTCTGGTTTGAATCTGAACAGGGCAAAGGAACAACTTTTTACTTTACAGTTCCCCTCGCTCTCGCTTAATAATTTTTAATTAAGCAGAAAAAACGACAGAAAGAATCATCAGCCGGTATCAGCTTTACGGAATTGCCCTCCCCTGATTTTTAAACAGCAAAATGCAGGATTATAAGCGGTGGTCTTCCCCCTTTATTTTATTGCGTTTATCCAGTTTAATCCCCTTTTCCATTATTCCGTTTCAAACGCACAAACAACCGTGTATAAACTAGTCAATGTCAGGGGTTTAATGCTTGTATCAATCATTCAGGCATTATTTTATTGCCTCACTCTTTTAACCCTGTCAGATTTATAAGTAACTGTTACCCTTAATCCGGCATCCTTATTTCTTGTGGTCACTTCGCTGAGGAGAATTAAAACTTACTATTCACTGCTCACTACTCACTACTCACTACTCACCACTCACCACTCACTGCTCACTATTCACTGCTCATTACTCATTACTCACTACTCACTACTCACTGCTCACTACTCACTGTTTTTGTTTCCTGTTTCCAGCTTTCCTGTCTCCTGTTTCCTGTTTCCTGTTTCCTGTGTCCTGTGTCCTGTCTTCAGAATTTATCTGAAAAGATAATAAGCAGCACACCGGTAAGCATTATAAT
>JABWCA010000013.1 GCA_013359345.1 Ignavibacteriaceae bacterium
GCGGCTTCACCCGCTGTTGGATCTGCAAAACTCACAATGCAGCAGCAGCAGAACCTCGTAAGAGAGGCGTTCACTATAAACGGAAAGTAATAGTGTGATGCTGCAGGATTATGTCAGATAATCCCTTCTCAGCATCGGGGCTGCGTTAAAATTTATGAAACCGCACAGAGGTAATTTGTGCGGTTTTTTTATTTTCAGCAATTCGTTTCGAATTATTTTTAATTAATATTGACTATTAATAAGCGGCTGATTAATTTTGTTGTACCAAATTTTGATGCGGGCGTAACTCAGCCGGTAGAGTGTCAGCTTCCCAAGCTGAATGCCGCGGGTTCGAATCCCGTCGCCCGCTCAAATCACCTCTGTTTTTATGTTATTTCCTGTCATTGAATCACACTCGGCGATGCTATATCCATTTTATTCGGCATCGGTTCCTCTAAGAAATTATCTTAAAATGAATCAGCACTAAAGGAATAATTCTTCATATATTGCCGTTGACTTCAGTCAACGGTGATGAAGGCAATGAACTCCCTATGGTTTTAACCACATCAGAAAAACGGGTGCGCGTGTATTTAATGCGGTTAAAACCGAAATTATTTGCCTGATACCATTCCGTCGGTTAAAACCGACGGCAATAGATAAATAGCTGTAACTCATTATAATAAAAGGGATTGGCACTACAGGAATTATTCGCCATATATTGCCGGTGTTATATCAAAAGTAATTTTCACTTTCACCCTGTACTGGTCGAAGGTTGATTTTTCAGGGGATACGATACCCGCATTCCTGACATATACCGCAGGGAATACCCCTGTATCAACCAGGGGACGGGTTGAATATCTGTTAACAAAAAACACTGCAAGATTTTGCTATGTCTCATGATCACCTTTAAAACAAAAAACCCGGAGGGCAACTCCGGGTTTTGAGTATAAAAGAAAGATAAAAATCAGAATTCGATTTTCTTTTTGCTTCTTGCGGCATAGTCAAGAACAAGCGCACTCGCTACGAAGATTGAGGAGTAGGTACCAATAATAATACCGAAGAAGAGTGTGAATGAGAAAGCTCTGAGCACTTCACCGCCAAAAAGGAGGAGTATAAACACTGCAAGCAATGTTGTACCACCGGTGAGTATTGTACGGCTCATCGTTTTGTTTATCGCTTCATTCATCAGATCTGTGAGCTTGCCTGATTTGTGAACCTTGATGGTCTCGCGGACACGGTCAAAAACGATAACTGTATCGTTAATCGAGTAACCAACAAGGGTAAGAAAGGCTGCGATAACTGTGAGATCCACTTCCAGGTTAAGTCCCGGAATAACACCATAAAGTATTGAATAAAGACCGACAGTGATGAGAACGTCGTGGAACAGAGCTATAACCGCACCAACCGCGAAGATCCACTTAAACCTGAATGAGAGATAAATCAGGATACCGAGAAGTGAAATAACAACTGCAAGGAGAGCCTGCAGTTTAAGTTCTTCACCTATCTTGGGACCAACTCTGTCTTCACGGAGAACAACAAAGTTATTGTCTTTATTGTTTGCTTTTATTGTTTCTTTAATCCAGTCGGCAATACCGATACTGACAATGACAAGCGAGCTGTTGTTTTCTTCTTCCATTCTTGAAGCCTGATAACCTCTGGCAATCAGATAATCAACAACATCTGAAGCAGAAACTGTTGAATCAAAGCTGTAAACTGCAGCATTTGCAGAATCTCTGACGAGTTTGTAATTGCCGCCTTTTACGGCATCTTTAACTGCAGCATTGACATTAGCAGTTACTTTAGGACGAACTTCCGCCGGAATTGACTGAAGTTCTGTTCTCACCAGCACTCCGGTTTCCGCACCAAAAGTTTTAACTTCAACGTTTCCGAGTTCAGTTTTGCTCATTGCATCACGCATTTTGGTGATATCAATGGGTTTATCAAACTGAAAAACGATTTCGGAACCGCCTTTGAAGTCGATACCGAACTGCATTCCTCTGAAGAGGATACTTAACACACCGGCAAGAAAAATAATGAGGGAGACTGTATAGAATGTCTTCCTTTTTCCGAGCCAGTCAACATTTAAATTTTTGAAAATTCTCATTTGTAAAATTGCTCCTATAAAGCTGTTTTATTAACCAATTGAAATCTTTGCGCCTTTGCTTACAGAGAGTTCCATTATCATTTTAGTTATCACGAGAGCACCGAACAATGAAGTTGCCAGACCGATCATAAGGGTTAAGGCAAAACCCTGGATGGGGCCTGTACCGAACTGATAAAGCACGATACCTGTGATGAGTGTTGTGATGTTGGAATCCCAGATAGCTGAATAGGCTTTGGAAAAACCGCCTTCAAGAGCAGCTTTGGTTGTTTTACCTGAATCAAGTTCTTCTCTGATACGCTCAAAAATCAGTACGTTGGCATCAACCGCCATACCAATGGTAAGAACTATACCTGCGATACCGGGGAGCGTAAGTGTGGCTCCGAATCCTGCAAGCACTCCCAGAATAAAAAGGATAGTTGTAAAGAGAGCCACTGCAGCAATTGATCCTGATTTCTGATAGTAGAAGATCATGAATCCGGCTACAAGCAGGTAACCGAGCAGTGCTGACATGAAACCTGAATTAACAGAGTCTTCACCAAGTGACGGACCAACCGTTCTCTCTTCGATAACTTCAACGGGGGCAGAGAAAGCGCCGGCATTCAGGATGATGGCAAGATTTTTGGCTTCGTTAAGATCAGCCATGCCTTCAATCTGTGAACGTCCGCCGGTGATTTTATTATTAACCACAGGAGCTGAATATACAACACCGTCAAGTACTATTGCTATTCTCTTTTTAATGTTTGCGCCGGTTATTCTTGCCCACTCAAGTGAACCTTCAGAGTTCATAGCCATTGTAACGATAGCCTTGCTGCTGTTAGGGTCAATGTTGCCGACCGCTTCAGTGATAACACCGCCGGTCAGTTCCGCATTTTTATTAACGCAGATTATTGAATAGACGCCTTCGCCGTCTACAAAATTCATTGGTTTGGCAGAGAAGAGGAAATCTATATTATCAGGAACCACCCTCTGGATTTCCGGTCTGCTGAGAATCTCTTCAAACTTGGCTTTGTCTGTTTCTTTAATGAGGGCATCACCTGATTCAAGCGGCTGAATGATTTTGAATAAGGGATTCTCGTTATTCTGAGCTGTCTGATTCGTCTTGGCAGTATCTTTATTAGCTGCAACGGTTGAATCATTAGCTGCTTTTGTTGTGTCAGTTTTGGCAGAATCAGTATTAACTTCAATTCCGGCCATGACATTATTTATGTTCTGAAGAATTCCGAATGCGAACTGAGGATCCTTAACGAGTCTGAACTCAAGGAGAGCCGTGCTCTGTATAAGCTGGCGGGCTTCTTCTTCATTTGCAATGCCGGGTAATTCAACAATTATTCTTCTGTTACCCTGTCTCTGGATTGAGGGTTCTGCAACACCGTACTGGTCAACGCGGTTTCTGATGATTTCTTCAGCTCTGAGAACTGCGTCTTCGGTCTGTGTTTCAAGATCACTGACAATCTTTGCATCATCCTCTCTTACAGAACCGAAATATCTGCTGAGTCTGATGTTGTTTTCAGCAAGCTTCCTTACAAGCACTGAAACTATTGCAACATCTTCTCTGTCAGCTTCTTCCTGAGCTTCTTTAAGGATTGTGCGGAATTTGTCATCGGGATTATTTGCAAGTTTGCCGAGGAGCTGTGCGGTGTTCACTTCAAGAACAACACGCATACCACCCTGAAGGTCAAGACCCAGTTTAATCCTTTTGGCACGGGCATCACGGATTGAAGGATCTGCTGATTTGAGACTGTCTTCAACACGCTTCAGAGTTCTCTGCAGCTCGGCTTTGGAAACAGAAGGGTTTGCTTGTTTAGTCGATTTCTCTTTTTCTTCCAGTACCTTGCTTATCTTATCTGAGTTAAGGTAATCCTGGTAGGTGGGGTAAAGCAAATAGAGCGAGAGCGCGAAAACCCCAACAATAAGAATTAACCGGAATCTGAATTCTTTCATATCTCTCTTGTTTTGTATTGATAAAAAATAAAGACCTTAAATTTACTTTTAAATCCGCAAAAAATCAATAAAATATTTGTTTTGCAATGGGTTATAATGCGCTTCACGGGGAATAATTTTGACCTGAGCGTCAGAATTTAACTTTATTTATCAGTTTCTTGTTATTGAGCTATAATTATTTTAGAATTTCAGAGTTTATTAAAAATATTTTTACAGGAGAACTTAATTATGCCGGTCTTTTCAGAAGCCGATCTTACAAATCTTTACTCACCCGAAGGATCGGGCAAACTGCCCCGGAGGAGTGAAATTTCAGAAGAATTCACATGGAATCTGAAAGATATCTATGAAACTGCTGATGAGTGGGAACGCGATTTTGCTTTCATAGAATCAAAGTTTCCTGTTTACGGTGAGTACCAGGGAAAGCTCGGAGAATCGGCTGATATTCTTGCAGCTTGTCTTAAGCTTGATGAAGAAGTTGGCATCAGGCTTGAAAGACTCCATCTTTACGCCATGCTGCTTCATGACAGCGATCTCAAGGAGGAGAAAGGCACTGAACTCCATTCAAGAATCAGGTCGCTTTATGTAAAGTGCGGCGCAGCATCGTCATTTATTACCCCGGAGCTTGTATCGCTTGATGAATCATATCTGAGATCGGTGCTTAAAGATGAGAGATTCAAGGGCTATGATCACTTCATTGATAATATCCTGAGAAAAAAGAACCACACGCTTTCAGCAGCCGAGGAAAAACTTCTTGCCATGTCAGGGGATATAAGCGGAGTGCCTTATGATGTGTTTACAGTTTTCACAAACGCCGATATGCAGTTCCCTGAAGTTGAAGATGAGCAGGGCACCAGGATGGAAATGAGCCACGGCAGGTATTATGCAGCGCTTTATTCAAAAGACCGCGGTTACAGGGAGCGTGCATTCAAAGCGTATTACAAGCCGTTTATCGATTTCTCAAACACTCTTTCCTCAATGTTCAGTGGCAATCTTAAATCGAAAGTGTTTTATGCGAAAGCAAAAAATTTCGGTTCTGCAAAGGAAGCCGCTCTCTTCTCAAATAACATCCCGGTTGAAGTTTATGATAATCTGGTGAAAACTGTGAATGAGAACATGGCTCCCATGCACAGGTGGGCAGATCTTAAACGCAGGATCCTGAAACTTGAAAAGCTCCGGCCGTTTGATTCTTATGTGGGTCTCTTTGAATCTGGGGATGTGAGAAAGTATGAATACAAAGAAGGTGTGCAGCTCGTTCTTGATTCGCTTCAGGTGATGGGAGGGGAGTATATCAAATCGCTCAAAACGGCATTTGATAATCGCTGGATTGATGTATATGAAACGGAAAACAAGCGGGGGGGTGCGTACTCATCGGGCACAACATTCGGGGTGCATCCTTATGTGCTGATGAACTATACAAACCTGCTTAATGATGTCTTCACTCTCACTCATGAGATGGGACACAATATGCATTCATATTACACAGGGCAGAGCCAGCCCTATATTTATTCCGATTACACAATTTTCCTCGCAGAGGTTGCAAGTACCTTTAATGAATCGCTTCTGCTTGATTACATGATAGAGAATGCGAAATCGGATGAGGAAAAACTCAGCCTGATTGAAAAGTACCTGAATAACGTCACCACCACTTTTTACAGACAAACCATGTTCGCCGAGTTTGAGGATCTGGTTTACTCAAGAATTGAAAAGGGCGAGGCCCTCACCGTTCCTGAACTGAGGAAAATGTACGGGGGGATGTATCAGAAGTACTGGGGCCCCGCAATGCAGGTTGATACCGAAGAGGAATTCACCTGGGCGCGCGTGCCGCACTTCTATTATAACTTCTATGTTTATCAGTATGCAACGGGAATGGCAGCATCAGAGGCGCTGGCTTCGCTGGTTAAAAGTGAAGGTGAACCCGCAGTTAAACGATACCTGAATTTTCTGAAAGCGGGCAGTTCAAAGTACTCAATAGATATACTCAAAGATGCCGGGGTTGATATGACCACCGATGCACCCGTAATTGCCATTGTCAATAAGATGAACCGCTATCTCGATATGGTTGAGAAGATAGTTTGAGTTTTATTGCCGGTGTTGAGCCCATCAAATATGCGTTTGTGCCGGTAAATTAATAAATGATTTAATGCTGTTTGCCGCACCCGCATACATTATGGGCTATATGCATTTTGCATACTCATTGCAGAACAACTGTTTTTTGCAAACCAAATGCAGAATACCAATTTTAGAAAGCCAATTTTAGAAAGCCAATTTTAGAAAGCCAGTTTTATAAAGCCCATTCGGGGGAAGCTTCCCCCGAATGGGTGCTAGTGTGGCATGGGTACAATGCATAAGGTTGTTATTGCAAAATTGGTATTGGCACTTAATGGGTGCTAGTGTGGCATGGGTACAATGCATAAGGTTGTTATTGCAAAATTGGTATTGGCACTTAATGGGTGTTAGTGTGGCATGGGTGCAATGCATAAGGTTGTTATTGCAAAATTGGTATTGGCACTTAATGGGTGTTAGTGTGGCATGGGTACAATGCCAAAGGTATTAGTGCAAAATGGGTGTTAGTGTGGCACGAGTACAATGCATAAGGTTGATATTGGAAAATTGGTAACAGTACACATGAGTAAAAACGCACAGGGGCAAAAAGGAGGTTTGTTAAAGAGGCAAATTGGGCCGGTGATTAACCGGTTAAACGGGTAAATATTTTTCTGATCAGGCTGATGTAAAAATGTTTGCCTGTGTACCTTACACTGCAACCTGATGACAACAGATAATTAAAACACCATCGCAGCCGGCTAGCTGATAACTGAGCCCGGGTTTTCACTTCACCCACTGTTAAATTTTTACACACGGCGATTGTGTGCACCCTGAATATCAAAAAGCCTTGCCTCTGACTTTTGAAAAACGCATTCTTATCAGGTGTTGAATTGTGTGGTGCTGCATGTTATCGGAACCAGACAGACTGGCCTTTCCGGATTCCTGCCTGGGAGCAGTTCAGGACTGAATTAAATCACTTGAATGAAACGGGAGGTCTGCCGCCGCGGCGGGAGTCATCGGGTCTGCCGGGGAAGGGGCCCGGTTCAGCTTTTTTCTGTTCAGGTCTGGGGTAGTAGTATGGAGTTCCTGCTGACTGAGGTGCGGGTGAACGCAAAGCTGCCTGCTGGTTATTGATAACCTGAATTCTTTCTTCTTTAGGTTTCACGTACGCCTGGTAAACTTTGCTTTGTGCGCGCATTCTTCGCTCGGGCGCATATCTGCCCTGATCTGCATAATAAGACTGCTGGCTTCTGCCTGAGCTTTGCATCTGCTGAGAAGGGTATGCGGGAGTCTGATGGCGCTGGTCATAGTAAGCGCCCTGCTGATCGTAATACTGCTGCTGCGGATAACCCTGCTGCTGCGGATATGGCGGCTGCTGGGGATAACTCTGCTGCTGCTGCGGAGGATATGCTGCCTGCTGAGGTACAGGTGGCGGGGGAGGAGGCGGCGGAGCAGGTTTTGCCACGTTTTGCGCAACCACAGGTTTCTGCTGCTGAACAGGCGGCGGAGGCGGTGCTGCTGACGGGCCTGTTTTCTGTTTTTTCTCGCCTGTAATCAGGGCTTTGATTTTATAATAGATAAAAGAGCCCAGCACAAAAGCAACCGCAATAGCTCCGAATGCCAGTACGGTGTATTTTACTAGGGGAATTAGCTCCATTAACTTTTAACTTCCTGATTACAACTGAAAATGAATGACTTAAAAATAAATAAAAAACAATTTATTAAGATACTGAAATCATAATTCAATTCAATTTGATCCTCTTTACAGCCCTTAAATTATTTTTAAGTTGTACCCATATATAACACAGGGGTTTTAAATTTCTCAAAAATTCTGATAAATGGTCTGTTAAATAAATATTATGACTGAATATAATTGTATTTATAGCTGTAAATACTTAAATTTTCAGTCTGTATTTTTGTAAGTTCAGAAAAAATGGAGATATAGAATGACGAAAGCTGATATAGTTGACGTTGTCGCCCAGGGCACGGGGCTGACAAAACTGGAGACTGAAGCGGTAATAGAAGGGTATTTCAGATGTGTTATTGAAGCTCTGAGTTCAGGCCAGAGCATTGAAATAAGAGGTTTTGGTACCTACAAAACAAAGAAAAAAGCAGCCCGTTTTGCGAGAAATCCTAAAACAGGCGAAAAAGTACATGTTCCTGAGCACCACGTTCCTGTTTTCAAGTTCTCAAAAGACTTTAAACAGCAGGTTCAGGAAGGGATGAGTAAATAATTTCGTTCAGGTGTTAAATGTCATATAAATGTCCCGGTTGTAATACCGAGTTAGAATCAGATTTCAGATACTGCCCCTCATGCGGGATCGACCTCAGAGAAGCTCTGAAGCCGGAAGAAGAGCCGCTGGCCTCTCCTGCTGAAGATTTGATTGCTGAAAATGAGAGCGCGGAGTGCGCTGTTTGTGGCGAGTTAAATAACGCTTCGCAAAAATATTGTAAAAGCTGCGGCGCTGTTATTAATGAAGAAGGTACAGACAACCGGGGTGTTTATAAAGAAGCTGACAAAGCTCCCGTAAAATCAGAAAGCACTGAATCAGTTCCTGAGAAAAAAGATTATGACAATACCTCAGGCAAAAACAGTAAAAAGGGGAAAAAAGATACTGTAATTGCAGTTAAGGAAAAATCACTCAGTAATGCGAAGATTTTCGGATTCCTGGGTGTGCTTGCGGTACTTTCTGTTGTTATGATGTCTGTTGCAGGTACTTTTGACTCCCCCAAACTGGCAAATAACCAGGATCATGTCCACACTGAGGGTGACGGTCACAATCACGGCACTTTACAGATTGATCCGCAGAATGTGCAGGCAATTGAGCAGCTTAAAGCTGATCTTGTTACAAACCCGGCTGATCATGAGAAAAGACTCAATCTTGCTCATCTTTTAAGCGATAACGGAAATTTTCAGGAAGCCATTGATAATTATAAAACTTATCTGGCTGCCAATCCCGGCATACCTGAGGTTATTATTGATATGGGCGTCTGTTATTTCAACATGAATAATCTTGATGAGGCTGAAAGAATTTTTCTTGAAGCCATAAAGATTAATCCTAAACAGCAGATAGGTCTGCTGAACCTCGGGGTGGTTAATCTGCAGAAAAATAATATTAGTAAAGCAAAAGAATGGCTTCAGAAAGCTGTTGATGTCAACCCGGCATCACCATCCGGTACGAGAGCCAAAGAATTATTAGAGAATCAATAATTAAACGGAGGTCGTAAATGCCCTGTGGCAGAAAACGCAAAAGACATAAAATGTCAACTCACAAGAGGAAAAAACGTCTGAGAAAAAACCGTCATAAAAAACGTGTAAGATAAGGTTTTCTTAAAAGCCACCTTAGCTCAGCTGGTAGAGCAACTCATTCGTAATGAGTAGGTCGCCGGTTCAAATCCGGCAGGTGGCTCTTCAGATTACCATGTCCTGAAGTGGAAATTATTCCTGCCTGCCCTTTTTTTGATATAATTCAAAATGAGAATTACCTTAGAATAAAATTTATTTAGAGATAATTTTTATCCGTGTTATGCCTTTAATATTGAAATTTGAGCAGAGCCATGATTTACTCTCTGATGCTCTGTATGACCTTGAAGACATTATAGAAACTGACCCTCAGAATTCCGCTGACCTGACTAACGCCCTGGGAATATTCGGCAGCCTCTTTGACCAGGCCATCAGGACTATGCAGGCTTTTCTTTCTATGCAGGGGATAAATGATGCCAAAGCTCCCGGAGATATTATTCTCAGAAGTTATTATGAGAATATTATTCCTGACAGCGAACTCTGGAATGAGATGTTTACGTTCAGATCAGAAGATACTTCTGAACTGAACACTGACGACCTGCTTTTCAGATACAACATCATCAGGGAAGTCTATTATCCTGCCGTCAGCAGTCTCTACGACATTCTCGATGAAAAAAGGAACTGATCAGACTCATCTGCGGAAGAAGTTTCTTTGTTTTTTTACCCCGATTCTGATACTGTACGAAAAAGCGTGAAATAAATGCTGACACTTTAAAGACACAGAGGCTTATGATACCATTTTCTTATCCGTTGAGAAAATCACATCAATAATGCCCTCCCGGGCCGCAATGACCTCAGATTAATTCAATCTGTGTTGAATGAGTGAATCCTGATCAAAACAATGAAATAATGATTTTAATGCATTATTTTACCTCATTTCTGAATAAATTCTGCCTGAATTCTGACTCATTCCCATTTATAAAACTCCCTTTCTATAATTTAAGAAAAGACAAAAAATTCTGATATTGCCGGGGTCTTTAAACCTGTTAAAATGCTTTTTGAAAGGGGAGAATTATGGCATAGTTTATGACTATTAAGATTGACTTATATATCTTAATTCCAACAGGTTATTTTAATGTCCGCAGGAATAATTTCAACAATATCATCCGACTGTAAAAGATGTTACTCATGCATCAGAGAGTGCCCTGCAAAGGCTATTAAGGTCATTAACGGGCAGGCAACCATCATGCAGGAAAGATGTATTTCATGCGGTCATTGCATTAAGGTATGTTCACAGCACGCCAAATACGTTTACAGTTATGCAAATATTGTTCTCGACTGGCTGATGTGGGAAGAAGGCAGGGAGAAAATTGCGATGATAGCCCCCTCATTTGCGGCGTCATTTCCTGATAATTACAGCAAACTGCCTGCAGCTCTTAAAAAACTTGGATTTGACCGGGTCTGTGAAGTCTCATTCGGTGCCGATCTTCTTTCACCGAAATACGTTGAACTGATCTTCAACTCACGTACTTACCCTGTGATAAGCTCCACCTGCCCGGCAATAAATCACTATATACAGAAGTATTTCAATGAACTGACCCCCAACCTGGCTCCGGTGGTATCGCCGATGATTGCACTCTCAAGATATCTGCGTCAGGAATCAGAAGATTCATTCATAGTGTTCATAGGTCCCTGCACGGCAAAAAAGGATGAGTTTCTTGAGCCTGAGGTAGCAAATGAGATAGATGCTGTATTGTCATTTAATGAACTGAAGGGATTATTCAGATCAGCACAAGTGGACCTGAATGACTGCGAGGATTCTCAGTTTGATCCGCCGCATGCAAATCTGGGCAAGGCATTTCCGCTTTCCGGAGGATTGTTAAAAGCAGCCGATCTGCCCGGAGATATTCTTGACAGGGAAATTATAGTTGCAGAGGGGAAAAGCAAATGTGTTGAACTGATTGAAGAAATTGCCAAGAATAATATTTCTGCAAAGTTTGTTGATATGCTCTTTTGCGAGGGGTGTATCAGCGGGCCAGCAATTGACTCAAACCTCAACTATTATTCAAGGAGGGAAAAGGTAATCGAGTTTATTGACCGGGATATGAAAAAACTCGATAAAAAGGTGTGGAGAAGCAATATTTATAATGCCCGTGATCTTGACCTCACCCGAGAATTTTCTCTCGAAAGCAAAAGAAGAGCTGTGCCCGATGAGGAGACCATAACAGAAATTCTTAAGAGCTTCAAGAGAGAAGACCCTGAAAATCAATTAAACTGCATGGCATGCGGTTACGTTTCATGCCGTGAGTTTGCTATTGCAATAGGGAAAGGGCTGGGTGAGTTTCAGATGTGCCTGCCCCATCTTCTTGAGGAGCTTGAACAGGCTAATGAGGATCTCAAAACCACACAGGATCAGCTTCATTCTGCTGAAAAGCTGGCATCAATCGGGCAACTTGCCGCAGGGGTGGCGCATGAGATCAATAATCCGCTGGGGACAATACTTCTCTATTCGGGTCTCCTGAAAAGAATGGCAGAAAAAGAGCTCCCCGAATCCGAAATGAAGGATGATCTTGAACTGATCACGCTTGAGGCAACCCGATGTAAGAATATTGTGGCAAACCTCCTCAATTTTGCAAGGCAGGGTAAGCTTTCCAAAACCGTGTTCAGCCTTTCTGCCCTTATTAAAGATATCTTCCGCAAAGTTCAGAAGAGCGATAAATTTGAATCGGTCACGCTTGAATTTTCAGATCAGCTCACTCACCCGGATATCTATGCCGATAAGGATCAGCTTGAGCAGGTTCTGATCAATATGTACGTTAATGCTGCCGATGCAATGGAAGATTCAGTCAAAAAAAGAATTAAGACAACCATAGGGGAAGAAGACGGAAAAGTTTTAATCAAAATTAAGGACACGGGCTGCGGCATTCCTGAAGAGAATGCGCCAAAGTTGTTCACTCCTTTTTTCACGACAAAACCGCAGGGTAAAGGCACCGGACTTGGTCTGGCAATAACCTATGGTATCGTGAAAATGCACCGCGGTGAGATCAGGTATGAGAGCACACCGGGAGAAGGAACTGAATTCACGATCATAATGCCCGTAATTGAAGAATCAAAAGATAAAATAAATGAATTAAATAAGGAGTTATTTACTTATGTCAGATAAGAAAGTGATTTTAGTTGTTGATGACGATGTTGATATTCTGGAACAGACGAAAATTTTAGTTGAAAATGCCGGGTTCAGCGTTGTAACCGCCGAATCATCAAATGAAGGATGGCTTAAATTTCAGGAAATAAAACCTTACGCCTGTGTACTTGATCTCATGATGGAAGAGTATGATTCAGGTTTTATTCTCTCTCATAAAATAAAAAAAGACGCACACGGAAAAACTATTCCCGTATTTCTTGTTACATCAGTGGCAAATGCAACCGGATTAAGATTTGATGCCACCACCGAAGATGAAAAAAGCTGGATTAAAGCAGATGCAATTATGAATAAGCCGGTGGTGATTGATGATCTTATCAGCAAAATAGATGAATTTTACGAAAAGGCTGACGCAGTAAAATAATTTTACTTCGCCCGGTTTGCTGATGAATACTGATATTAAAATCCTGATTGTGGATGACGAAGATAATCTCCGGACAGCAGTGAAGAAAATTCTTCAGATGGAGGGTTATACTGTGTCCACGGCAGAAAACGGCACTAAAGGTATTTCGATCGGCTCATCAGATGACTTTGACGTTGTGCTGATTGATCTGAAAATGCCTGATATTAGCGGAATGGAAGTTCTTGCGCGGTTAAGACAGGTTAAACCTAATACCAGTTATTACATTGCAACTGCTTATGCAAGTTATGAAACTGCAGTTGAGGCTATTAAGCTCGGGGCGGAAGGCTATATTCTTAAACCTTTCACCCCTGATGAGCTGCTTCACGATATACGAAAGGGAATAGAAAAAAGACGCCTTATCATTGAGGCAGAGGAGCTAAAACGTGAGCGCGAAGCAAATCTGCTGGAACTTGCCTTTGAGAGGAGCAGGTTAAATACCGTGATAAAATCTATCACGGAAGGAGTTCTTGTGGTAAATAAAGACAGGGAAGCCGTTTATTTTAACCCCGCTTTCATCAAGCTGCTTAAAGCGGATGAGCTTGAACTGGCGCGTAACGTATCTGATGTGCTTCCGTATCCTATCTATGAGATGATTGATAATATGCTCAATGACAGCTCTTCGGAAATCAAGACACAGTCAGATGAATTTAAGACCGATGCGGACGGTGATCTCTATGTTGAGGTATCCGTTTCGCCGATTCTGGGGAATGACCATTCAATGGACGGGGTGGTACTTGTTGTTAATAATATAACCACATATAAACAGATTGAACTGTTGAAAAATCAGTTTATATCAATGGTATCCCATGAACTCAAGGCACCCGTTGCGGCAACACTCGGTTTTCTCGAAATACTTACAAATCCCTCTATCATTCTGCCTGAAACTCAGCAGATTGAATATCTCACCCGTGCCTCGGCAAGGCTGAAATCCCTTATTGAGATGGTTAATGATCTGCTTGATATTTCACGTTCTGAACTTAACACAGTAAGAAGAGAAATAAGACCTGTTATAGTTCAGAAAGTGATAGAAGAGGTTCTTCTGTTATTTGAGAACGAGGCTGCCAAACGGAATATAGCTGTGGAAATAAAATACGAAGAAAATATTCCGCTTATAAATGTGGATCCTAACGAAATTGAGCGGCTCTTAACCAACCTGGTAAGCAATGCCATAAAATACAATAAAAATGACGGAAAAGTGCTTATCTCGGTTCACAAATCAGCAAAATATGTTGAGATATCCGTTGAAGACACGGGTATCGGGATGAAACCGGGCGAAAAGGAAAAACTGTTCAATGAGTTCTATCGTGCTAAAAATGAATTCACAAAAACAATAAGCGGCACCGGACTCGGGCTATCAATAGTTAAGCGGATTCTTGATTATTACCAGGGATACGTTAATGTTGAGAGCGAGTACGGTAAAGGCACCAGATTTATAATCTATTTACCTTATATAGATGAACATAACACAAATCAACACTAATATGCAGGTGTAATTATGTCCAGAATCGTAATCATAGACGACGATAATGACATTCTCGAAACCGGTTCTCTAGTCCTGAAAGCCCATGGTTTCGAAGTTCTGACAGCAAATAACCCGGGCGACGGTTTTGAAATCGTCACAAAGGAACACCCGGATCTTATCATCCTTGACGTAATGATGGAAGAGCCTGATGACGGATTCTTTCTCGCTCAGAAAATAAGACTGAATAAAATTGAGACCCCGATTCTGATGTACAGTTCAGTGTCAAAAGCTCTCGGATTTGGTTTTGGTAAAGGTGACATGGTACCGGTTGATGACTTTGTGGAGAAACCCGTTTCTCCGGATGTGCTGGTTGCAAAAGTAAAAGAACTGCTTAAAAAATCGGCTGAGGTTTAACATGCTGCAACTTGAAAAATCCGATCTGACCACAGAAATCGAAAAACTTGCCGCTCAGTACAACAATGAAAGAAGGGCGCTCATGCCCATTCTTGAATATGTGCAGTCAAAGTATCATGCTGTATCAGACTTTGTTCAGCAGGAGATTGCCCGTGTTCTTGATATTCACCCCGTTGAAGTTTACAGTGTCGTTTCCTTTTACTCCTTCTTTAATCACGAGCAGAAGGGACGTAACATTGTAAGGCTGTGCAGAACCATAGTATGCGATATGGCCGGTAAACCCGAGATCGAAAAAGCAATTACCCGTGAGCTCGGAATTAAATTTGGCGAAACTTCTGCTGATCTGAAGGTCACCCTTGAATACACAAACTGCCTCGGGCTTTGTGATCAGGGACCCGCAATGCTCGTTAATGATGAAGTTTACACAAAGCTTGATCCCGAAAAAGCATGCAATATTCTAAGCAGGTTGAAATAGGAGGATATATGGAACCAAATGTTATTAAAAAGACAGTAAGAGAAGGAAGTATTCTCTTTTCAAACCTGACCCCCGGTGACGGAATCAAAAAAGCTATTCAGCTTGGCAGGCAGCTTTCCCTTATGGAGATCAAGGAATCAAAAATGAAGGGGAGAGGCGGCGCAGGTTTTCCCGTTTCAACAAAGCTTATGCTTACTGCTGCAGCAAAAGACCCTGTAAAATATGTGGTGTGCAACGCTGATGAAGGCGAACCCGGCACGTTTAAAGACAGAGTCCTTCTGGCTGAATATCCCCATAAGTTCCTTGAAGGAATGATAATTGCCGGATTTATAACCGGTGCAAAAGAAGGGCTCATTTATCTGAGAGGCGAGTATGTCTATATGCTCCGTCATCTTAATAAGATTATAAATGAGTTCAGAGAAAAGAAACTCCTCGGTGAAAATCTTTTCGGAATTGAGGATTTCAGTTTTGACGTTAAGATAACCCTTGGTGCAGGGGCCTATGTATGCGGCGAAGAGACAGCCCTTATTGAATCGCTTGAAGGGCACCGCGGCGAACCAAGAAACAGACCCCCGTACCCCGTTAATACAGGCTTCATGGAACACCCCACAGCAGTTAATAATGTTGAGACTCTTGCAACGCTGCCCCATATTCTCCTGATTGGCGGCAAGGCTTTTTCACGTTACGGTACTGAACAGTCAACCGGCTCCAAACTGTTTTCGATTTCGGGCGACTGCAAAAAACCGGGCGTTTATGAGCTTGAATGGGGCTTTACTGTTAAATCAATGCTTGAGAGAGTTGGTGCAAAAGATACCAAAGCCGTACAGATTGGCGGCGCTTCAGGTGTCTGCATTCCTGAAAGCCAGTTTGACAGAAGAATTGCTTATGAAGACCTCCCGACCGGCGGCTCAATAATCATATTCAATAAATCCAGAAGCATGCTGCATGTGCTTAAAAACTTCATGGAGTTCTTTGTTGAAGAATCATGCGGCCAGTGCACTCCCTGCAGAATTGGTAATATGAAACTGCTTGAAGGAGTTGAGAAGATAGAAAAAGGTGAATACACCTTCAGATACATCAATACTCTCAAGGATTTAGCACAAACAATGAAAGTTTCATCAAAATGCGGACTGGGTCAGTCATCACCAAACCCGTTCCTGAGCATTCTCGAGAACTTCAAAGATGAAATTTTCAGTCTTAAAGGAAATGGAGTTTATCATGAGTGAACAGAAAAGAGCCCCCGTTAGTCAGACCCTGCACAAAGTTGGCAAACACGCTGAAGGCGATACTGTCGGCGGTTTTATAACCGTTGAAATTAATGAAAAATCAGTGAGCGTGCCTTTCGGGTCAACAATCCTCGAAGCCTGCGAAATGGCTCAGGTTCATGTTCCCACACTATGCCACCATCCCGATCTTGACATGGCAGGACTCTGCCGTATCTGCGTGGTTGAAGTTGAAGGATTCAAAACCCTTCAGGCAGCATGTGCATTCCCGATAACTGCTCCCATTAAGATAAAAACATCAACCGAACAGGTAAGGAAATCAAGAAGGCATATTCTCGATCTTCTGTTAAGCGAACACCATGGTGATTGCTATGCCTGCGTTAGAAATAATAACTGTGAACTCCAGCATCTTGCCAAGGAATACGGTGTTGACCATTTCACTTTCGGTCATATTGAGCAGTCAAGATTTGATGTTGATAAATCATCATTCTCTGTTGTAAGAGACATGGATAAATGCGTGCTCTGCCGCAGATGCGTCAGGACCTGTATTGATATGCAGGAGGTAGGCGTGCTTGAGGCAATAGGACGCGGATATGAAACTCATATCACCACCTTCATGGATAAACCGCTCTCAGAAGTTATCTGCATCAACTGTGGTCAGTGTATTAACAGATGCCCCACAGGCGCATTATATGCAAATGACCCTTCAGATGAGATCTGGGCGCTTATTGATGACCCGACAAAGCATGTCGTAATCCAGACTGCACCATCCCCGAGAGCCGCAATAGGTGAGGAATTCGGGCTTGAACCGGGTCATTCACTTACAAGAGAGATGAACACTGCCTTAAGAAGAGTCGGTTTTGATAAGGTGTTTGACACCAACTTCACTGCAGATCTCACTATTATGGAAGAAGGCACAGAACTTCTGACCAGAATCAAGAAGGCCCTTGTTGATAAAGACGAAAGCGTGAAACTGCCTCAGTTCACATCATGCTCGCCCGGCTGGGTAAAATTCATTGAGCATTACTATCCTGATTATCTGGATTATCTTTCAAGCGCAAAATCACCTCAGCAGATGTTTGGTGCGTTAATCAAGACTTTCTATGCAAAAGAGAAAGGCATTGACCCGAAAGATATCGTATCGGTGGCAGTAATGCCCTGTGCCGCAAAGAAATTTGAGTGCAACAGGCCTGAAATGAATGCCAGCGGGTACCGTGATGTTGATTACGGGCTTACTGCAAGAGAACTGGCAAAAATGATAAAAGAAGCCGGTATCTATCTGCCTGAAATGCCGAAATCGGATTTTGATGATCCGTTTGGTGAAGCCTCCGGCGCTGGTCTTATTTTCGGCGCAACGGGAGGTGTTATGGAAGCTGCACTGAGAACAGCTTATGAAATAGTTACAGGAAGACAGGTGCCGTTTGAAAACCTGAGAATTGAAGCCACCAGAGGCTTTGAAGGCATTAAACAGGCATCAGTGAAACTGGAGGGTTGTTTACCTGAATGGAGCTTCCTGGAGGGTGCTGATCTTAATTTCATGGTTGCTCACGGAACTGCCAATGCAAAAACTGTCATGGAAATGCTCAAACGCGGTGAACTGAACCATGTTCATTTCATTGAGATTATGGCCTGCCCGGGCGGATGTATCGGCGGCGGTGGTCAGCCGATTCCGACCTCTGAAGAGATCAGAAAAGCGAGAGCGAAAGCCATCTACGCTGAGGAGGAATCACTTGAGCTGAGAAAAAGCCATGATAACCCCCATGTTAAGGCAATTTATGAAAAATTCCTTACAGACGGGCCATGCGGACATATTTCCCATAAACTCCTCCATACTCATTACACCAAGAGAGGCAAGTTTATAGGTTAACACACTTAAACACGCATTAGATTTCTTTTGGGGACGCTGTAAAATGGCGTCCCCTGTTTATTCATACCAAACCGTTTCCAGTAATCACTGAAAAACAGAACATTCTATGAGGCATCCTCCTCTCTGATTCCTGAAAATCTCACAAAATTTGTCCGGGTAAATCTTTCCTGTGACAATTTGTGACAATTCTTTACAATTGACTGACATACACCCAAAAGACTTTTTGCATTTTGCACATGAGATAAGGAAATAATCAGAATCAATTCAGATACGGATATTAAAACATCATCCTCCCGCTGCGGATGAGCGTTAAAACGGTACCGGGAAGCAGATTCGGGCTCTTTTGAAGTCCGGATTCTTTTTGGTGCCGCAACTCAGATTACGAAAAGTAGCAAACCTCATAACATACATACTCCGTTGGGTGGGTTGTAGCAGGCCCGCCCACCTTTTAATCAACAATATTCAGCTCAATAAATATAAAACATAATAAAACAGTTTCAATTCTTTCAGGTGTGTATGCTATACTTCAGATCTCACAAACAGATTTCAGTTCCTGTTGATCAGAGATTTTCACCCGGAAAGTTCATCAGAATTATAAAATTGCATTCATGCACTTCAATTCAAACAATCTTTTGAGATAATTGGTATATTTGATTCTTGTAAGAATATTTCTATTTTCCCTTAACAAATACAATTATTATCTGAGCTATGACTAAGAAGAAAATACCGTATGGTGTCTCAAATTTTGAAGCGATTATAAATGAAGACTACTATTATGTTGATAAAACAAAGTATATAAGGGTATTAGAATCCTTAAACGAAAAACATATATTTTTCCTCCGTCCCCGTAAATTTGGCAAATCTTTATTTATATCATTATTGCAATATTATTACGGAATAGAACACCGTGATAAATTCAGCAGGCTGTTCGGTGATTATTATATTGGTAAAAACCCAACTTCCAAGGCTAACAGTTACTATATTCTTAAATTTGATTTCAGTTCCATAATGACCTCCTCTGAGGAAGAAACTTTCAGGGGGTTCAGGAAAAAAGTGGTATCAGGGATAAAGTATTTCAATAAAGCTTACAACTTATTCAGTGAAGAAATCCTGGCATCAATTTTAGCTGAAGAAACAAGCAATGAGATCATGTTAGCGTTTTTCAATGAATTCAGTCCATCAGAAGAAAATGCTAAAATATTTATTTTGATTGATGAATATGACCATTTTACTAATGAGCTGATTTCGTTCAGAATGACAGAATTTCAGCAAATAGTATCAAAAAATGGTTATGTAAGGAAGTTTTATGAAGCAATAAAAGAAGCTTCGGGTAATGGTATTGTTGACAGGTTTTTTGCTGCCGGGGTGACCCCTGTAACCCTTGACAGTCTTACCAGCGGTTTTAATATAGGTAAAGATCTTACTCTTGATTTGAGATTTAATGAGATGCTGGGATTTACTGACGCGGAAATGAAAATACTGCTTGCCTACTATGAGATTGAAAATATCGAAGAAGTGGCAACTGATTTACAGAATTTGTATAACGGGAGTTTATTCAGTCCTGAGGCATCAGAGCGCATTTATAATTCAAATATGTTGTTATATTTTTTAAGTGAATTTCTTTCAAGGAATAAATATCCATCAGATTTAATTGACAGCAATATTGCGAGTGATCACGGTAAAATTAAAAGTATTTTTTACATGAATAATTCACCGGAACATCAGCAAAAATTAAATCAGATTATCACAGAAGAAGAGACTATCGGAGTGATTACAAAAAAGTTCAGTTTCGAAAGACCTTTTACTCCTGATGATTTTGTTTCCCTTCTCTTTTATAACGGATTGATTACAATAAAAGAAATTGAGTATGCTTTAATAAGATTCAGAATTCCTAATTATGTAATAAAAGAGATATACTGGGATTTCTTTAAAGAAGAAATTACAAGGAAGTTTAATATAAATATTAATATCAGTAACCTCCAGCAGGCACTTCAGGATTTAGCAGTAAATAATAACATGGGTGGATGGATAAAGGAAATTGAAAAGGTTCTTGATTTATTAAGTAACCGGGATTTACTGAATTTTGATGAAAAATACATAAAAATGCTCTTTATTACTCTTGCCTCATTATCACCGGCATTTATAATAAAAAGTGAAACTGAGATAAACGGAGAATATCCTGACTTAATGTACCTTTTCAGAAAACCAAACAGTGTAAAATTTCAGTTCCTTTTAGAGCTGAAGTATTTAAAGAAGGGTGATTCTGCCCAACTGAACAGAATAATGGAGAAGGCTGAGCAGCAGGTAAAGCGTTATCTTCTGAAGCAGGAGATCAAAGAATTGAAAAATCTCAGGATATATATTATTGTCTTTACGGGGAAGCAGGGACACTTCAAGGAAATAATACCTGACTAATTCCCTGTAAATTAACTCGCTGCTGATTTAATTTTTATCAGAACTTTTCTAATCAATTTGATTAAAACGAGGTCAATGACAGCACTCCGGATTCATTGTGAATTTCTGAGAATTTTTTTTATTAATGGGGTTAGTCAAAAAAATAAATAAATTATTTTTCTGAATAGTATTCTGTTAAGATATAATGAACCCGGGATCTATTTTTATTTTCCATTGAAACATTGCTTTACGCATCTTCTTATAATATTCAGGTGAGCAGTTACTCTGTTCACCTGATACAATTCATTAATCCTTGTTCTGCACTGAAATAAGTGTGGGTTGTTTGTCTTATCTGTAATTAAACTGATAGAGAGTGACTTTTTCTGATTTAACTTCACCCTTCTCATCAGGCTGCTCTTCGGTGAATCTTATTTCAGTCGGGTTCCCGAACGCATCGTATTTATATTCATATGAATATTTATATTCTCTTCCCTGAATGGCTGCAATTCCCTTTCTGTATGAAACAAGTTCCATGGGGTACGTTTCGTCACCGACATAAAATAATTCCTCGGTTTTTGTTAACATTCCGCTGCCGCCGGAATAGGAAAAGCTTTCAATTCTTCCGTTTTCTTTATACATAATATTGAAAAAAGTAAGGTCGTTGTAAAGTAAAGTTCTCAATTTTCCATCAGAATCCGGCCTGTCATATTTTAATTCTATGGGATTACTGTCACCGGTGATTCCGGTAAGTCTGTTTAATTCGTCATATTGAAATGAGTATTCTTTAATAATTTCACCGGTAGCTTTATTTGACTGAATCAGCTTTACAATTTTCCCGTTTTCATAAAAATAATCGACTGACCCGTTTACAAGATCATCAGCCGTTCTGTCATATGAGGTGATTGATTCTACTAATCCCTGATTGTTGTGGTTAAAAAGTGCCAGATAACTGTTTTCTCCCCGGATCCATTTTATGGTATACTCACGTAAAACTTCACGCCCCTGATTATCGAAGATTAATTTAAGATAGGGCGATTTTTCAATCTTCTCAGAAGTGTTTTCAGGCATCTCCCATTTACTGATAGTTATGTCTGCACTTTTATAACCTGCCTTTGCAATCCGTGAACTGATTTTATCCATCAGATCCTTTGACATAACAGGGTTTTTCGTAAAATCTATATACGAGTTTTCTAAATACCAGTTAGGAAGAAGAGGCTGGGCATTTACTGCAAAAATTGTGATCAGAACAAAAAACACAATCTTTTTATACATTTATATCACCTTTCATAAGGACAATTTTAAAAAAGAAAATCCGGTTTCTGAAAGATCAGAATTTATTCTGCGGAAAATAAAAAAAACTCTGATAAAATCTGTAAAAGAAAATCAGAGACTAAGCAATCTGATTAAATTTTTACGCAGACTGAGATATCCGGGATGCCGTTTAAATCTGCGGAATTTTCTGCAAATGCACATGAATTATTCACGATCATATAAAGGGCAGGGGAGTTTACGGTAAATTAACCTGATGATGGTTTAAATATTTGCAATTCTATTATTTAATTAGCAATTTAGCATATCCGAAAAACCTCAATAAATTGCTGAAAATTATATGGAACTTATTAAAGCCGAACCTTACGAACCACTGAAAATCCGTCAGCTAAGATGGAAGTGCGACTCCTCAGTCTTCAAAGTTGAATCAACCGATGAACTCGATCCCATTGAAGGGATCATTGGTCAGGAGAGGGCGTTAAAAGCTCTCAAGCTTGGTGTATCCATCAGAAAACCGGGCTACAATATTTTTATTACAGGACTTGCCGGTACCGGCAAAACGACGATGGTGCAGGATATCCTTGAAACCCTTTCAACAACCTGCCCAACGCTCAGAGATTATGCCTATGTGAACAACTTTATTGATCCCGACCGGCCCATACTTCTCACTTTCCCGAAAGGGAAGGGGCGCGAGTTCAGGGATGCAATGAAAAATCTCATTGAAGTTCTGCGTGACCGTATACCCACTGTATTAGAGAGTGAAGGCTTTAACACGAAAAGGAAGGCAATCTTTGAGCATTATTCTGGTATTGAGAAAAAACTCCAGGTTGAGTTTAATGATGTGATAGAGAAGGAAGGTTTTACGCTGGGCACTGTTCAGGTGGGTGAAAACCAGAGTACCGATCTCATGCCCGTTGTAAACGGTAAGGCCGTTCCGATCACCAAGATTGAAGCCATGGTTAAAATGGGGGCCATGAAAGAGAAAGAAGCCAAAACGATTCTCACCAAGTATGAAACCCATCATGCAGATCTGATTCAGTTTGTAAGAAATATGATGAAGATCCAGGAAGAAGTTAAACAGAAATTCACTGAACTTGAACGCGATGAAGTTGTAACCATAATCACTGCGCTTAAAAATAACATTGCAGAGAAATTCGCAGATGAAAAGATTCTCAGGTATATTGATTCGGTTACGGCAAGTGTGCTTGATAATCTCGCACTTTTCAAGATGAAGCAGATCCCTCCCGAGGTTCTTGAACAGTTTCCCAAGTTTGATCCTTTCAGAGAATTTGATGTGAACGTGATACTCGATAACAGCACCGTGGAAGAGTGCCCGGTTATAATTGAGATTAACCCGACTTTCACCAACTTGTTCGGCACGATTGAGAGAGTCAGCGACGGCCGCGGCGGATATATTGCCGATTTCATGAACATCAAGGCAGGCTCGCTGCTAAGGGCTAACGGCGGATTTCTCGTTATGAGAGTTTCACCCCTGTTTGAAGCCGGGATGGTATGGAAAAATCTGAAAAGGGTGCTTAGCCATCATAAACTGAATGTGCAGGATAGTCCCGGTATGATTGGTATTGCCCCGTCATTCCTGCAGCCCGAATCAATTGATATTGATACAAAGGTGATCCTGATAGGGAATAATTACACCTATTCTCTTCTCAGTTCCTACGAAGATGATTTTAAGAAGATATTCAAAATCAAAGCTGATTTTGATTATGAAATTGATAAAAGCAGGCACTCCATCATGGAATATGCCCGCGTTCTTGCAAAGCTGATCAGGGAAGAGGGACTTAAAAATTTTGATAAAAAAGCTATTGCATATCTGATAGAACTTGCCGCAAAGTTCAGCGGAAGCCGCAATAAACTCACCACCCGTTTTTCAATACTGACCGATCTCCTCAGAGAGGCTGATTTTTATGCAACGCAGTCAGGTAAGAAACGGGTTTCGGCCGAAAATGTGAAGGAAGCTTATTACGCTTCAATCGAAAGGCATTCGCTCAGCGAGGAGAAGATAAGAGAAGCTGTTGAGAATGATAAAATCATGCTCAGCACACAGGGGTATAAAACGGGTCAGATTAACGGGCTTGCCGTTTACGGTACCGAACATTACAGCTTTGGAATACCTGTGAAAATCACTTCATCGGTAGCGCTGGGCACGGGAAACGTGCTGAATGTTGAAAGAGAAGCCGGACTCAGCGGAAAGACATATGATAAAGGTGTGCTCATTCTTACGGGTTATCTCAAAGAGACATTCGGCAAGGAGATGCCGCTTATGTTTACTGCCAATCTCGTATTTGAGCAGTCATACGGAATGGTTGACGGCGACAGTGCTTCTGCGGCAGAACTGCTGGCACTGATCAGCGGAATTTCGGGAGTGCCGCTCAATCAGGCACTCGCCATCACGGGCAGTATCAATCAGAAAGGGGAGATTCAGCCAATTGGCGGAGTGAATGAAAAGATAGAAGGATTTTACAGAATCTGCAAAAAACGCGGATTTGCCGAAGGACAGGGTGTTGTTATTCCCGTTCAGAATGTTGATGATCTTATGCTTCATGAAGATGTGCTGGTATCGGTGAAAAAAGGAGAATTCAGAATCATTGCCGTCAGTGATATAAAAGAAGCGGTTGAGATTTTTACGGGTCACCGTGCCGGTTCTGAAAAGAAGACGGAAAAAGGAACGGTTTATGCAAAACTCCGGGCAAAACTTGAAGAGTTTCTTGAAGTGTCAAGGAGCGCGAAAAAAGGAGTTGAAAAGACTGCCAAAGCCAAAAAAGTGAAAAAGAAGAAACCGGCTCCAAAACCGGAAAATGCAAATGATGAAAACACAAAGGACTAAGAAAGGTTAATTATGTTACAAGCCTCTAACTATCTGTTTTCTAAAACAAAGATATTATGCACGCTGGGACCCGCTTCATTTTCAAAAGATGTTCTCAAGAAAATGATTGAAGCCGGAATGGACGGTGTGAGACTGAACTTTTCTCACGGAAATTATGATTTTTTCCTGAACGTATTTAACACCATTAAAGAGGCCTGTGCAGAAGATAATAACGCGCTCGCAATTCTGGTAGACCTGCAGGGTCCGAAAATCAGAATTGGTGAACTTGCAGAACCGGAAGTGACGCTTGTTAATGGCGAAGAGATTGAAATAACAAGAGAAGACATTAAAGGCAACGCAAAAAGGGTTTCGACCTCTTACAAGCCGCTGCCTGAAGATGCAAAGGTGGGTGATACGATCCTGATTGATGATGGTCTGCTCAGGTTAACGGTGACGTCAAAAACAAAAGACTCTGTATTCTGCCGCATTGAAAACGGAGGCACACTCAAACCGAAAAAAGGAATGAATCTTCCCGGTATGAATCTTTCCACACCCTCAATAACCGAGAAAGATTACCGTGACCTGGAATTTCTTGCTGAAAATTTCCATGTTGATTACATAGCCCTTTCATTTGTAAGAAAAGCGGCTGATATAACCGAACTGCATGAATGGCTTGCCAAAAGAAATATTAAGAGCAAAATAATCGCCAAGATCGAGAAGAAGGAAGCAGTCGATAATTTCGATGAGATTCTTGAAGTATCTGACGGTATCATGGTTGCAAGAGGTGACCTTGGTGTGGAAATGCCGCCGTTTGAAGTTCCCAACTATCAGAAAATGATCATAAGGAAATGCAATGAGGCGGGCAAACTTGTAATCACCGCAACACAAATGCTTGAATCGATGGTGAATAACCCCGTTCCCACAAGAGCCGAAGCCTCTGATGTGGCAAATGCCGTATGGGATGGCACCGATGTGGTAATGCTAAGTGCCGAAACATCCGTCGGAAAGTTCACCGTCAAAGCTGTTGAAATGATGAATCAGATTGTGAAAAATGCTGCATCCCTTTCCGATGTCAGAAGAGAGATTCAGTATAAAGTGCCTGTGCAGTTTAAAGAAAAGATATTCGATTCAGTGAATAAATCAGTGGTTCAGCTCAGCAAGGAAGTGAATGCATCTGCAATAGTTGTGTTCACGCTTAAGGGCAGAACAGCAGTATCGATCTCAAAGTACCGTCCAAATGCCATGATCATAGCCCTTTCTCCGGTAATTGAAACTATAAATGAGCTTTGCCTGAGGTGGGGAGTTACATCAATTTACAGCGATCTTGATACTAACGAGCATGACTTTATAGAAAAAGCCACCCACATGATCCTTGAAGGCGGTCTCGTAAAAAAAGGAGATGTTGTGATCTTCACATCGGGTACTCTTGATTCTGATAACAGCAGAACCAATCTTCTGAGAATTAACATCATTCAGTAAGATGAAACCTGTAAAAGCAAAATGGTGGGAAATGCGCGCAGACGGAAAAATTCTGTGCACTCTCTGCCCCAGGTACTGTACGATGGGAGAAGGCCAGCACGGATTCTGCTACGTCAGGAAAAACACAGGATCTGAGCTGTGGTCAATCGGATATGGCAGGCCTACAGGTTTTGCAATGGACCCTGTCGAGAAAAAGCCGCTCAATCATTTTTTGCCGGGCACCGGAATTCTCAGCTTTGGTACAGCCGGGTGTAACCTTGGCTGCAAGTTCTGCCAGAACTGGACCATCAGCAAGGCAAGACTTGACGATTCAAACTCTGTAAGCGCCGCTCCCGAAGATGTTGTTGCGCTTGCATTGAAGCATAAAGCACCGTCAATCGCAATAACATATAATGATCCGGTTATAATCGGCGAATATGTTATTGATATAGCTGAAATCGCAAAACTTTATGATGTGAAAGTGGTACTGGTTACTGCAGGCTATATCGATAAAAATGCCCGCCCGGAAGTCTTTAAGAACATCTCCGCCGCAAATGTAGATCTCAAGGCTTTCACACCCGAATTTTATAAAAATTTCACTTATTCTGAACTGGATGCCGTGCTTGACACACTTCTCTGGCTCAGAAACGAATCGGATATATGGTTTGAGATTACAACCCTGCTGATCCCCGGTGAAAATGACTCGGCTGATGAGATAAAGCGGATGTCTGAGTGGATAGTGAAAAATCTTGGCGACGAGGTTCCGCTCCATTTCACGGCGTTCCATCCCGATTTCAAAATGACCGGCTATCCTTATACCCCTCCTGAAACACTCAAAGCGGCAAGAAGCACCGCAATGGCCGTGGGGATAAAGTATTGTTACACCGGTAATATATATGACATTAACGGACAGACCACTTATTGCCCGGGCTGCGGTACGCCGGTTATAAGACGTAACAGATACGATGTTGAGATCACGAATCTGACCGGCAATAAATGCGCAAAATGCGGTTATAAAATAGCCGGAATATTTAATTAAGCCCGGAGAATTCACCACGAAATTATCATCAATCACCATAGCTAAAAATGAAGAACACAATATCGGAGACTGCATCAGGAGTCTTCAGGGTGTCATAGATGATATTGTGATTCTGGTTGATAAAAACTCTTCAGATAGAACTCTTGAAATTGCACGCAGTTTTGAGGGAGTAAGGGTTGAAGTGGTTGAATGGAATGGGTATGCAGGCACAAAAGCTCATGGGCTCACTCTCGTTGAAAACGACTGGGTTTTCTGGATTGATGCCGATGAGAGGATCACTCCGGCACTTCATGAGGAGCTGGTTAAGTTTAAGTTAAGCACACCTTCTGCTCCTGTTTACTCGGTTCCCAGAAAGGCATATTTTCTGGGAAAATGGATAAGGCACAGCGGCTGGTATCCGGGAAGAGTGCAGAGGCTGTTTGATAAAAGCAGGGTGCGTTTCAATCAGAATGCCGTTCATGAAGCGCTTGTTTTTGAGGGAGATGAAGGCCGGCTGGTACATCCGCTTGATCATTTCACTGATCCCGATATATTTCACTACTATGAGAAGTTTAATAAATACACCTCGCTTGCTGCCGATGACCTGATTACCCGAGGAAAAACTGTTTCTAAAGCAGGGATAGTGCTAAGAGCATTTTTTATATTCATTAAAATGTATATTATTAAACTCGGGTTTCTTGATGGTTTTCATGGTTTTGTGCTTGCCGTGTTCTCCTCGAATTATGTTTTTACTAAATACACCAAACTCTGGGAAAAGCGGAAATGATGATCGGAATATCCGGTAACACCGGAAAAAAAGAAATACATCTCGTGATTAAGGACATCTGCTGTGAGCTTGAGGAAAACAGTCTTGACTATTGTTTTTCGATTGATCTCACTAAAGTACCCGAGATAAGACACCTCAATATTCCTGTTTCAAAGTTCCTGACTAATGAAGAACTTTTTGAACAGAGTGACCTCGTTATCTCAGTGGGAGGGGATGGTACGCTCCTTTCCGCTGCTCAGTATGCAATTCATGCCGATAAGCCGGTTATGGGTGTAAACTTCGGTAAGCTGGGATTTCTTACAGAGATAGATAAAAGCAATCTTAAAAGGGCTGTCTATGAAATTAAGAATCACGAGATGCTGACTGAAGAGAGAATGCTGCTGGCGGCACACTTCAATAATGCTGCCATGGTGGCGGTGAATGATATTGTTATTGATAAAGGCGGCTGGCCTAAAATGATTCAGATGATGGTTGAAGCCGACGGTGAACCGGTTACATCCTTTTCGGCCGACGGACTTATCATAGCCACCCCGACAGGAACCACCGGGTATTCACTGAGTGTCGGCGGGCCTGTAGTGCACCCCAGAGCCGAGGTAATTACCCTTAGCCCTATATCACCCCATACACTTACACTAAGACCCATGGTGCTTCCGGGAAATTTTGAAGTAACTCTTAAAGTGCCTGCACATCCGGAGAGCTTCTGGATAAACTGCGATGGACAGAGGGTGTATGAATGCCGTTCACCTTTTGAAATGATTATCAAAAAATATGACAAACCATTAAAACTCGTAAAGACCTCTTTCTCAAGCTATTTCTCCACACTCAGGAGCAAGCTGCTGTGGGGTCTTGATATAAGAGATAAAATATAGGAACCGTTTAACAATGAAAAAATTCCTGCTTATGATATTGTTCTCATTCGCTTTTGCGGCCTGCTCATCACAGTCGGTAAATAAAATAATCACAGATGAACCAACGGGAAAGAAAATCCTTGTCGGGTATATTAACCGTGAAGTTTTTTCAGACACACTTTTTTCGGCATGGTACCATAAGGAGTATGATAATTATAAGCCTGATGCCTCAATGCTGAAGCGTATAAGTGAAAACCCTTTAACTTTCAATATTAAAGTGGTTATGGGCTCATGGTGCAGTGATACGAAGCGAGAGCTTCCGAGATTTCTGAGAATACTTGATGAACTCAGATTCCCCGCTGAAAATCTTTCAATGATTGCCGTTGATGTGGATAAAAGAACTGAAGGGAAAGAACTTGAGGGACTTAATATTGAGTTTGTCCCCACGTTCATTTTTTACCGGGGTTCTCAGGAAATAGGCAGAATTGTGGAAATGCCCAAAACAACCCTGGAAAAGGATTTTTACGATATAGTTAACCGTAAAGAATAGTGACTCAGGGCTTAATTCCTCCTGGCTGAAGCCAACGGCAAAAGAGGATCGGCATAAGAGCCTTAGCGGGGGTGAAGTGCAGTTTTTCAGGGGATGCGAACATCGCATCCCTGAGAGATACGACCGGGAAAACCCAGAATCAACCCGGGACGGGTTGAATATCTGTAGAAGATAATTATCGAATAAAAACCCTCAACCCCGGCGGGGTTGGAAATAAAAAAGGATTGCAGTTAATTCTGTTTCCTTTTTACAGTACATATGTACCGATCCCGAAAAATCGGGACGGCGATACATTTTAACTCCCGGATTCGTGATTCTGAATTAAAATTGCTGCTTAAAGCTGAAAATTTGATATTTCACATCATTTATTGCCGCCGGTTTTAACCGACGGAGAAGAAATATCACAACCACACCGGCTTTAGCCGCATAAAAACTTTCAGAAGGGATACCTGCTTAATCCATTAATTCCATTTTCCGGGAATTTCGATTTTCGGGATATTCAGGAATTTAATCGGAGAGCAGCAGCGCACGGCACTTGTTTATTCTGCTTTTTGCATGCTGAAAATATGTGCCCGCAAAAATGTTTTTAATATAATGAAAAGCGGTTATGCGTACTAAAATACGTTCACTGTTAGTAATAGCAGCCGTACTGATTATCTGCACTTCTGTGAAAGCCCAGCTTTCAGATCTGCTCCTGAACAGAATGATTGATTCTGTGTTCACGAATCAGGATAAGATAAAGCTCCGTTCTGTTTACGGGTCTACTCCGGCTCTGTCCGATTTTAACTTCCTTTATGAGCAGGCTAACCACTACGAAAAATCTCTTCAGTATGACAGTCTTGCCTCAGTTCTGTTTTATGCAATGCTCACCAGAGACAAGTACACAGTATCATCGATTCTTTATTCTGTTGCAACTGTAAAGATGCTGAACGGAGAGCATTTTTATGCGATAGAAATAATTGATAAGGTGTTTGAGTTTTTCAGAAGAGCTAATAACCGTTCATTTCTGTCATCATTTTATTTCCTCAAGGGTCAGGCATACATTAATATGTCGATGTTTGACGATGCGGTTTCTCAGATCAGCGCAGGTATAGGGCTTTCAAAACAATCGGGTTATCAGGGGGAAACGGGCTATGGCTATTTTATTCTGGGGGACCTTTATGATTCAATCGGGGAGAGGGATTCGGCAAAAGCTGCATATAGTCTGGCAATGAAGAATTATGAACAGATTAATGAAGCGCAGGGAATGGCTAACTGCTGTTTCAGACTCTCAGAGATGGCACTCAGAGAAACGGATATCCTTACAAGCCTTAAATATCTTGATGAGGCGGGTGCAATTTACCGTGAGATTGGTGATTATCAGGGACTTGGTAACATTTATTACACTCTCGGCAAAATCTACGGAACAATAAATCAGGAGCAGAAAGAGAAAACATACTATGACTCGGCATATGTTTACTATAGTTACACGGCCGATCTGCTTGGAAGGGGAAATGTGAAAACCAGGCTGGGAGATCTGTTCCTGAGAGAAGAAGATTATGAATCCGCAAAGAAGGCTTATTCTGAGGCATCTGCTTTTCTTGAAAAAATAGGGGAGGCATCGGGTCTTGGCAGCACTTATCTCGGTCTGGGTAAGGCGTATATGTATCTCAATGAAGAAGACTCGGCAATGATACAGTTTAATAGGTCGCTGGGTTACTTTGAGCGGGACAGAACTGAACTGGGCAAGGGAAATGTATGGCTTGAGATCGGAAACATGCGGATAATGGCCCGCCGATTCACTGAGGCAGATACTGCTTTCGGTCTTGCTCTTAAATCTTATATCAACTGTCAGAATAAACTAAATATGGCCTGGGCGAACTTTAGTCTCGGGTTTACAGGTGAGCAGCTGGGAAGCAATGACACTGCCCTGATACGATATAAAACGGCACTTTCACTTCTTGATCAGGTTCGTGATGAAACGGGATTCTCTGAGATGAAACTGACATTTCAGGAGAGGATGTATTCAAGCTACTCCACTGCCATCGGGTTTATGCTGAGGAACGGATTTTACAGGGATGCCCAGCAGTATGCAGAGGCTGTGAAATCGAGAACTTTTCTTGACCAGATTGCCGAGAAGAAGACGATAGATTTTGATAAGGAGATTGATCCTCAGCTTCGCTTTTCCAGAGATAATATTATTAACACCCTGGCAAACCTGAAGACTTACACTCAGCAGGTGAGGGATGACTCTCAGAGAAACATGCTGCTTGATTCAATTAAAAACTATGAAAATCACCTTGAAGAAGTAATAAGAAAAATCAGATTCAGTAACCCAAGGTTTGCGGCTGTCAGATATTTTGAGCCTGCCGGACTTGAACAGATTCAACAGGCACTCAGGGAGGATGAGATTATACTTTCATATCTTCAGTTTTCTGAAGCGATTACCACTTTCATAATAGATAAAAAAGGGATGGAAGTCACAATTAAGGATGTAAGCTCTGCAGTAATTGACTCACTTACCGAATCAGCGCTTGCTCTGATGAAAGCAACTGCACTCAGAGGTGCCGAAGAGATAGGCGATGAGGAGCAGCCTGATTCACTTTTATGGCAGAATGCACTGGCAGATCTGCATGATATTCTGATTACGCCCGCATCAGAGTTCCTCACCGGGAAAAAGGCTGTTGTAATTATACCGTCAGGAAAACTCTCGGTAATTCCTTTTGAAATGCTGATCACCGGCAGAGAGAACGGGCAGGTCAGATTCCTGACAGAGGATTATACAATCAGCTACTCGCAGAGCAGTACACTTTTCAGCCTGTACCGAAGCGAGTTAAAACCGGCTGCATCCCGCAAAATCACAAGCTTTGTTGCATTTGGTGATCCGGTTTATGATTATGATTCGTACAAGGCAGGTCTTCCGGAAAAGGGTGTTCCGGGAACCAGAGGTGCAGATGAGAACCTCTATGAAGAGCAGAATCGTGAGAGTTTTCTGAGGCTGGGTGAGGTGCTTAACAGACTGCCTGCCACCTCAGCAGAGATCAGTACGATCAGTGATATAATGACATCAAACGGTATAAATGCAACCGCATTTTTGAGGGCCGATGCCACTGAAGAGAACGCAAAATCTGATGTGACAGCAAATGCTGATATCATTTCTTTTGCATGCCATGGTCTGCTTTCTGATGAGTACCAGTCGCTTGCGCTGAGCAGAATACCGGGAGCAAAAGAGGACGGCTTTTTCACCATTGAAGAAATAATGACAATGAACTGGAAGGCAGGCCTGGTTGTCCTTTCGGCCTGTAAAACGGGGAAAGGAAAGATACGGCGCGGTGAAGGGGTGATGGGGCTATCCCGTGCAGTTATGTATGCAGGAGCGGCTGCAGCGCTGGTATCCCTCTGGAGCGTTGAAGATAATGCCACAAAGGAGCTTATGATTAATTTCTTCAGCCGGTATATATCGCAAAACATGAAAAAAACCGAAGCCCTCAGAATGGCAAAGCTTGATATGATAAAATCGGGTAAGTATTCCAATCCGTTTTACTGGGCTGCTTTTATTATGTACGGAGAGTAGGCGGTTCACGGAGAGAAGAGATAAAACCGCTTTACTCAGAAAAGTTTTAATTCAATAAAAAGAAATCCGGATGTTTTTCCGGCGTCTGAATTATCATGAATAAAAGATACTGTATCTGTCAGTTTTTATGCCTTTTATTGCTGTTCATAAGCATCACATCTGCACAGCAGCCTGTTAAACGAGCGCTGATTACCGGGATATCCGAGTTTAAGTATTTCCCGTATATTAACGGCGAAAATGACATCAGGCTGATAAGTGAGGCGCTTGCTGAACAGAAATTCACCGATATAAGAGTGCTTGCCGGTAAACAAGCGACCAAACAGAACCTGATGGCCGCATTTGACACTCTGATAAATGATACAGGACCCGGCGATATAATCGTTCTCCATTTTTCAACGCACGGTCAGCAGATTTACGATGTCAGCGGTGATGAACCTGACGGGCTTGATGAAGCAATGGTTATGTATGACTCGTATCCCGAATTCAGGGATGGTTACACAGGCCAGAATCATTTCAGTGACGATGAATTTGAGATTGTGCTGGAG
>JABWCA010000187.1 GCA_013359345.1 Ignavibacteriaceae bacterium
ATATTATACTTAACATTTGCCGTGGTAATAAACAGCACCTGTGAAAGATCATAATCCACTTCAAGATAGTGGTCATTGAAGGAGTTATTCTGCTCCGGATCAAGAACCTCAAGCATTGCAGAAGAGGGGTCGCCTCTGAAATCTGAACTCAGTTTATCTATCTCATCCAGCAAAATAACGGGATTAACGGTTCCGGCTCTTTTCATTGCCTGAATGATTTTTCCGGGCATTGAACCGATATAAGTTTTTCTGTGACCTCTTATTTCGGCTTCATCTCTGACACCGCCGAGTGATATTCTCACAAACTCCCTGCCAAGGGCTCTGGCAATTGATTTTCCTAAAGAGGTTTTTCCGACACCGGGAGGGCCTGCAAAACAGAGAATCTGTCCTCTCAGATTTTTAACCAGATTCAGAACAGCTATATGCTCAATGATTCTCTCCTTCGGTTTCTCAAGCCCGAAATGATCCTCATCCAGTATATTCTGAACATGGTTAATATCAAGATTATCTTTTGATCTCTTGCTCCACGGGAGAGCTATCATCCAGTCGAGATAGTTTTTTATAACCGTATATTCCGGCGACATCTGAGGAATCTTCACCAGCTTGGACAGCTCCTCAATTGCCTTTTCCTGCACTTTTTTGGGCATTTTAGCCTTTTTGATAAGCGCTTCAATTTTGTTGTACTCATCAGTGGGCACATCCTCACCCAGTTCATCCTGAAGTATCTTTATCTGTTCCTGTATGATAAACTTACGCTGGGTCTTTGCAATGTTTTCCTGTACTTTATGATCTATCTCCTGCTCAATTTTTAGGATATCAATCTCGCTGCGGAGTATCTTGATCAGTTCAAAAAGCTGTTCTTTGAGATCTGTGGTTTCAAGGAGCGTCTGTTTTGTTGTTATAGACTGCTGAAGATTTGCAGCAGCATAAAACAGTTTTCTATCGGGTTCGTTTATCGTGTTGAAAGAGTTGATAGCATCTGAAGGGACATTCCTGTTGATCTTGACATATTCCTGAAAGAGGTTTGTCATTTGTCTCAGGAGAGCGCTGGTTTCATGATCCTCCTCAAATTCGGGCTGTACAACGCTGATTCTGGCATACATGTAATCCTTGTTTTCAAGCCAGTTTTCTATTTTGCCCTGAACAAGTCCGTCAACAAGTATTTTAAGAAGGCCGTTGGGAAGTTTCAGTATCTGAATAATTTTTGCAACGGTGCCATGCACATAAATATCATTCTTCGTTGGTTCATCTATTGCCGAGTTCTTCTGCGTGGCAAGAAAAATAAACTTATCTGATTCAATAGCCGTTTTTGCCGCATTGATTGACTGCTCTCTTCCTATCAGGACCGGGTAGATCATGTACGGGAAAATCACTACGTCACGAAGCGGTAAAACCGGTAAATTTTCCGGAATATTAATAATCTGATCTGTTTCTTTTTCCGAAAGGTTAAATTCCACTATATTCCACCTGTAATGTAAAAAATTCAAACTTTAAATATACCAAACCTTTTCGGGGTATTCAAGGAATCAGTTTCCGGACTGACCCCGGCAAAGATGTTTTATTTTATATTCATTACGCATCTGTTAAGAAGTTTTTATTTACAGGCAGGCATTATAACTCATGAAAAAATTTAACAAAGAAAAACTCCCCTTCTTACCTGCTATTCTGGTTTTCATACTCGCATTAACCGATAGCATTGATCAGAAAGACTTTCTTACAGGTATTTTCAATCTGGCAGGGCTCCTGATTAATATCTTTGCCCTTAAATCAAAATCCTCAGGGAATCACATTGTTTTTACCGGCACTGTATTTAACATATTGCTCTCGGCATATTATGCCTGGTACTTCTTTGCCGGAGGAAAGGTATATATACCATGGCTTTACCTCCTTGCGGCGTTGTTTTACCTGTTATATTTAATCAGATTTATAAGCAGAAATCAGAGTGGTCAGAAGGCGGGGGCAGAAGCAAACGGCGGTGAAGTGAAAGATCCTGACTGATGACCTGATGTGCGAAAACCGGATTTCACATCTGCCGGGTTCAGGAGCAATTACCTGATGTGTTTATGTTAAGCAGGGGCTGCCAGGTTTAGCAGAACAGCCCCGGCTGTTATTTCCTTTTATTTCAGAAGAGTGAGTTTTCTGACTTCAGAAAAGTATCCCGTCTCAAGCTTATAAAAATAGACTCCTCCCGCAAGACCGGCTCCGTTAAACTTTACGGAGTATTTGCCCGCCGGCTGAACTTCATTAACAAGCACTTCAACAAGGCTTCCTGATATATCATAAATCTTTAATGTGACAGGATTACCTGAAATATTTTCTCCCACCGAGTATCTGATTACAGTCTCAGGGTTAAACGGATTGGGGTAATTCTGTTCAAGGGCAAATCCCCCGATCATCCCGTCTGTCTCAACAGCATCGGTATATGTGAATGTGCCGTCGTAATCCGTCTGTTTCAGCCTGTATGACACATTTCCGGAAGGAACACTGATATCTGCAAACATATATGCTGAGGGAGTTGTGACTGTTCCTTTGCCGTTTACAAACCCGATCTCTTCCCAGCCGTTGCCGGTTTTCCTCTCAACTGAGAATCCGCGGTTATTTGTCTCCGTGGACGTACTCCATCTAAGAATGACTCCGTCTGAATTACGGACCGCATAAAATGATGTTAACTCAACGGGTACGGTCTGGTCTGTAAGCCTGAAAACATACCCGAATGATGCGGTGACCAGAAGTTCCTGATTGCTTACTTTATAAGCAGAGAGTAAATTAAGTTTTGTTGTGGTGTCAATAGTTGTAATGCCGTTTCTGCGGTTTACCAGCAGCCCGTTTGTGCCCACCGCCCATATATTATCAGATGAAAGTATGGCAATATCATGCAGAAGCCGGCCGTTCAGTGCCACTGTATCGGTTAATAATTGTGCGGTCAGAAATCCGTCAGTAGTCTCATAAAAAGCGCCGTTTTCACCGCAGGCATATCCGCGGAGTGAATCAATCATCTTTATTCCGGTGATCTGCTCCAGAGGAGTGAACAGATTAACATGAGTGAAATTAACGCCGTCAGTGGTTTTGAAAATGCGCTCTCCGGAGCCTGATGCATAACCCGTTAGTGAATTCCCCATATCAAGATCATAAAGTGTGGTTGCTGGTATGGTGGTAACCGGAGCCCAGTTATTGCCTCTGTTGGTTGTATAGAGAACAGCCCCCTCATTGTTAACCATATACCCGGCTTCAGGAGTAAGAAAATCCAGCTTGTAGTTCCTTGTTGTGGCACTGCCAACTGTTTTATCAACCCATGTCGCGCCGTTATCACTTGATATGAAATAACCGCCGTTCCTGCCTGCTGTGTAAATGTATGATCCGTTTGTATAGGCATCATATAACAGATTTCCAGTCATGAAGGCTGATTTTGACCACGTCACTCCGCCGTTGGTGGTTTGAAATAAATCGCCCCTGTCACCGGCCACGGTTATTTTTGAGGGCGTTTCGGCAAAAACCCCATAGATATCACGCTTTGAAGAACTGGGGTTACTCCATGTGAGCCCGTTATCTGTTGAGATCCCGAAATTGCTTTCATAGGCGCCGGCTATTATGGTATTTCCGTACTTTATTGAACCTCTTATCACTTCAGTGGTGAATATCGGGATCCACTCCCATGATGTGCCCCCGTTGGTTGTTCTGAGAGCAATACCGTTTGATCCGAATAAAAATCCGTTGTCGGCGTCGTCAAATTCAATACTGTAAATTGCCCCTCCTGCCGGATTTGTCACTGAAGAAAAGCTAACCCCGTTATCAGTGCTCTTGAACACTCTGCCTGAAGTGCCTGCGGCGTAGATAGTCTGTGCATCTCCCCTCATGACGTCATAAAGAGTTGTTGCGCCAACCGGCAGAGTCGGAGATGACCAGGTTAAGCCGCCGTCAGTTGTTTTAATAAACCTGCTTGAGGTTCCCACAATCATGCAGTTGTTCCTGTCTTCCCACCTCATTGTGTAGAGTGTGCTGGTATGAGGATTAGTTATACCGGTCCATGAAGTGCCGCCATCGGTAGTTTTGTACAAATTAAACCCTCCTGAAAAGCCTCCGACTGCATACCCGGTATCCGGGGAGAAAAAAAAGAGGTCATTGATCCCCGATGTATATCCTCCAATTGATACAGAATTCCATGAAGATCCTCCGTTTGAGGTTTTATAAACTACCCCGTTGCTGCCGCCTACATAACCCGTCTGCTCTGTAAGGAAAAAGACTGCATTTATATTATCCGAAGGGTTAAATGGAAAAGTAACGGTCTGCCAGTTGAATCCGCCGTCGGTCGATTTGCTTAAATGGCTGCTCACCCCGAGTTCATACCCGACCGTGTAAATAGTATTCCCTGCTTTGCTGAAAGCCCTGAAGCTTCCGGGAACAGTTGGTTTTTTTATAATCTGTAAAAGATCACTTATTTGCTGAGATTCTGCTGTGAACGATATCAGCAGAAGAATTAATGCTGTTCTGAAGAAATGTTTCAATTGTTCTCCGCATATTTAAAGATTAACAGTTATTAAACTTAAGGTTTAACCTGCAAAGAAAAAACTCCGGGCTGCCTGAGGGGGCTATAAAAACAGAGTTTCACGGGAATTCCGGGCGTATTAACAGCCGCTGAGGAATAACACTTAATTCCGGGGACAAAGATCACATTCCGGAATCAGGACCGGGGAATTCTCAACGGCAGATGAATCCGGGAATTTGTGACATGGAAATAATATACGGAAATGATTTGGTTCAGATTAAGAAAATGGAGCCCCGGGAGGGAACACTGAGCCGGATCAAAAAAGACCCGGCCCTGTTAAAATACAATTACTTATCCATCCCGAAACTTTTCTGATGGATTTCATCAATTGCGCTAAGTACCTGGTTAACCTTGTTCAGTTCGTCGGCGGCTGTCTGGTTACCCGGTTTAAGTTTCAATGCGGCCTCAAGCTCTTTTTTAGCGGCTGCATAATCCTTTTTTTCAATAAGATCTTTCGCCAGGTTCATATGATCCTCAAAGCTTACTTCATTCTCACCGGGGAGTTTCCTCATTGCAAGTTTCTCTCCGCTTTCGGTAACAATTTTTGCTTTGAAATCATCTGTGAACCCGATATTCACAGGCTTGTAAAACTCATTCTTTTTGATCCCGTCCATATACTTCAGAAGAAGATCCTCACTCAGTTTTTTCCATGTTGTATAAACGGTCTTACCCGCATCAACAGTATATGAAGTAAGAAACTGAAGAGCTTCTGCCCTTGATGATGAAAGAAGTTTCACGGCCTTTTCTTCCACCTCTTTCTGCCTTGAGAGGAACTGACCTTCAAGCTGATTCTGTACGGTCTTTATATCATCGATAACGATATTAAATCTCGGGTAGGCAAAGTTAGCCACGGCATTAAAGACCCAGAAAGCCGCATCCCAGGTGAAATGTGAAAGCGAACCCAGTCCTTTTCTGTAATTTTCAGGAACATCAGTAACCGATGCATAGACAGGAAACCATACCGTTGTATATGTGTCATCCATACCGAACCAAAGCAGGCCGCCCACTTCATCAGGCATGCTGCTTCTTGACTGACTGATGAATGACCATCCGGTCTGAGGTGTTGAAATAGGTCTCTCGTTAAAATACTCCTGCCCGTTATATTTCCAGGTGAGGGGTCTTGGTCTCATAGGTGTTCCGTACGGACCTGCACCTACACCTTTGGTAAGGTCAAGCTCTGTGCCGTCATAATGATCTCTCATAAGCGACATAACATCCTGAACAGATAATTTCTTATCCGGCTTTACATAAAGAGGCATCCGCTCTGTGGTTTCTCCTCTTATATAACCGAGATATTTATCCATGCCTGAGGAACATCTTCTGAAAAGTGACCACACGCGGGCATCGCAGAAACGGATAGCGCCAAAATCAAGGGGGGCATAAGCAGCGGCGAAATCAAAATCTGCATCCTTACCGCTGAAATATCCTTTGTCACGCGCAAACTGAATCACGTCTTTTGAATAAAGAGCATTCTCAGGATCATTCAGAGGGAATTTGGTGATTCTTGCCTGATTTGCATGACCCGATACATAACCATCGGGAATTCTTACAGCAACCCAGTTTGTGCCTTTCACTCCGGGACCCTTGCCAATCATCTCGAGTATCCAGCATTCGTTTTTATCTGCGATCGAGAAAGATTCACCTGAGCTGTAATACCCGTATTCTTCAACCAGGTCAGTCATGATCTTTATGGCTTCCCTCGCTGTTTTAGCCCTCTGAAGAGTTATGTAAATGAGGCTCCCGTAATCAATGACACCCTGAGGATTGACGAGTTCTCCCCTTCCCCCGAAAGTTGTCTCACCTATTGCAAGCTGATGCTCATTCATATTGCCTGTTACATTATAGGTCTGAGCGGCCTGTCTGATCCTTCCGAGAAATTTGCCGGTATCCCATTCATAAACATCAAGCATTGCACCCATCGGATATCTTGCAGCCGGGAAATGGTAAAGCTCACCATACATATTGTATGAATCTGCCGTGTATGTTATCATGCATGAACCGTCAGCCGATGCACCTTTTGTTACAATAAAATTGGTGCAGGCAATCAATCCCTGATATGACAAAAGCATTGAAACGGCCAAATAGGCAATCAGTTTCCTCATTCACTTCTCCTGAGTTTTGAAAAATATATAAATTATAAGATACTGAAAATTGCCCCATCTGAACAAGAATAATCGGAAGGAACGAAATACAGAAATCAGGATGCAGGACACAGGAAACAGGAAGTCAGGAAACAGGAAAGCAGGAGACAGGAAACAGGAAAGCAGGACGCAGGAAATCAGGAGGCAGGAATACAGGAGACAGGATATCAGGAGGCAGGAAAGCAGGAGGCAGGAAAGCAGGAGGCAGGATATCAGGAGGCAGGATATCAGGAGGCAGGAAAGCAGGGAATGGGAATAAAACGCCTGGTAATATTAATGAACTGCCGAAACGCATTTCGGCAGAGCACTTCAGCCTGCCTGCATCATATTAAAGCATTATCGGAACCAGTTTACGGGTTTGAAAAAATATTGCAGTAGGTTTTAACCGACGGAATCATATCCTGCAATCATTTCCGGTTTTGAACGCACGAGGCTTTTCGTTTTAGTTATCTGGTTAAAACCACGGGATTCGTCAGGCTTGATGACCGTTGACTGAAGTCAACGGCAATAGATAAACGACAATATCTGTAGCTCTAAACCATTTGTTTTTAATGTCTTACAGCTTTTTTTCATCTATTGCCGCCGGTTTTAATATTGCCGTCGGTTTTAACCGCATTAAACGCACGATGCTTTTCGTTTTAGTTATGTGGTTAAAACCACGGGATTATTCAGGGTTGATGACCGTTGACTGAAGTCAACGGCAATAGATAAACGACAATATCAGTAGCTCTAAACCATTTTATTTTAATGTCTTACAGCTTTTTTTCATCTATTGCCATCGGTTTTAATATTGCCGTCGGTTTTAACCGACGGATAAGAATCTCCCAAAATCACCCCGACTTCAGCCGCATTTTTTCATTCTTTTTGCCGGAAGACTAAGATTGGGAGACGCATTCGGGAGACGAAAGCATTGCGTCTCTACAGATGTGTGGATGGAGCACCGGAAATGTTTGGAATATTTTATCTGTCAAAGAACCGCCGCTTCGCGTCGTGGGGGGGGATTTTGTTGGGGGTGCCTTTCCTACAGATATTCAACCCGTCCCGGGTTGATACAATTTTTTGCCGTCAGCTGAAGCACACGGCAAGAATACACCACATTTAAAGGGAGTTTGGGTCTGGTGATTACACAGCAGTATCTATAGGTAATTTCAATGTAAACATCACCAACCGTGACCTCAGACTTTATCAGCATAGTGATGGCCCCCGGGTGGGTGGCGATAAATCCTGAATT
>JABWCA010000188.1 GCA_013359345.1 Ignavibacteriaceae bacterium
GGGAATCAGTTGTATTGGGGAATGATTTGTACATTTGAGCTGAAACGAGCAATCCGCCACGGGCGGACAGGCTGGCAACGTCAACAGTGTTAAAACCAACGGCAAGAGATGATCGGCAGTTGTGCTTTTATTTGAAGTTAGTGCTTACACGGGATTCTGTGATTTATCACGGGATGCGTGCATCGCATCCCTAACAGATGCTGCATCGGATCATGAGGATTTTGTCATGCAGAAGAATCCTGATGGTGCTGTGATGACCTGTTGTATCACCACCCATCCGGGTGGTACATTTATGCTGCAAATACCCTCACAATCAGCACAAATCTGAGACAGAAAGAATTACGCAACAAGGACTGTAACGCCGTCCCGATTTTTCGGGATGTCGGTACATTTGTGCTGAAAATATGTGACAGAATAAACTGCAATCCTATTTTGTCTCCAACTTCGCCGGGGTTGAGGGTTCTTAAGGGGTAACCTTTTTCTGCAGATATTCAACCCGTCCCGGGTTGATTCAGGGGTATTCCCTGCGGTATCTGTCAGGAATGCGGGTATCGTATCCCCTGAATAATCACCCTTCGACCAATATGGGGTGAAAGTTACTTTTGATACATCCCCGGAAATGAATAAAACTCCCCCCTCTTCCGGCTTTAACCGCATGAGAAATTTTTATCCTGATGATTTTCTTCTCAGCATAATCCCTGAAATTTGGAACCCGGGTCTGCCTCACCACCTTCTGTTAGACCTATAGCGATGTAATTCCAAAACCGTGAATGGCTTCGGGATCAGAAATTGGTTGGGTGATAATCATTAAAAAAGGGTGACCCCGGGAGGGTCACCCTTTTATTGAGTGAGAGGAGATATGGGTTCAAAGATTAATTAATTCACCATCTATCTGCTCTTTGATCTTCCGTTATTTTCACTTCTTCCCTGCGGTGAGCGGCCTGAATTACTGCTGTTGCCGCCTGAATTACCGCTTTTTCTGTCATCGGTCTTTCTGATTTCGGGTGTTCTGTCTCTTTCTTTTGAACCGCCGTTGTCACTTTTCCCGACTATTATTTCCTTTTTAGGCTCATTTCTCTTTATTTCGTTTCCGCCCTTGTTATTATTATCGTTTCTGTTGTCTCTTCCGGTCCTGATTTCAGGGGTGATATCGGGTCTCTTTTCAGTGACAATATTTCCGTTATCATTTTTACTATCCCTGCCGCTTCTGATTTCAGGCATGTTATCGCGTTTCTTTTCCTTATTTATATTCCTGTCATCATTTTTACCGTTTTCAATCCTGATCCCGGCGCCATCGTTTCTTTTTCCGTCATCACGCCCGTTATCAACTCTTATACCTGTTCCTCTTTCTTTATCACCGGAATCATTCCTTCCGCCGCCTGCTGATATTACAGGTCTGCCGTTATCGTTATTTCTTGTAATCCCGGTATTCCTTGCCTTATCACGTTCTTTGAGAAACTCACTGTCTCTGCCTGCATCAACTTCACCGCGGTTAAGGCTTATTTTGGAATCAGGTCTTTCGAATTTTATCTCGTCACGGCTGCCGTTATTTCTGTCACCGCTGAACTTATTTCTTACAATCACCTTTTTATCATCAACTCTTGATTCCTTATCATCAAAGACGAGATTTCTGGTTTTTATTTTTGTGCCTGCGCCTCTTTCAACAATATCCTTATCAATTCCTCTTACCGCGTATCTGTCGCCATCTCTGTAAACTGAATTTTCGTAAGGTCTTGAGCCGTCATAGTATCTGTATTTATATCTCTCGGCCACAAAGTAATTCCCGATATAAGGTCTGTTAAAATCATACATGTAAACAAAGTTCCAGTGAGCTACGGGTATCACATATACTCTGGTGTATCTGATGCCGAATGATACCGAGAATGTTGCGTAGGGTGACATCGGTGCCCAGCCTATAAGATCATCCGAGTATCTCCAGTCAACCCAGGCAGGCGCCCACTCATAATCAGGCACCCAGACCCATCCGTAATAATCATCAAAGAACCATCTTCCGTAGTGGTAAACAATCTCACCAAATGATTCATATGAGTACCAGTACCAGCCCATGTCTGTCCAGATCCATTCACCCGATCTGTAAGGAGCCCATCCCATATCATAGATTCTTGGTTTCCATACCACAAGTCCGTCATCAAATTCAATCCATTTTCCTGAATGTCTGAGCTCAAAATAGAACTCGGGTAAATCGTGTCTGTATCTGTATTTTGCATCCGCATCACTTACTGAAAGTATAAAAGCGGCTGCTAAAAGCGATAATATTAAAGTCCGTTTCATTTGAACCTCCTTTTTGCTTCCTATGTTACAATAAGTGTGCCAAAGGCCGTTGAGGCGTATAAGGGCATATTCTACATATAAAATGGACTATTTTGCAGAGCAATGTGTATACTTTAGTCTACACTTTAACTTTAAGGAATATTATGGAAACTGCGGAAATCATAAACAGAGGAAAACAAGGAAAAACATTCAGTGAATTTTATCAGGGATTGGTTAATTACCTTAATTCAACCGACCCGGCTGCATTGAGCGCCAAGGAACTTGCAGATTACAATTACACTAAGCTTAATGTTCAGAGGATGAAGAGAATCATCTCCACATACAAAATCTCTGAGAGCACAGCAGAACTGCTCGGTAAAAACAAGTGCGGAATGTTCTGGCTTGTTATAACCGAAGGATGGTGCGGCGACTCTGCCCAGAGCCTCCCCGTTATCAGCGCTATTGCTGATGCAGCTCCCGGAGTGGAACTTAGAATAATAGAAAGAGACCAGAACCCCGATATTATGGATCTTTACCTGACCGACGGCAAAAAGAGCATCCCTAAAGTTGCAGGATTTTCTGATGAAGGCGAACAGCTTTTTATCTGGGGAGCACGCCCTTCAAATCTCCAGGAGCTGGTGGTTCAGAGAATCTCTGAAGGAGTTTCTTCAGAAAAGTGGCATGAAGAAGTGCATGCATGGTATGCTAAAGATAAAGGACTCTCGGTTGAAGCCGAATTTTGCGAAATTGTGAAAAAATGTTACGAGGTTGATGTATTATGAAATCAGCTCTTTTGAAGCTTAAGGTTGAAAAGCTGATTAAAGACACCCCCGATGCGCAGATTATGTATCTGAGGGAAATATCAGGGAGAGAAATCACCTTTACACCGGGTCAGTTTCTTACCCTTATTTTTGATGATAACGGTAATGAAGTGAGGCGCTGTTATTCAATTTTCACGGCCCCTTCTGAGCTCCCTGTGCTGGGGATAACAATAAAAAAAATTGAAGGCGGAGTTGTATCAGACAGATTTCTTGAAGAAATTAAGGAAGGCGATATACTCAGCTCACTCATCCCGATGGGTAGCTTTACTATTGCCAAAGCAAAATCTGATCATATCACTCTTTATGGCGCGGGGAGCGGAATCACCCCCCTCTTTTCCATTCTGAAACATCACCTTGAATCAGGCGATAAAAAAAGTGCTACGCTTGTGTATCAGAACAGGAATGAGTCATCAGTGATCTTCAGTGAACAGATTGCCGGGCTTGAAAAGAATTACAACGGAAGATTTTCTGTGGTGCATATTCTCAGCCGCCCTTCAGATAACTGGAACGGACATAAGGGAAGAATAGACGGAGAGTTCATTAAGAATCTTTTACTCACCGATCTTTCAGCTGCTCACAAAGATAATGATGTCTTTTTATGCGGCCCCGAGCAAATGATGACCACTATAATGAATACACTTGAGACACACGGATTCTCCAGGAGCAGGCTTCACAGAGAGTATTATACCCTCTCAATCAAACAGGATACCTTCCTGGATGTTGAACCTGCCGAGCGGGATGTTACTGTTATATATGACGGCAAATCTTATAATCTGAGGGTCCCCCCGAAAACTTCGATACTTGAACAGGCGCTTGAGGAGGGTATAGATCTCCCATATTCATGCCAGACAGGAACATGTTCTTCCTGCATGACAAAACTGGTTTCAGGGAAGATACTGTTGCTTGATCAGTCGATTCTGTCAGACGATGAGATTCAGCAGGGATACTGCCTTACTTGTGTCGGGTTCCCCGTTAGTGATGATGTGATTGTAAATTATGATGATCCTTCGCTCCCCTGATATTATATGAGCCTCCCGGGTTTACGGGAGGCACATTTCAATCTTTATCCCATCCCCTCAAATATCAGCTGCCGGCGTTTTCAGTCACCGCCTCAGTTTTTTCAGGAGAATCATTCACCTTAAGCAAAACCAGCAGTCCTGATATAAAGAAGAACAGCACTGATAAAATAGCATATCTCTGGTTTCCGGTAGTGGAGCTTATAACCCCGAAAAGCAGCGGGCCTATAATGGCAGAGCTTTTGCCAAAAAATGAATAAAATCCAAAAAACTCCGTTTTTTTCTCTTCCGGCGTGAGTTTAGTCATCAGTGATCTGCTGATTGACTGGCTTGAACCCATGGATACTCCTGCAAGAAGGCCCACAACATAGAAGAGCTCTTTTGTATTAACAAAGTATGCAAACCCGATTGTGAATATCCAGATAAGGAGTGTGAAAACCAGACTTTTTTTCTGCCCTATTGAATCCGAAAGAATGCCAAAGAGAATTGAACCAATAATGGCTGTGCTCTGTACAGTCAGAAAAAATATTATCAGTTCGGTCATGCTGAATCCGAGTGTCTTCTTTGCAAAGATACCGGCAAAATAAATGACGGTGTTCACCCCTTCAATAAAGAGAAAATAGGAAAGGAGGAAAAAACTGAGATTTTTATAGTTTTTAAGATGGCTCAGAGTATAGCCAACCCGCTCCATCCCGATTGATATATAAGATTTACGGCGGTCCTCAAGATCAGCCCTTTTTTCTTTAAGAAAGAGAAATATAGGAAGCGCAAATATCAGGAAAAAAAGCGCGGAGAGAGGGAAAGTCTCTTTGATCAGGTTATTATTGATAAACGGAAACACAACCGCCAGCGTGCTCAGAGATCCCAGATAACCCATGGCATAGCCATAGCCGCTCACCCTGCCGTAATTTCTAGGCGAGGTTATTTCCGGCAGAAAGGCGTCATAAAATATAAGTCCGGCCTCAAAACCGATATTTGCCAGTATGAAAAGGATCATTCCCGCTGCAATGTTCCCTTCGCCAACAAAATAGAGGAGCCCGGTATTGATTATGCAGAGAAGCGTGAAAAAAAGGAGGAACTTCTTTTTACCCTTTGAGTAATCTGCAATTGCCCCCATAACCGGAGCAAGAAAAGCCGTGATGAACATTGCCGCCGAAGTTGAAATGCTCCAGTACAGGTCCGCATTTTTATCCCCTTTGGCCACGGTCTCCGTAAAGTAAATGGCATATAAAAAAGTTGTTACAACAATGGCGAAAGAAGTGTTTGCAAAATCAAATAATGTCCATACAAAAATTCTTTTCCTGTTGGTCATTCCTTAACGGCTTTCCTGAATGAGTTGGTCACAAGTCCGCGGCCTTCTTTCTTTATCATTCCGTCTTTTATGTAATCTGCAAGAATTTTATCAAGTATACCGTTAATAAATTTACCGCTCTGGAATGTACTGAATTCCTTTGCAACCTCTATAAGTTCATTTATCGTCACTTTTGTCGGGATATCGGGAAAACTCAGGAACTCAGCGAGACCCATTTTAATGAGAATCCTGTCAATAAGGGCAATTCTTTCCAGTTCCCAGTTAAATATCTTCATCTCAATATCGGCATCAAATCTTTCGTCGTTAAGGATGACTTTGGTGAGATAACGTGTGAAGAACTCCCTGTCTTCCTCATTATCAATATCATCAGTAAAAGACTTTTTAACAATATCTGAATCTGTTTTATTAAAGTAATATGCATAGAGTGCCTGCAGAATTTTTTCTCTGAGCAGGCGCCTTTTTGATTTTTTCTTTTTGTAAAAGATGCTCATATATCCGTTAGTTTTTATTTAGTGGCAAAAAGCCAGAAGTTAATAAGTGCAACTGTCTCCCTGATTCTGTAATATGTAAGCTTCAGGTCTTCAAGAACCTTATTGCTTGCCACGGGAGTGATTTTAACTCCGTAAAATTTCGACATCTCAAAAGTTCTTCTCAGATGAAACAGGTCTGAAATAACAATTATTTTCTTAAAATTTCTCTTTTCATTGAGTTCGCTCCTGATAAACCCAATCTGCTCAAGGGTTGATCTCGTCTTTTTTTCGATGAGGATATCAGAAGGTTTTACATTCATGGTGCTGATATATTTTAACGCAACCTCAGCTTCAGAAAGCTCTCCCGGTGCATTCCCCCCGGTCAGCTGAATTTTGCTGATAATCCCCTTCTTATAAAGTTCAGCTCCTTTTTCAATTCTTGCTTTTAGTATGTTGCTCGGCTTGTTGTTTGACCATACGGCAGCACCCAGCACCACCCCCACGTCATAATTGTCCTTCCCCGGTTTAAGTCCCGTGGTGCTTACTTCATTAAACACCGTTAAAAGTGCAAAAATAAAAAACACCACCCCTATAAGAACAGAATTTTTAACAAGCCTGAATATAAAAAAGTTTTTAACCCCTGCATACAGCAGCCACATATAACTGATAAGAAGAAATACACTCAGAATATAAAGATTAAAAAATATTCCTGTTATAACTTTGCTGAACGGGCTGTCAAAAAATGTGTATCCCCCCATTTCAACATCAGCCTTGTTAAGAATACCTCCGGTAACAAGCATGACCGTACCCGCAAGGAGCACTAACAGGGTTCTGAAATAAATTTTTGCAAGGGTTCCCGGTGCTCTTACTGCAAGCGTTAAATAACCGCCCGTGAGCACGAGGTATACAAAAATATTAAGAAGGTTTCCGGTATAAAAGAGTGAAAAATCGCTGTAATGTAAACTGTGGGCGTAATATTTAAAAAAGAAAAGGATGCCCATCTGGATTACTGAAAAAAGTGTCAGTAACAGAGCTTTGGTCAGGGCAGAAGTATTCAGGTTGTCAAATTTTACAGCCATCAGGCATCAAATAGCAGAACAATAAATTATAAATCACGTGTCCTAATAAAAAAGAAAATATGTTATCAAACAATTTGAAAATATCAGAAATAAAAAAAAGGGCGGAATTCAGGATCCCGCCCCTTTCAATCAATCAACCAATCATTAACATATTAAATAGTGTGTCATAAACATAACAATCATTTACAATCAGTTTTCCCCGCCCGTTATCATAATCACTTTTCATTAATCACATAACCTTATCCGTATCACCGGTCTTCAAAGAAGATTTCATAACTCTTCCGGGGAAATCTGAGGGTTTATTCAGCACCCTCTGTAACTTCCTTTGATTTCTTTTTAATTGTGAAGATTCCTTTGATCATTCTGCCGAGCTGCCTGAAGGCATCGGGAATATCTTCAACTACCGAGTAAAGTATCGGTACAATTACCAGAGTAAGGAATGTTGCGAAAATAAGTCCGAAGATCACCGCAATACCCATTGATCTCCAGAATTCCTGGCTTTCACCGCCTGTTGCTATGCTGAATGAGTAAAAATCAAATCCGAACCCGAATGCAAGCGGAATGATACCAAGCACGGTGGTTATTGCAGTAAGAGTTACCGGCCTGAATCTTCTGATACCTGCCGCAACAATAGCCTCCCGGCGTGTCATTCCCTCTGTTCTTATAAGTACGTTGGTGTAGTCTATAAGCACAATGTTGTTATTAACCACAACCCCCGCAAGCGAGATAACCCCTATACCCGTCATGATGATACCAAACGGCATGGCATAGGCTATCAGCCCGAGAAATACACCCACAAGTGATATCACCACTGCCGACATGATAATGAACGGTTGTGAA
>JABWCA010000014.1 GCA_013359345.1 Ignavibacteriaceae bacterium
CAGATGAATGAACCCCCCGGAGCACGTCTCAGAGTGGGTCTTACAGGTCTTACGCTCGCTGAATACTTCAGAGATGTAGAAGGAAAAGACGTTCTTCTCTTCATTGATAATATATTCAGATTTACACAGGCAGGTTCAGAAGTGTCAGCGCTTCTGGGTCGTATGCCCTCAGCGGTGGGTTATCAGCCAAACCTGGCAACAGAGATGGGTGCCCTTCAGGAAAGAATCACCTCAACCGATAAAGGTTCAATCACCTCGGTTCAGGCTATCTACGTTCCTGCGGATGACCTTACTGACCCCGCTCCTGCAACAGCATTCTCTCACCTTGACGCAACAACAGTGTTAAGCCGTCAGATCTCAGAGCTTGGTATTTATCCTGCGGTTGATCCTCTTGATTCAACTTCAAGAATTCTTACCCCTGAGATTGTTGGTCATGAACATTATGCAGTAGCCAAGAGAGTAAAAGAAGTTCTTCAGACCTATAAGGATCTTCAGGATATCATCAACATTCTTGGTATGGATGAACTTTCAGACGAAGATAAGATCACTGTAAGAAGAGCAAGAAGAATTCAGAGATTCCTCAGCCAGCCTTTCCACGTTGCCGAGCAGTTCACCGGTTACAAAGGAAAATATGTTGAGCTGAAAGACACCATTGAAGGTTTCAAAGCTATTCTTGAGGGTGAAGCTGATCATCTTCCTGAAAATGCGTTCCTCTATTGCGGAAAACTTGAGGAAGTTTTCGAAAAAGCTAAGCAGATGGGCTGATGCAATGAAGGAGTTTACGCTTGAAATTCTGACCCCGTCAAAAAAGTTCTTCTCCGGACCGGTTACTTCAATAACTGTTCCCGGTACAAAAGGCGAGTTTCAGGTTCTTTATAATCACGCCCCGATCATCTCGACTCTTGATATCGGTAAAATTAAAATTACAGATACCGAGGGCAAAGAGCAGATATATGCCGATGGCGGAGGAGTGATTGAAGTGCAGCATAATAAAGTGCTGCTTCTTGTCAACTCAATAGAAAACGTAAGTGATATTGATGCCGCGAGAGCTAAAAAATCGCTTGAACGGGCAAAAGAAAGACTTGCCGCCAAAAAAGAACAGATCGATTTTCAACGTGCTGAACTCTCCCTCAGGAGGGCGGTAAACAGGTTGAAACTCACGGGTTCTTATCATAATAATTAAAGCTCAGAGGCTGTCCCAAAGACAGCCTTTTCGCTTTCTGTCCTCATTACTTCAACGGATGCTGCATTCCGGTGCGGAAAAACCATTCAACTCTCTCCGGCAGAAAATAACAGATGCTCTTATATTCGTAAAAACTTCTTGCATGAAGTATGTTATTCAGGCGTTCTTTCCTGCTTCCGGCATAAGCCGCAAAGATCAGGGCCTGATAGCAGAGCCATAATTTATCCGCAACCATCCTGAATATCTATTCATAACAATGCACATTACTGCACGCAGACACACAATCAGCCTCAGGCTGTTTCAGAATTGTGAAATGATCAGGAAGATATATCAGAATCAGAATTTATTATGTTACAGGAAGTTTGCAGGCAGGGGGAGTAAAAAACAGGGAAATATAACCGGGTGAGATTAGAATCAGAATAAAAATTTATTCCTCTTCTTCACGGTCCTGTTTGAATGTATCCTTGTTTATATATCCGTCATTTAATACTATCTGTCTTACGACCTCCCGATTATCCAGAAATCCGTTAATGTAATCCAGATGTTCAATCAGAAAGAAAAGGCGCTCACCTTCACTCTGAAGTATCAGCAGATCCTGCTGCTGTTTAAGTGTGAGTCCGCTTTTTTCTGCGAGTTTGTATGATTTCAGTTTGGCGGAGTTAAGATTATCCCAGAACTCATCTTCAAGTTTAATCTCGGCTTTTTTCACAATTTCTTCAAACTTGTGTCTTGCCTCGTCTTCAAGATCAGTAAACGCGGCAGATCCTATATCCTCGTAACCGTCTGCTTCGCCCATGAAGTAGCCGTCTTCGTGCTGCAGAATTGATCGGAGCACAAATCTTCTGGTTCCCTCAATCATTATATCGAATGATCCGTCCTCATTTGTTTTAACAATGCGGATCACTTTAACAAGAGAGCCTATTCTTGCCGGTTCGCTGTCTTTGACGGGAATAATTCCGAACTCCTGATCAAGAGTGCGCACAAAGGCAATCATCTTCTTATATCTTTCTTCAAATATATGGAGCATATATTTAGCCGAAGGATACACAACGAGAGGGAGCGGAAAAAGGGGTACAATTTTACTCATAAAAAAAAGGGGAGACAAGCTCCCCGTAAAAGTTACTTGCTTTCAGTGAATCTTTTAGATACTTCGTCCCAATTGATTGTATTAAACCAGTTGGCTACGTATTCATTTCTTTTATTCTGGTATTTAAGATAATATGCATGTTCCCAAACATCAATACCAAGAATTGGTGTTCCTTTTACATCGGCAACATCCATAAGGGGGTTATCCTGATTTGGTGTCGATGAAACAACAAGTTTACCGCCCGAAACAACCAGCCATGCCCAGCCTGATCCGAATCTGGTCATTGCGGCATTTGAAAGTTTCTCTTTGAAATTATCAAAACTGTCAAAAGCAGCATTAATTGCATCAGCAAGAGCACCCTGAGGAGCGCCGCCGCCGGCAGGTTTCATAATCTTCCAGAAGAGATCATGGTTGTAATGTCCGCCGCCGTTGTTTCTTACCGCAGCAGGATATTTTGAGATATTTGCGAGAAGGTCGTGCATTGAAAGGCCTTCCATCTCTGTTCCGGCTATTGCATTATTCAGGTTATTTACATAAGCCTGATGATGTCTGCTGTGGTGTATTTCCATGGTCATCTTATCAATAAACGGCTCAAGGGAGTCATACTGATAAGGTAGCACTGTTAATTCGTATTTTGCCATCTTTATATTCCTTTCGTTAAAACCTGTTACTTTATTTATCATACCGGCGGCGGCTTCCGCTTTTGAAGCAGCCAGGCCGATGCCCAGCGCAGACAGTGAAGCTATAAATTTTCTCCTGTCCACATTAAACTCCGAATGATGATCCGCACCCGCAGGTTTTGGCGGCATTAGGATTGTTGAAAGTAAATCCGCGGCCGTTTAATCCGTCTGTGAAATCGAGTTCTGTTCCCATAAGATAGAACAGGCTTTTAGCGTCAACAAATAATTTAACGCCATTATGCTCTATAACGGAATCAGCCGGTTTGGGTTCTGCATCAAAACCAAGTGTATAGGTTAAACCGGAGCATCCGCCGCCTTTTACACCTACTCTGAGGCCATGGCTTTCAGGAATGCTGTTTTCCTGTTTAAGTCTTACAATCTGTCTTGCGGCACTTTCAGTTACCTTAACTTCGGGTTCCATTATGCTTGTTTCTGACATTTTTTTCTCCTGAAATAAAAAAACTTATCTTTTAAATTTAACTAATAAACTTATAATTTCACGGTCAGTTCAGGATTATTGACCCTCCAGGAACGGTCATCAATTCTGATGAAAGTTGCTGATGCTTCAAGCCTTCTGATTATTTCTCCTGCCATTGCTTCCGCTTCAGTAAGGGTAATTTTAATATCATAATAGTTAAAGTATGATTTTACGGCATGCTGAATATCTCTCAGAAACACATTTGAGGCATGATATACCGGATAATTGTTCTTCAGAAACTGAATGAACTTATCAGGCTCATTTTTCAGTCGGTTTACAATAGCTGATTTATTTTCCATCTGATTTCTTTTTTCTCAGTTCCTTTATCTTTGCAGTAAGCTGCTTGCGGAGTTTCACTGCTTCTGATGTTGTGTTAAATCTTCCGATTCCAATCCTTATGCACGACTTTATCTGTTCTGGTGTAAGCCCTATCGATTTAAGGACATGGCTTGTTTTACCTGATGAACTTTTACATGCTGCGGCTGATGATAATGCAAAATCTTTCAGCTCGGTTATAAGCGTGTCAGAATCAATCCCCTCAATCAGAAAGTTAAGATTGTTGGGTATTCTGTGATCGGGTGACCCATTGAGCTTTACTTCAGGGCACTTCTTCATCACTTCCATCAATTCATTCCTGCAAACATGATAAACTGCCATATCAAAGTCTCTTTCCGTATGGGCAATCTCACAGGCTTTACCTATACCAACAATCAAAGGCACCGGTAAAGTTCCTGCCCTTAAACCATCCTGCTGCCCGCCGCCCCTTAAAAGAGGTTCAATTTTAATGCTTTTGGAATTTATGAAAAGTGATCCTATCCCTTTCGGCCCGTAAAATTTATGTGCGGATAAAGATACCAGATCAGGGAGAGTGAACTGGTTAAAGTCACTTGTTTTTCCATAGAGCTGGGTACAGTCTGAGTGGAAAACAGCTTTGTGAAAAGTGCATAATTCCCTGATCCTCAGAAGATCATGAGTCACCCCGATTTCATTATTTGCACCCATCAGCGTTACGAGTGAAGGTCTTTTATCTGCAAGCCTTTCTTCAAGTTCTGAATAATTCAGCATGCCAAGACTGTCAATTGAAATGTATTCAATCTCAACACCAAGGCTTTCGAGGTATCTGCAGGTATCGAGTACAGCGGAGTGTTCAGAAGGGGAGGTTATGATTCGTCTGATACCGGTTGCGGTGATTGTTCCGGTCAGAGCCATATTGATGGATTCGGTTGCGCCTGAAGTATAAATTATTTTCGCACTCTGGTTCCCGATTGTGTCTCTGATTCTTCTTGTGGCAAGATTCACCGCTGCAGAGGCCTCAAACCCATACTTATTCCTTACGGAAGAAGGGTTGCCGTAGTGCTCCGTAAAATACGGCAGCATCTCCTCAACCACACGGGGATCTGTTTGGGTTGTGGAGTTATTGTCAAAATAAATTATGTTATAAGACACTCAGTTGATACCAAGAATTTTACCAAAATTGCTGGAGAGATTTATAACCGGTGTGAACCACACACCGAAAATAATTACGGGAGTAACCAGCATTAAAAGTAAAATATAATAAATCATCGGTAAAGAAAAAACAGATTCGCTGATTTCTTTTTCCTCAGGCTGATACAGAGTTCTGAGCAGGTTAAAGTAATAGTAAATTGATATAACGGTATTGAGCAGAGCAATGAGCGCAATGACCAGATAACCGCTGTCAATGAGGTTGGTGAAAAGATAAAATTTCACGAAGAATCCCGCGGTAGGGGGGAGCCCTATTAATGACACGACAAATATTACAAGAGATACCGCAGTTAAAGGATGTTTATAACCAAGGCCTTTGAAAGATGAAATCTCTTCGCTCTCAGAGTATCTTACAAGAATTGTCGAAGTTAAAAATGCCCCGATATTCATAATTGCATAGATTATGATATATGCAAGCAATGATGAAACTGATTCGGCATTTGAAATCAGAAGAGCGGATAATATAAACCCAGCATGCGATATGCCGCTGTAAGCCAGAAGTCTCTTAATATTATTCTGCCTGAGTGCAGCTATATTACCGATAAACATTGATGAAATACTTAACACCATTATAATGGCATCATAATTCAGGTTTGCCTTAATTGCCTGTGCCAGTGCAGCATCTGAGAACACCGGGAAAAATGTGTGAACTATCCTCGCAAAGATGCCGAATGCTGCAACTTTTGTGGTTACGGCAAACAGGGAGGTGACTGATATGGCAGAACCTTCAAATACATCGGGTGACCAGAAATGGAAAGGTGCGGAAGCCATTTTGTATCCCATTCCCAGAACAACCATCAGGAATCCCGCCCCGAACAGCGCATAAGAGCCCTTGGTTTCAGTCAGAAAATCCCGTATCTCATTATACTGAAAAGTGCCCGCAGCACCCCAGATAAGCGAAATGCCGAAAAGCATTACCGCAGAGGCTGAAGCTCCGTAAAGAAAATATTTAATTGATGCTTCACTGCTTTTTTCAGATAATCTTATATAACCCGCAAGGACATAAGAAATCAGTGACATAAATTCGACTGTCACATAAGTGAGCAGCAAATCAACAGAAGTAACCGAGATCATCATGGCAGGCAGAAATGAGACCAGAAGGATATATAACTGACCCTGTCTCATCTTTTCTGCGAGAAGTTCTTTATCAAGATAGGTCAGCAGAATGACAACAAGGAAAGTGAACATAATCATTCCGCGGAGTATCAGTCCATAACCGTCATTAACAGCAATGACATAATCTGATCCGGTTGATATTTCACCCATCATCCATCCTGATACCGAAATCAGTATTGTGATTGCCGCAATTAATCCTGCTGCAATCAGGGTGATGGCTCCTTTGACTTTATACTTTTTCTGCGAAAGATCTGTGAATAAAAGCGCAATCAGTATTCCCGTGAGTAAAATCTCAGGAAGATATACGAGAAAAAGCTCCTTGGTTGTATTGAGAATCATCCCGGTACCTTATTTCACGAGGTTATAAAAGTTTAACAGAACACTCTGCAGCGAATTCATAGAGGGCGTTATCATATTCAGGATCGGTGAAGGATAGACGCCGAAGAAAATCATCAGGAAAACCAGGGGAGTGAACATAATCCACTCGCGGAGCGTGAGATCTTTAAGCTCGCCCCATTTTTCATTAGTCTTTCCGAAGAAGACTCTTTTCATTGTCCACAGGAAATATGCAGCTCCCAGGAGCACACCAAGAAGGGCTATCAGGGCTAACATGCGTGTAACTTCGCTCTGGAATGCGCCCATGTATACAAGCAGTTCCGACACAAATGCGTTAAGTCCGGGAAGGCCGAAACTTGCGAAAAATGCTATTGTGGTGACTCCGGTGTATACCGGCATGACGTTTGCGAGTCCGCCAAAATCATTTACTCCTCTGAGGTGGGTACGGTCGTAGATTACACCCACAAGAAGGAAGAGAGATGCGGTGGTTATACCATGATTGAACATCTGGAATACTGCTCCGCTCATTCCGGTTGTATTCACTGCCGCAATTCCCAGCATGACATAACCCATGTGAGAGACAGAAGAATATGCAATGAGTTTTTTGATATCCTCCTGAGCCATTGCAGCAAGTGCGCCGTATATTATATTAATAACGCCGAACAGACCGGTAAACCACGCAAGCTGCACAGAGAATTCAGGGAAAAGGGGATACACTATTCTCAGAATACCATAACCGCCGAGCTTAAGAAGAACACCAGCCAGAACTACGCTGATGGGTGTGGGTGCTTCAACGTGGGCATCGGGAAGCCATGTGTGGAACGGGAACACAGGAATTTTGATTGCAAAACCGATCATCAGGGCAATAAATGCAAAGTATCTCAGATTATGAGGGTTAAAGTAGGAGAGGAACCCGCCGTCTTTTATTCCGTTTTTAATGTTGCTCAGTTCAATAAGGTTAAATGTGAACACAGATCCGTTGCCGCTGCCTTCCCTGAAGCTGAGGTAAAGTCCTATGAAAACAACCAGTATCAGAACAGATCCTACCAGCGTATAGATAAAGAACTTCATTGCCGAGTATTCTTTTCTGGGTCCGCCCCAGATACCTATCAGGAAGAACATTGGCAGAAGAACCAGTTCCCAGAAGATGTAGAACAGGAAAAGATCAAGGGAAACAAAAACACCCATCATGCCGGTGTTAAGCAAAAGCAGCAGACTGAAAAAACCTTTGACAGATGTATTTATGCTCCATGAGGAGATTGTTGCCAGAAAAACTATCAGCGAGGTGAGGAAGATAAGCGGTGCGCTCAGCCCGTCAATGCCGAGAAAATAATCCACCTTGAAAGTGCCGACCCATGAAAGATTTTCAATATGAATCCATCTGAACTTTTCAACAAACTGAAAACTTTCATATGTGTTGAATCCTGCAGCCGAATAATTATAACCGTACCAGATGACTCCGGAGATAATAAGCTGCAATATTGTGACCGCAAGGGAAGTTACTTTTATTGCCGTGCCCTTTGAAGAGGGAATTAAAAGCACGATAACAACAAATAAAAGCGGTAAAAAAGTTATCAGCGTTAAAAGTGGTAATTCGTTCATATTATAAACTGGTTTAAATTGATGCTAAAACTATCAAAAAGATTAATGTGAAGACTACAAAAAGAAGGTAGTCCTGAACTTTGCCGGTCTGGATTTTCCTGACCGCAAAGCCGGTTTTATCAGTTATCCATGCGGTGAAATTGACAGCACCGTCAACAACATATTTATCAAAAATTCCTGCGGCTGTTGAAATCCAGACAGTTAATGTTCCCATGAAATTAACGATCCCATCAACCACGTATTTATCAAATAATGCAATCAGCTGAGTAAATTTCACAGCCAGAGGTGAGATGATATCTGTGTAAAAATAGTCGAGATAATACCCGTTATACAGAATACGTGTGAATTTTCCTTCGGGATCAGGTGTAAGTTTCTTCATTCTGAAAAGTATGATCGCCAGAAGCGCACCCAGCAGGGTGACACCTGTTGCCGCAAAAGGAGTGATCAGCTCTGCCTGATGTTTAAGTTCACTCTCAGGACCCTCACTAAGGCTGTACGGATAAAGTGAATCGGCGGGAGCGGAAGAACCGAGTTTTTCAGCAGTCAGATAGGGGAAAAGATAGTGAGAATCTGCATGCCCTATCGGATTCAGGACATAAAGCACCCAGACGCTCAGCACCGCCAGAACTATCAGAGGCAGCTTAATTGCATAGCCATGCTCATGTATATGATGATGATGCTCTCCGTGGTCATCATCTGAGTGAGCTGCGGTGTTCTCATCTGAAACTTCATGATGATGTGAGGATTCTGCGGGCAAATCAGCTTTATCTTTCCTGAATACCACCAGCCACACTTTCACAGAATAATAAGCCGTGAAAAGGGAAGTGAGCAGCATAAGAGCTGCTATCAGGTAATTTCCGTTTATCAGACCAAAAAGAATTGTGGATGCAACCACACCCTCTTTTGAAACGAAACCGCTGGTGAATGGGGCTCCGCAGATGGCGAGTGCAAAAACCACGTATACTGCAGTTGTGACAGGCAGAAATGCTGCAAGGCTTTTCAGTTTTCTGATATCCTGCTCATGGGTTGAGTGAATGACTGAGCCTGAAGTAAGAAATAATCCTGCCTTAAAAAATGCATGCGTTACAAGGTGGAAAAATGCAAAATATACCGAACCGGTGCCCAGAGCGGCAAACATCATTCCGAGCTGTGAAATTGTTGAATAGGCAAATATTTTTTTAATGTCCGTCTGCACCGTTGCAACTGAAGCGCCATAAACTGCAGAGATGCCACCGATTAATGCCACCACATAAGCGGCAGTGCCGTTAAGAAGCGGTGAGGCAATAATCATCAGATAGACACCTGCTGCAACCATGGTTGCTGCATGGATAAGTGCCGATACCGGAGTGGGACCTTCCATTGCATCAGGCAGCCAGTTCTGAAGCGGGAACTGAGCAGATTTTGATACCGCCCCGCCGAATATCATTATGCCGAGAAGGGTAAGTCCCCAGTCTGCACCGAAAGGCAGGTTCCCCTGATTTACATATTCAAATATCTTTGTGATGTCAAATGTTTTATAATGAATCAGTGCAATCAGAATCCCGATAAAGAACATCATATCACCGACCCTGTTCATCAGGAATGCTTTCATCTGAGCCGCTGCAGCGCTGTCTTTATGCCTCCAGAAGCCGATAAGTTTGTATGAGGCAAATCCCACAAGTTCCCAGAAAATGTATAAAATCATCAGTGAAGGTGACGCTATCAGCCCTGACATTGAGAAAACGAAGAATGATATCAGTGAGAAATATCTGTGTATATCAGGATCACCGTGCATATAATCAGTTGAGTAAACAAGGACCACAAAAGCGACTATATTCACCACGGTAAGCATTATCACATTGAGATTATTAACCCAGTATGAAAGTGAAATTGAAAATGATTCTGACCCTGCTGCAGAATTTATTGCCAGCCACTCAAATGAATGATTCCAGTTTTCATGAGGGAAAAACTGAAGTTTAAGGTAAAGTGCGGTAAGGGATAAAGCGAGTCCGATGCCGCCGAAAATGACATTGATATAATATACTTTGCTGAGTTTTCTTCCGATAAAGAAAGAGATCAGAAATCCTGCAAGAGGAGTAAAGACTGCTGAAAGAAACAGGTTAATCACAATCTGAGGCTGCAACTTTTTACTCCTTGAGTGTTTTTATTTCATTCGGATCAATCGATCCGAAATTTCTGAAAATATTAATAAAGATAGCAAGCGCAACCGCGGTTTCGGCCGCAGCAATAACTATCACTATCAGCACCGCCACATCACCTCTGAACGGTGTGTCTGAAAAGCGTGCAAATGCAACAAAATTGAGATTTGCAGCATTAAGAATGAGCTCAAGACCCATAAGAATGGTTACTGAATTACGCCTTGTTAATATGGCGAACAGACCGAGGCTGAATAAAACAGCGCTTACCGCAATAAAATGTGTTAAGGTGATACTCATGTCATTTTCTCGCTATACTTGAAGCCGCAATCAGAATTACGAGCAGCAGAAGCCCGAGTATTTCGAATACGATCAGATAATCATTAAAAAGTATCAGGGCAATCTGATTTAACTCTATGTTTTTCAACACTTTACCAAGTGCAGCCTCACGGAATTCCATCGCGCCTTTTATGATGAATCCGGCAAGAATGCCGGTCAGAACGAGAGCCGGAATTACAAAATGAAATTCGGTTTTGAACTGCAGGTCACGGATTCTGTTTGTGAGCATGATACCGTAAACAATAAAGACAAGAACACCCCCGACGTAAACAAGAACCTGAATAAATGCAAGAAACCTTGCATCAAGCAGGAAAAACAAACCGGAAATGCCCACAAGGGTTGTTAGCAGGCCCACAGCCGCATAGAGCAGATTCTTTGAGAACACCACAACCGCCGCGGAGGCAAGAACTATGAAGGAGAAAAAGTAAAAGTAATAATCAAAGTATTCCATTATTCTCCTTTGCTTTCCAGCAGGTTTTTGGCTGCTGCCTTTCCTTCTTCATATTTCCTGAAATTCTCCACTTTCTCAATGGCTTCTTCCTTTGAAAGAGTGGTGAAATTGTAAACCAGGTTATTTCTCTCATACTCTGAATATTCGTAAACAGGTGTCATGTAGATGCAGTCGGTGGGGCAGGGGAACACGCACAATTCACAATAACAGCATTTCGCAAAATCGATTTCAAATTTCGTAACCCATAGAAGCTTTTTCTTTCCCTGGGAGGTTTTGCCGAGATCCTCGGTCGGGAGCGATTTAACCGTTTCAATATCAATGCAGCTTACAGGGCAGGCTCTTGAGCACTGGTCACACCCTATACAGTCATCCATATTCACATAAAGGCGGTTTCTTACTCTTTCGTTAAGGGGTACTTTAACTTCGGGGTATTGTATGGTTACGGGGTCCCTGAACATGTTTTTCCAGGTGATACCCATGCCGATAAATATTGTCGTGACAGTCTGATATATGTTTCTGAAGTATTCTCTCATCGTACCGGACTCAAATCATAGTGATAAACGTTACTAAAACAAATAAGAACAATGCAATCGGGATCAGATATTTCCAGCATAATGACATGAGCTGATCTATTCTGAGCCTCGGGAGCGTCCATCTCAGCCACATCTGTACAAACACCAGACCCAGCGCCTTGATTGTAAACCAGAAGAACTGTTCGGCCGGCACAAGCCAGCTTAAGTTAAGGGCATCTCCGAGATAACCGAAAGGTGACTGGTAGCCTCCGAAAAACACCGTTGCAATGAGCGCCGAGACTGCAAACATATTTGCATACTCTGCAAGGAAAAACAGCGCAAACTTGATTCCTGAAAACTCAGTGTGAAAACCTGCCACAAGTTCCGATTCTGCTTCTGGCAGATCAAACGGCGTTCTGTTCACTTCGGCAAGTGTGCTTATAAATAGTATGACAGCAGATATTATCATTATCGGGATAAATATAAACTTTTTCCACGTTAAGTCAGGTCCGCCAAGTATATACCAGTTAAATATGTTAGCTGTCTGCTTCTCACTTATTTCTGTAAGGCTCAGTGACTGCGTTATGACAAAAAGAATCATCACAACCATCACACTGGGAATCTCGTAACTGATTATCTGCGCTGCAGATCTGAGTGCTCCCAGAAGCGAGTATTTATTGTCTGATGACCATCCTGCAACAAGTATCCCGATTACAACAATTCCGCTGACCGAGAGGAGAAAAAGCAATCCCAGATCAAGGGTTGCACCGGTGAGAATCGAGTTAAACGGTAGTGCAGCATATATCAGATAAGACCCCAGGAACACGACAATCGGTGATGCCGAGGTCAGGAATCTGTCAGAATGGCCGGGTCTCATATCTTCTTTCTGCAGAAGTTTAAGAATATCGGCAGTGGTCTGGAGCAGTCCGAGAGGTCCTGTACGGTTGGGGCCGATTCTGTTCTGCATATAAGCTGACACCTTACGTTCGGCGTAAACCGCCATCAGTGCAAACGGAATCACAAAAAGAAGCGGAAATATGGCCAGAAAGAGGTAATAAAGCATCGGGTAGCCATTCATGAAGTCTGTCATCTGTCAACCTCACCCAGAACAATATCTATTGAGCCAAGAATTGCAACTATATCTGCGACCAGGTTTCCTCTGCAAAGCTCATCAAGAAGCATGAGATGAATGAATGAAGGGGGACGCACTTTCACCCTGAACGGATTATTTGCACCTTTACTTATAATAAAGTATCCGAGCTCACCCCTTGGGTTTTCAACTCTTGTGTATAACTGACCGGCAGGAACCTTTATTCTTTTCGGGATTGCGCTTTTTACGTCACCATCGGGTATATTATCAATAGCCTGCTCAATGATTTTTATGCTTTCTTCCATTTCACGGACCCTGATATAGTAACGATCCCAGCAGTCACCTGTTGTGCCCATTGCGCCATCGCCCACGGGTATTTCAAAATCGAATTTATCGTAGATGGAATAAGGATCATCTCTGCGCAGATCCCATTTATAACCGCTGGCTCTCAGATTAGGACCTGTTACGCCGTAATTAATGGCCTTTTCAATATCAAGCACGCCAAGATTGGCAGTTCTGTCTATAAATATCTTATTGCCTGTAAGCAGGCGGTTAAGTTCTGTCAGTTTTGGCTTGAAGTAAACTAGAAATTCTTTGGTAAGCCTTACAAAATCAGGATGAATCTCTTTTGAGAGTCCTCCCGGCCAGATGTAATTATAAAGGAGACGTGCTCCGGAAACCAGCTCAAAAAGGCTCAGAATCTTTTCCCTGTCACGGAAACAGAAAAGGAAGGGGGTGAATGCTCCCACATCAAGTCCGTAAGTTCCCACCGCAACCAGATGCGACGCGATTCTCTGAAGCTCACCTAATATAACCCTCATGTATTCAACCCGCGGGGGTACTTCAATGCCGGCCATTCTTTCAACGGCGAGCGCAAAGCCGAATTCATTGTACATTGCCGCGAGGTAATCCATGCGGTCAACATAAGGAACAATCTGAGGATAAGTAAGGGCTTCTGTGTGCTTTTCGAAACAGCGGTGCAGATAACCGATATGAGGAATAACCTCTTTAACTATTTCACCGTCAAGCTTAACTTCGAGTCTGAGCACACCGTGAGTTGACGGGTGCTGCGGACCCATATTGATGACCATTTCTTCAGAGACAAATTCTTTTATCATCAGTAGGGTACCTTTATACCCTGATAAAATTCAGGATTTTGATAATCTTTTCTCAGGGGAAAGCCAAATTCCCAGTCATAAGGCATAAGAATGCGGATAAGATTAGGATGACCTGTAAAAATAATGCCGTACATATCGTATGCTTCGCGCTCCTGCCAGTCGGCACTGACCCATAGAGGGGTCACACTCGGAACCTCAGGATTAGCTTTTGGAACAATAGTTTTTATTATGATCTTTTTCCTGTTGGGAAGCGATTCAAGATGATAAACCACACTCAGGTTTCCGCCTGTCAGAGTTTCCGAGCCGTCATCATTTTTGGTCTTAACGGCGTCATCCTCATCATTGCCGGTAAGCAGAACCAATGAATCAAACCCCAGTGCAGGATTATCATAAAGTTCTGTCATCACAACGGAAATCAGCTCAGCCGGAACTGTGAGGAAAGTTTCGAACGGGGATTCGGTAATTACGATCTGTGAGGCTTTCTCTTCTCCGAGCAGGAGAGTGAACCGGTCTGTAACCGATTTTATAAATTCTGTATCAGCCAACTCTGCTCTCGTTTCTGATTTTTTCCTGAAGTTTCAGAAGCCCTTCAAGAAGTGCTTCCGGTCTTGGGGGGCATCCCGGGATGTAGACATCAACGGGGATAACTCTGTCCACTCCTTTAAGCACATGATAACCATGATCCCAGTACGGGCCGCCGCAGTTTGCGCATGAACCCATTGAAATGACGTATTTGGGATCCGGAATCTGCTCGTAGAGTCTTTTAACTCTTGAAGCCATCTTTAATGTAACGGTTCCGGAGATAATAATTATATCCGACTGGCGGGGTGATGGCCGCGGTATCACACCGAACCTGTCAAAATCATAGTGAGAAGCTGAAGTTGCCATCATTTCAATGGCACAGCATGCAAGGCCGAACCCAACCTGCCATAATGATGAAAGGCGTGCCCAGTTAAGAAGTGCATCAAGATTTGTTACAATGATGTTTGAGTCTGTGAATTCTTTATCCAGATAACCCATTAGTCCCTGTTCTCCGGTTCTGCAGTTTTTTCGTTCCAGTCAAGATCACCCTTTTTCCACTCGTATGCCAGACCAAGGATCAGTAAACCGATGAATATCAGTCCCGAAAAATACATAAACCAGTTTTTATCAGGCAGGGTGGTAATCCAGGGAATTATGAGGACAAGTTCTACGCCAAAAATGAGAAAAAGGAGGGCAATGATATAATATTTGATGCTCAGCCTTACATAAGGTGAGCCCTGTGCATCCTCACCGCATTCATAACTCAGATTCTTTTCGTATCCGGGCCTGCGGGGTCTGAGGATTTTTGCAGTCACATACGCAATGATTCCAAAGCCTATTGCAACCAGCGTGAAAAAAGAAACACCAATTAATTCCATAAAACTCAAAAATTATCGGTGTAAATATAATCAGAATTCATTTATCTGATTAGAATGTTAAAAAAAATGTGTCTTGATTAAATAAAACAGAATTAATAATCTGTTTTTCATCTCCAAATATATATCAATAATATTTCTGATTCAAATATCCGGGGGATTCTTTTTTTTTCAGAATCCCTCAGATATTAACTAATCCTGACAGAATTTATGAAAGTGCAGATTCCAGCTCGGCTCTCACTTTATTGGTGAAGGTTTCATAATCGTCACCGTTGGGGTAAACAGGCTTATGAAATTTTACCTCAATTTTCTTCATCGGCCTGGGGAGAATGCTGCCCTTGGGTAATGCCCTGTGAGCACCGTTGATAGAAACCGGAACCACGGGAACATTGAGTTCAACACTGAGTATTGCAAATGCTTTCTTAAACTCGCCGAGTTTGCCGTCGGTTGATCTGGTGCCTTCAGGGAATATAATCACCTTTTTACCCTTTCTCAGAACTTCGGCAAGTTTTTGCAGGCTTTGTTTAAGATCTTTGTTTATATCCATGACAATAACGTTGTTTCTGTCGGCCAGAGCCTTGAGGAGGGGGAACCTCACATGTTTCTCTTTGGCATAGAAATAAGTTTCTTTAAAGAACTTATTCTTCAGGAAGATTGAAACAAACAACCCGTCAAAGAAACTCTGATGATTTGGTGCAATTATAACGGGTCCGTCAGGAAGATTTTCAAGCCCTGCGCCTTTTATTCTGAAATAGGATTTGAACAAAACCTTTGATGAATTTTTGAATAAGTTCTGAGTAAACCATGACTTAGGCAGCTTCAGATCAACCTTTTCCTTAAATATTTCAGCCCATTTTACGGTTTCAACAGAGAGTTTGTTTTTATTCTCCCGCATGAACTTTGAGAGTTTTTCAACTGTGGGATGATGCACAAAAATATCTTCGGAAATTTTGATGCCGAAAGTGTTCTCAAGAAATACCTGGAGGTTTACCTTATCCAGCGAATCGAGCGCAAGATCAATTTCAAGGTGGTCATCCGGTGCTATCTCACTCTTTTTCTGTTCCTTAAGGAACTGGCTGATAATGAGATACTCCTCAAATTTCGGCTCTTCCTTTTTGGCCCTGCTTTCTTTATTTGATTTCTCAATAAAATCAGCAAGCTTGAATCTCTGAATCTTGCCAAGTCTGGTTTTGGGAAGTTCTTCCTTGCACAGCACCATCTTATTTATTTTTTTATAGTATGATGCCGATTGGTTGTACTTATCCACAACCTCCCAGCGGAAAAGCTCCTCAAGATTAACAACATTTGCGTCGCCGATGCGTTTGAAATCAGGGAAGATGGCTGCATAAAGAAGATCATCCTTTGCGAAGATTGCAATTTCGCTCACAAAAGGCGTCATTTCTTTAATCTTATGTTCAATCTCTTCGGGATTGATGTTTTTTCCGTTGGAAAGGATGATAATTTCTTTAGATCTGCCCGTGATGTGGATAAAGCCTTCTTCATCAAAATGGCCAAGGTCACCGGTATGAAGCCATCCGTCTTTAAGTATTGCGGCAGTTTCTTCGGGGCGGTTGTAATAACCCTGCATAATGTTACGCCCTTTGGCAACTATTTCACCGTTACGTGATTCAACCATGAGTCCGGGCATCTTCTCGCCCGCACTGCCGATTTTCCATCTTCCCGGACGGGTGAATGTGATCATCGGGGCGGCTTCGGTCATACCGAATCCTTCAAGCATCTCAAAGCCGAGAGTCTTGAAATCTCTTGCAACATCCTCATTAAGTTTTGCACCTCCGCATACCATATACTGGAGATTTCCGCCGAATCGATCATGAACCTGCTTGAAGATTTTCTGTGAAAAATTTCTTGAATCCATTCGTTTTGCCACATTAAAAAGCGCTTTTGCGACAGCTTTTTTCCTGATTTTCTCCATGATACCTTTACGGATTGCTTCGTAAAGACGGGGAACGCCAATCATGATTGAGACTTTATTCTTCTGCAGGGTTCCGATTATATCTTCCGAAACCATTGACGGCGCAAATGCCATGGTTGCTCCCACATAAGCTGGGCAGATAAAAGTACCGAGAAGGGGAAATATATGGTGCAGCGGCAGAAGGGTGAGTACAGTTCTGTCGGCCCGGTAGATGGGAATGTTTTCTGATACAGCTTCAATATTGGAAAGAAGATTATCAAATGAAAGCATTACCCCTTTTGGTGAACCGGTTGTTCCGCTTGTGTAGATAATAACCGCGGTGCGGTTTACATCTGCTATTTCAAATCCGTCTATAGCGTTTTGTGAGAGTTCCGGTTTATGCTCTTCAAATATGACCACTCTTATCCTGTAGCTGAGCATCTTCTCAATGGCGTCCATATTCTCTTTAAGTTCAGCGGAAATGAATATTACTCCCGGTTTGCAGTCATTAAGAATATAGGCTACTTCCTCGGGTTTGGCCATGAAGTCGATCGGCACAATTGTAGCAAGATTTTTCCAGCCCGCAAAAAATGCGAAAGTCCATTCCGGACGGTTACCGCTGTAAATGGCAATTCTCTCGGGAACAGATTCTGAGTTGAGTAAATCTGAATAATTATCAACATACCTGAAAAAATCTGAATATGTGATATTTTCTTCTTTCCACACAATAGCTGTGCGGTCATAAACCCTGAATTTCAAGCAGTTCTCCTGGGATATTTTTGGTTATTAAATACTTTTTATTACGGATTTTAACTTAATATATAGTCAATTTATTTAAAGGTAACTAATGTAAAATATTTCCCTGAATCCCGTGCAAATAGCTGCTGTTTTATTAAAATTAAAATCTGATGTGCAATATAACTGTAAAATATGTAAACTGAATAATCAGGTGAAATATTCAATCCGATGCCATGTTTCAATTTTTACTTATATTTGACACTTAAATTTAATTTTAACGAGATGTATAATTCTTACGCTGTAGTCAATCTTTCGAACCTGGAATTTAATTATAATCAGATACGCAGAAAAGCAAAGGGAAGCGGTGTTATCGCCGTTGTAAAGGCTGATGCATACGGTCATGGTGCCAAAGAAGTTTCAATAAACCTTGCAGGGCTTGCCACTCCGCCTGAATCCCTGGCTGTTGCGCGCACCGAAGAGGCAATTGAGCTGAGGCAGTATCTGCCTGATATTCCTCTTCTCGTATTTGATTCTATTTCTGAAAACAATATCAGATACTATCAGGAGTTTAATCTTGAGGGAACTCTTACCGATATAAGACAGCTTAAAGTGATAAAGGATTCAGGATTGAAGCAGAAGCTTAACGTGCATGTCAAGGTGGATACCGGCATGGGCAGAGTTGGCCTGTTTCCTGACCAGGTGCTTAAATTTTTCACGGAGGCAGAAAAGATTCAGAATCTCAGGATCAATGGAATTTATACCCATTTTGCGACATCCGACGAAAAAGACAAAAGCTATGCTCATTTACAGCTTGAGAATTTTGACAGGGTGATCAGCTCACTTAAATCACATTCCGTTAATTACGGGAGCATCCACGCAGCAAACAGCGGTGCGATACTTGACCTGCCTGAGTCATATTTTGATTATGTGCGTCCCGGAATTTCGCTTTACGGTTATTACCCCTCACACGAAACATCCGAATCAATTCCGCTTAAACCGGTGATGAATCTTATCTCTCACATCAGCTCATCCAGATTTATGAAAAAAGGGGACAGCGTGAGCTACTCCCGCAGATATATACTCAGCGAAGATGCAAACATTATCTCCATTCCTCTGGGATATGCCGACGGAATAAACAGGAGACTTACCAACAGGATGAAAGCCCTGATAGGAGGGGAAGTTTATGATCAGGCCGGCACCGTTACAATGGACAGGATAATGTTTAACACCGGGAATAAAAAATTCAATCCCGGAGAAAAAGTGATTCTGCTGGGCGAGGATAAAAATCACAGAATAGACGCCTGGAACTGGTCCGATCTGCTTGAGACTATTCCTTATGAAATAACATGCGGCATCTCAAAAAGAGTACCGAGGTATTATGTTAGATAATCTGTTTGAAAAAAAGTATTTCGAGCAGTTACTGATGGAATCAACCTCCAGTATCAATCTTGGTGCCGACTGGAATAATTTTATCAACCAGGTCATAATGATGCTGGCACATAATGAAAAACCGGCCCAGATTTTAAGATTTATTGAGAAGGAGAAGGAGCTTTTCCCTTTTAATCAGATTTTATGGGACAGCCTTCTTTTTCTGAATTCACCCGGACTGATGATACGTGATCTGAGCGGCAGACTCATCTCGGATTCACTGAAACTTAAAGATGTGATAATCAGATTGCAGAAGACCATAACTCCTGCAACAATAAGAGATCTGACCACGAGCATCTCGGATCATTTAAGGACAACAAAAGAGATAACCCCGGTACCTGAGGAGCAGAAACAGAGCCTGCCCCCCAAATACAGGAATTATCTGCTTGAGTCACTGAGATTCCTTCTTAATTTTATTGACGAACTTAAAAGCGGAAATGCTAAAAGAAGCGACCTTGCTTATTATGCCGGCATTATGCGTGAAAATACAATTTTCTGCAGCAGGCACCAGTTAATTCTGCCCGAAAAGTACTTTGATTTCCTTGAAAAAATTCTGCTTAAGATGAGCAGCGGAATAACCCCGGCTGATGAAGAGAATTTTGAGGGGATCAGAAATTGTATGATAGTGCTTTTTTCCAATCTGAAGGATGTTGATAAGGATATCAGCAATTTTATGGATAAGGCAGAAGATTTTATACAGAAACATTCAAACCCGGAAAATTAATGGAAACTTATGCAGTTATAATGGCCGGCGGAGTTGGTTCCAGATTCTGGCCCAGAAGCCGTGAAAGAAGGCCCAAACAGTTATTAAATATTCTCAGCGAAAAAACTCTTATTCAGAACACAAGAGACCGGCTTGATGGTCTCATACCCGATAAAAATGTTCTTGTTATCACAAATAAACTTCAGGCAGAACAGATTCAGAAACAGCTGCCCGGCATTCCGGCAGAAAATATCATAGCTGAACCGTTCGGGAGAAATACGGCTGCATGTATAGGGCTGGCTGCAAAGATAGTTGAAAAGCGGTCGCCTGGTGCGGTAATGGTTGTTGTGCCGGCCGATCATATAATACGTGATGTTCCGGGATTTATAAGCATTCTTGGCAAGGGTATTGATTTTGCACGTGAAGAAAAAGCTCTTGTAACAATCGGGATAGAACCCACCCGCCCGGAAACAGGCTACGGATATATTCAGATTGAACAGAATCCTTTCACAGATCATATTTATAAAGTATCAACTTTTGCAGAGAAACCGAATTTTGCCACAGCCGTCAGGTTTGTTCAGAGCGGCGATTTCTTCTGGAACAGCGGAATGTTCATCTGGAGAAGCGATGTCATTCTGGAAGAACTTGCACTTTATCTCCCGGAAACCGCAAAACATCTTAATGAACTCGATTCATCTGTTGATAATGAAAATTTTTATCCCGTGCTTGAAGAAGTGTACGGAAAGCTTAAGAGTATATCAATAGATTATGGCGTGATGGAAAAATCAACCAGAGTTTATCTTCTTAAAGGTTCTTTCAGCTGGAGCGATGTGGGCAGCTGGGAAGAAATTTATAATCTTGAGAAAAAAGATGATAACGGCAATGTGCTTGAGGGTAAAGTTTTTGCCGAAATGGTTAATGATTCATATATTTATTCTCCCGATATTTTTACTGCTGTGGTGGGAGTTGATAACGTAGTGGTTATAAACACAGGTGACGCTCTTCTTATATGCAGGAAAGACCTCAGCCAGGAAGTTAAAAAGGTGGTTGAACACCTTAAATTAAACAATAATTCTGATATACTTTGATGTCTAAAAAAGTCATTACCGAAAGAGATGTGAACGATGCCCTGAAAAAGGGGCTTAAGTCTTTGGAAATTCCTGAGAACGCTCTCATAACGCCTCTGGCGGCCGATAGAATTAAAATATCGGGTATAGGTGTTGTAAAAGCAGCTCCGGCTCCGGTGCACTCTCACATATCTTTCGCTGATGATGAAGCTAAGCGGGTTGTTTCGGTCGGTTGTGATCATAACGGATTTCAGATAAAGCAGGTGCTTATGCAAATGCTTAAAGATTCAGGCTTTGTCGTAAAAGATGAGGGCTGGTATGACTCATCACCCGCAGATTACCCTGAAATTGCATTCAGAGTGGCAAAGGCCGTATCTGCAGGTGAAGCTGCTTTCGGGATCGTCATAGACGCCACCGGCAATGCCTCGGCAATTGTGGCTAATAAAATAAAAGGGGTCAGGGCGGCGGTTTGTTATAATGAATTCACGGCAGACAGTGCCAGATCTCATAATAATTCCAATCTTCTTGCCCTGGGCGCAAAATCTCTGGGTGAGGAAACCATTAAGTCGGTTCTGAAAACCTTCATAAATACGCCTTATCAGGGAGGCAGACATCAGAAAAGACTTGATATGATGTTAAAGATAGAAAATAATTCGCTTAAATAATTTTTTGATTTGTTGGAAAATAGTCTGCCGCTGATTATTTTTGCATACATCTTATATCAATCTTATCTTTTTATTCCGGTAATAATCAGCTTTAGGAAAATTAAAACCAATAATCTTATCATTTTGCCCGTCTGATTCATATTGCAAAACTCCAAGGTACAAATTTGCATATTTTAAATTGTAGTATTGATTCTGTTATAAAACTAGAAAAGAACATAATTCTTCTCAAAATAAAATCACCTGAAATTGCTTCAGAAATAAAACCGGGACAATTTCTTAATATCAAGGTTTCTGATTCTTATTCGCCTCTTCTCAGAAGGCCTTTCAGTGTGTGCGATCGTGAGGGGGATTTCATCTATATTATGTTCAATATCATGGGGGAAGGCACAAAAATCCTATCGTCAAAAAGACGCGGTTCAAAAATTGATATACTCGGCCCGCTCGGGCATGGTTTTAATCTCGAAGGTGATTACGATACTGCAGTTCTTGTGATGGGGGGGCTTGGTGCTGCTCCGTTTCCTTATGTCGTGAGAGAAATCATCGGTGAAAAAGAGATTATCTCAATCACCGGCGGAAGAAATGAACATGATGTTATAACCTACGGACTCAGCAATATTTTTGTGGCCACAGATGACGGGAGCATGGGTTTCAAAGGCAATGTGGTTGAACTCCTCAAAAAGAATTACAACAGCATAAAGAATAAAAAAATAAAAATTTTTGCCTGTGGGCCTTCTGCAATGCTCAGAGCGCTTCAGGAATTTGCACTGGAAAATAATATTGATGGCGAGGCTGCAACCGAGTGTGCAATGGCATGCGGATTCGGGATTTGTCAGGGCTGCCCCATTGAATCAGCCACAGGTCAGGATTCATACCTTCTTGTATGCAAAGACGGACCTGTATTTAATTTCAGGGATGTGGTGATATGATGAAACCTGATTTATCAGTTGAATTTCTCGGAATAAAATTCCGCAACCCCATTCTTCTTGCTTCCGGTACCGTGGGATATGGTTATGAAATTTCGAATTTCACCGACCTTAATACAATCGGCGGAATAGTCACAAAATCACTCAGCCTTAAACCAAGAAAAGGAAATGCGCCACAGAGAATAGTTGAAACTCCTGCCGGTATGCTTAATGCAATAGGGCTTGCCAACGTGGGTGTTGAAGTTTTCATGAAGGAAAAAATTCCCTTCCTTGAAAAATATGACACTAATCTGATATGCAACATTGCCGCAGGAAGTGTTGAAGAATATGCCGAGTGCACTCGTATTCTGACCTCATCTTCCTTCATCAAAGCTTTTGAAATTAATGTCTCATGCCCGAATGTTAAAGACGGCGGGCTGATATTCGGGAACGATATAAACTATGTGGCAAAAATCACCGAGACGGTTAAAAAGGTTTCATCAAAGCCGGTGATAGTTAAGCTGAGTCCCAATGTCTCTGACATTGCATCATTTGCCCTTGCAGTTAAAAATGCGGGTGGTGACGCCGTTTCGGCTATCAACACTCTTGTGGGTACATCATTCAATATCTGGAGCAGAAAGCCTCACATTAAAAATGTAACAGGCGGGCTCTCGGGGCCGGCAATCAAACCGGTAGCACTTGCAAAAGTTCTCGAAATATCAAGAAAAACCGATATCCCGATAATAGGCATCGGGGGTATCATGAACTGGCATGATGTTGCTGAGTTCATGATTGCGGGAGCATCTCTCATTCAGCTTGGGACCGTTAATTTTATTGATCCGGGAGCATCAGCCGGGATCATAACCGGTCTTGAAGAATATTGCGTAAAACAAAAAATTGAAAAAATCACTCAACTGACAGCATCGTATGTCATTTAATAATACAGAATACCGGGAATTACTTGATTTCCTTTTCTCACTCCATAACTACGGAGTGAAGCTCGGCCTTGAAAACATTTCAGCTTTTCTGGAACGGATAGGTAACCCCCATAAAAAAATCAAAGCATTTCATGTAACCGGCTCAAACGGAAAAGGGAGCACCTCATCTTTTCTGGCGAGCATCCTTTTTCAGAACGGCTTTAAGACCGGTCTCTATACATCGCCCCATTTTGTGAAGTTCAATGAACGGATCAGGATCAATGGTGAAGAGATAGATGATGATTATGTTCTCTCTTTCATTAAAAAGCACCGCGCTTACATTGAAGAAACGAAGCTTACATTTTTTGAAGTGACTACAGCGCTTGCTTTTCTATATTTTGCAGAAATGAAGGTTGATTACGCCGTGATTGAAGTGGGGCTTGGCGGGAGGCTTGATGCAACAAATGTTCTTAATCCCGTTGCTTCAATCATAACCACCATAAGTCTTGAACACACAAATGTGCTTGGCAGCACCCATGCTGACATAGCAGCCGAAAAGGCAGGAATCATTAAACCGGGAGTTAAAGTTTTCACAGGTCTTCTTAACAAAGAAGCATCAGATGTGATTGCCAGGAAAGCTGCCGAACTGCAATGCAGGCTCTTCCCGCTTGATGAGTATATCATTATGCGTAACCGGAAGGCAGAGTTATACACTGATGACCTCTTCATGGATGAAGTGATTTCACCCCTGAACGGTTACTATCAGAAAATAAATGCCTCACTGGCTGCCCTCACAATAAACAAAACACTCGGTATAACAGACTCAGACCTCTTCAACTCAGCTTTCAAAAATGTCATAATCAATACAGGATTCCAGGGCAGATTTGAAATTATCTCACAAAAACCATGGCTTATTCTTGACTCTGCACACAATCTTGAGAGTCTGGTTAATTTCATCAAAGAATTTAAATATTACAGAAAAAAATTCACCCGGGTTACCGTATTGTTCAGCGTGCTCAAAGATAAAAACTATGCTGAGATGATAGAGCAGCTCAAAGGTGAGTTTGATGAATATATAGTAACAGAAATAAAAGACAATGAGAGAGCCGCACCGCTTGATGAGCTCGGTAAAGTTTTTGATACTTACGGTATATCATTCCGAACGGTTGATGATCCCGGAAAAGCAGTATCTGAACACCTGAGCAGCAACGAGCCGAAAAGCTGTCTGGTTGTCATGGGCAGTATGTATCTGATCGGGGAAGTCAAAAAACATCTGTCTGATTCAGTAAATAATCAGTTTATATAATCTTAAAGGTAAAGGTATATTAACTCATGGACATGTCCGAATTAAAAAAAATGAAGATCGTGGATCTGTACCAGCTTGCGAAGGATCTCAACATCCCCGGGTATTCCGATCTCAGAAAACAGGATCTGATTTTCAAGGTTCTGGAAGCCCAAAGCAATAAGGATGGCTTCACTTTCTCAAGAGGTGTGCTTGAAGTCCTTCCCGACGGTTACGGATTCTTAAGATCAGCCGACTATAACTATCTCCCTTCTCCTGACGATATCTACGTATCACCATCACAGATCAAGAAATTTGGTCTCAGAACCGGTGATCTCGTTAACGGTCAGGTAAGGCCCCCAAAAGAAGGCGAGAGATTCTTTGCTCTTCTCAGGGTTGAATATGTGAATGATAAAGACCCCGGCGAAATCAGGGAAAGAACCCTTTTTGACAACCTCACGCCGATTTACCCGACAAAGAAAATCGTGCTTGAATCTGCGCCCGGTGAGTATTCTATGAGAATAATAGATCTTCTTGCCCCTATTGGAAAAGGGCAGAGAGGTCTTATAGTTTCACCTCCCAAAAGCGGTAAAACAGTTCTCCTGCAGAAAGTTGCCAACTCTATAAGAAGAAACCATCCTGAGATCAAGCTTATAATCCTCCTCATTGATGAGCGTCCTGAAGAAGTGACCGATATGGAACGCAGTGTTGATGCCGAAGTTATCAGTTCAACATTTGACGAGCCCGCAGAGCGTCACGTGCAGGTTGCAGATATGGTGATTGAAAAAGCCAAAAGAATGGTTGAGGCAGGTCATGATGTTGTTATTCTTCTTGACTCGATCACAAGGCTTGCAAGAGCGCATAACGTGGTTGTTCCTCACAGCGGCAGGATACTTTCGGGTGGTATCGATTCAAACGCGCTCCACAAGCCGAAAAGATTCTTTGGTGCTGCAAGAAACACGGAAGACGGCGGAAGCCTTACAATCATCGCCACTGCACTTATTGATACCGGCAGCCGTATGGACGACGTGATCTTTGAGGAGTTCAAAGGAACCGGTAACATGGAACTTGTTCTTAACCGTGACCTCAGTGACAGAAGAATATTCCCCGCAATGGATATCAATAAATCAGGTACAAGAAAAGAAGAAATGCTCATTAAGGAAGAAGATCTGCAGAAACTCTGGATCCTCAGGAAAATTCTCAGTGATCTTTCTCCCGTTGAAGCAATGGAATTCCTGCTCGATAAGATGAGGGGAACCAAGAACAATAAAGAATTCCTTTCAATAATGAACAGCTGATCATTTGAAAAAATCCCTGCAAAAAACCTTTACCTTAATTATCTTAGCGGTGCTCTTCCTAAGCGGGGGAGCATCGGCTCAGTTTTATTCAGCCGGCGATCTGGGGGTGAACGGTTTTTACCTTTCGTTCTTCACTGAAAAAACCGCGGCGGATGATTCTGTTGACCTCACAATTTTTAACCGGATTTCAAATTCACTTCTGATTTTTGAAAAAGCACTTAACGGTAAATTTACCGCCTCATTCAGGATCAGTTATGAACTGCTTGATACAACAGGAAGCATTGTTTACAGGGGCTATCTTGAAAATAAAAGAGAAGTGACATCATTTTCCGAAACATCGGGAAATTCTTCATACACTCAGACTTTTGCGACCGTAAGAGTGCCTGCGGCAGCGGCCTTTTTACGCGGCAGCTTTACTGATCAGACGAGCTCACGGGAAATCCCTCTAAGAATACGGGATATCAGGGCTGATGATTTTCAGTTCATAATTGCAGGCTTTAATGGTTCTGAGCGAACAACTTATCTGAATTTCTCTAATGCTGCACCCTTTAATAACATCGGGTATAAAATTGCCCTTTACCTTAAGCAAGCTCCCGATGATAAGCCCGAGTTCTTTTTCAGGCAGAAAGATAAAGATTACAGATTAAATCCTGAGTTTACGGGCAACGGGAAACCGGTATTCAGTTATGCAGATACTTCGGTTGCGCTTGACCATCTTCCCGACCACCATAACATCTGGGTGGTTCCTTCTCTTCAGGCAATTGCTGATGAAGGTAAAGGGGAAATCCTGGTTATAACGGGAGGCAAGGATACTCTGAGAAGTGAGATCTCATGCTACTGGATCAACCGGCCGGCAATTCTGGTTTACCCGGAGCTGGCAGTAAGAGCCCTCAGGATCATTGAGGAATCTGACAGTGAAATATCTGCTATTCTGCGTGCCGGTGATGAGAATATGTATGACGCAATTAAAGCTTATTGGAAGAAAAAAGATCCCACTCCCGGCACTCTCTATAATGAGCTCATGGATGTGTTTTTTACGAGAGTTGAGTATGCAGCTGATGCATTCATGACTCTTGACCGCAAAATCGGGTTTGATACCGACAGAGGTAAAACTTACATAAAGTACGGGCCGGCAGACGAAATTAAAAAACTTATCTCAACAGAGGGTTACCCGGTTGAGATATGGAATTATAAAAAGAGCAATACCAGTTTTTATTTTGCTGACCGTACAAGAGACGGAAGTTTCAGACTGGAAGGGACCAAATGACCTGCGGAATTACCTGTGGTGATATAAACGGCATAGGACCTGAAATAATTGTCAGATATTTGAAGGAAAGAACGCAGGCTGAAAGCTCTGAGGCAGGAGCCGGTTCTGATAAGTTTCTGATAGTGATTCCCCCCGATGTTTTTGATTATTATAACACACAGCTTGATGCAAATCTTAATTTCCGCCTGATAAACAGTTCTGAGATTCACGACACCGAAAAAGGCGACTCCGGAATTTACATTCTTTCCCTTGATAAAGCGGATTTTACACCGGGCAAGCCAACCCGTGATTCAGGAACCACAGCTTTTAACTCAATACTTAAGAGTTATGAACTCATCAATGCCGGCGCGATTGATTTTATTGTTACGGCACCCATCTCAAAATATGCGTTCCGTCTTGCCGGAATTGATTTCCCCGGGCACACAGAACTCTTTGCTGCACTTGATAAATCTGCTGATTTTATGATGTGCTTTCTTTCTGAGAGCATGAAATGCGGGCTTGCCACAATTCACGAGCCTTTATCAGCCGTTCCGGCTCTTATCACACAGGAACTCCTCGAAAAAAAACTGCGCGTTATTTCCGGAATGCTGCAAAACGATCTGCTTATTGATTCACCGCAGATTGCAGTGCTCGGGCTGAATCCGCACGCGGGTGAGAACGGGCTGCTCGGCAGGGAAGAACAGCTTATAATTGATCCGTTCGTGAAGAATCATCCCGGATTGCTGTTTGGTGCATTTCCTCCTGATTCCTTTTTCGGCCGTAAAATGTACTCCGGTTTTGATTTTGTTCTGGGAATGTATCATGACCAGCTTCTTATTCCGTTTAAGCTCCGGAACCAGAATGCCGGGGTTAATTACACTGCGGGACTCTCCTTTGTAAGAACTTCACCTGATCACGGCACAGGATATGATATAGCCGGCAAGTTTTGTGCCGATGCATCAAGTCTTGCCGAAGCAGTAAAATGGGGTGCCCTTATTGCAAAAAACAGAAAAAGCCATGCTTACCAGAACTGACAGGGCTGAACCCTATTCCTTATTTGCACCCGTTTATAATTATCACATGCGTTATGTTAATTATGTTTATTGGTCGCGGTATCTGCTTAAACTAATGCAGAAGAACGGGATCGAAAAAGGTAACCTTCTTGAAATTGCCGCGGGAACAGGTACGCTGGCATCTTATCTGAAACCTCATTTCAAATCATACATGATTTCTGATATCTCAAAAGATATGCTGAAACAGTCAAAATCAGGTCTGCAGAAAATCTGTTTTGATATGAGAAAGTTTCCTCTCAAGACCCGTTTTGATATTGTTCTGAGTGCGTTTGATTCTATAAATTACATTCTGAGCCCCGGCGAAATAAAAAAAGTGTTTGATAACGTTTCGGCTGTGCTCCCCGGGGGGGGGAAATTTCTGTTTGATACAAGCCTTGAGAGAAACAGCCATGTTTACAGCACAATATTCAAGAAGCCGATCAGAATCAAAGATTTTGTGGTTAAGCAGGAAAGCAGGTATGATTCAGAGGAGAAGATTCATACTAACACATTCACTTTTGAATTTGAGAGCGGTAAAATAATCAGGGAGATTCACCGGCAGAGAATTTACACCGTGGCGGAGATTGAGGAAATTCTCACCGCAAGCGGTTTTACCGAAATTAAAAAGTTCGATTCATTCAGTTTCCGTGAAGGAAATGAAGAATCATTCAGAATACAGTTCATAGCAGGAAAATAAAGTATGCTTGAAGTTGCAGATCTAAAGTTTGGTTACAACGGACATCTCATATTCGAAAATCTTTCATTCACCGTTGATTCAGGTGAGTTTGTTTTTCTCATCGGGAAAAGCGGCTGCGGAAAGACCACTCTGCTTCAGTTGCTCTATTTTAACCTGTTCCCTGAATCGGGTGAAATCAGGGTGGGTGAGTATGCTTATTCAACCCTGAAAAAATCAGAGATCCCTCTGGCAAGAAGAAAAATGGGATATATATTCCAGGATTTCAGGCTTCTAAGGAACAGAACGGTTTATGAAAACCTGGCATTCGTGCTTGAGGTTGTTAACACCCCTTCAAAACTGATCAGAGAAAAGATAAACGCCGTACTGACCGAGGTGGGGCTCAACCACAGAAGGCACAGTCTCCCCGGTGAACTTTCAGGCGGTGAACAGCAGAGAGTTGCAATTGCAAGGGCAATAGTGAATGATCCGTTTCTGATAATTGCGGATGAACCAACGGGAAATCTCGATCCCGAGACTTCCCTTGAAATTCTTGATTTGCTTAAGAGAATCAATAAGAGGGGAACCGCAGTTTTAATGGCAACTCATAATTACGATTTACTGGCAACTGCGGATTCAAAAATTTACAGACTTGAAAACAGATCGTTATCTGAAGTCAGGATTAAACAGTAATATCTTCCTTAACACCCTGTAATATTTTGATGATTTCTTCGGTAACCTCATCAACAGGGTTAAGTGCATTAATAAAGTAAATCTTCTCTTTAGCCCTCATATAGTTCAGGACCGGCAGAGTTGATTCCTCATATATCTTAATTCTTTTTCTTATAACCTCTTCCTTATCATCATTTCTCTGATAAAGAGTGCCTTTTGCACCGCAGTTAGGGCAGGTATCAAGACCTTTAACCTTATCATGTGTGAAGATATTGTTGCAGCTTGAACAGGTGCGGCGGTTTGTAAGACGCTTTACAATTTCATCTTCTTCTGCCTGCATCATCAGTACAACAGTATGATTGAAGTTTAATTCCTTAAAAAGCTTCTCAAGAGCCTCAGCCTGTGAGACAGTCCTAGGAAAACCATCAAGGATAAAGCCATTCTGATAGGCTTTCTCTCTGAGCATTTCCCTCATAAGGTCAATCATGATATTATCCGGAACGAGTTCGCCCCGTTCTATTAACTCATGCGCCTTCAGACCAAGGGGAGTTTTGTTTCTGTATGCATCTCTCAGTAAATCGCCGGTAGAAATATGGGGTATTGCAAGCCTGTTATTTAGAATTTTAGCCTGTGTACCCTTACCGACACCGGGAGAGCCGAAAATTATTATCTGCATAAATAACCTGAATTGTTTCTGCAAAGATATTGATATGTAGTAAGATATACAACCAATTGTTAATAAAGAAGTTAATTAAGTCCGGTTTCTTTTCCTCTGAAAAAAATCCTTTAAGAGGGAGCTGGATTTTTCCTCAAGAAGTCCGGAGAAGACTTTAACTGTATGATTCAGCCGTGCATCTTCTGCAATATTATAAAGCGAACCGCAGGCTCCCGCCTTGGGGTCGAATGCCCCGAAAATCAGTGTGCCGAGTTTTGCCGTGACTGCCGCCGCCGCACACATTGAACAGGGTTCAAGTGTTACATAAAGCGTTGCTCCTTCAAGCCGGTCGCTTTCAAGATTTTTACAGGCTTCACGTATAGCATTAATTTCAGCGTGGGCAGTGGGATCAGTCTTTCTTTTGTTACTGTTATATCCTGACCCTATGATTACATTATTCTTAACCACACAGGCACCAACAGGCACCTCTCCTGAAGTGGCTGCCTCCTTTGCCAAAAGCAGACAGTATTCCATGAAGTCTTTATCAGATTCAGAAAAAATCACAGGAACTTTTATAGCGGATTGGTAAAAAAAGAATGCAATCTATACTTTAAATAAACAAATTGACGGCCTCTTTGTAAAGAAAAAAAAGATCAGTATGCATTTTTGGGTTAGAAAAATTCCGCAAATTTATTATTATATCAGGGTATTATTTAACATTTTTCAGAAATTGATGAACCACTCTAATTTCACCTTTAACAACATTAACTCAAACATCAAAGAAATTATCCGTAACTATCAGAAATCAAGCCTGCCTAAAAGCATCTGGCAGCTCTCATCAAATCTAATTGCTTACATTCTTCTCTGGGCTGCAATGTACCTCAGCCTCGATATTTCATACTGGCTGACACTGCTGCTTGCTGTTCCCGCTGCATTCATGGTTGTGAGAATATTCATTATTCAGCACGACTGCGGGCATGGCTCATTCTTCAAATCAAGGGACGCCAATGACCTCTGGGGAGTGATTTGCAGCCTTTTCACTCTTACACCTTATCATTACTGGAAACAGGGTCACTCAATACATCATGCCAGCGCGGGAAATCTTGAAGCAAGGGGCATAGGTGATATTTACACCATGACTGTTTCAGAATATCTCAGCTCAAGTAAATGGGAGAGATTCAAATACCGCATATACAGAAATCCGGTTGTGTTGTTCCTGGTGATTCCGACAATTCTGTTTGTTATCCTTTACAGGTTCCCGATAGCAAGATCAAAGAGCCTTAAACCTACTTACCCAAGCATTTATTATACTAATCTGATTCTTGGCGGAATCTTTGTTCTGACAGGACTCACTTTAGGTTTCACCGAAGTTTTAATGATTCAGCTTCCTGTCACATTCATCAGCTCAACAGCAGGTGTGTGGCTGTTTTATGTTCAGCATCAGTTTGAAGAAACATACTGGGCTAATGATGAGGCATGGAATTTCACGCTTTCAGCACTTCAGGGCAGCTCCTATTTCAAGCTGCCGAAAATTCTTCAGTGGGCAACAGGGAACATTGGGTATCACCACATCCACCACCTGAGCCCAAAAATTCCTAACTACCATCTTGAAAAATGCCATAAAGAAAATCCGGTGTTCCAGCAGGCTGTAACACTCACTCTTTTAACAAGTTTCAAAACGATGTTCCTCAGCCTTTGGGAAGAGAATCAGAAGAAGCTTGTGAGCTTCAGGTATCTGAAGAAATTCAGAGCAAACCATGAAGGCGGAATCTGATAAATTAAGCTTTTGATTTTCGGCCGGTCAGGAGAATATTACTCTCTGACCGGCTTTTTTTTTTGCACACCCAACCCCTCCCCGGAAGCATGATCTTCGGACAGTATTACGACTGCGAGCTCTGCATAAGCTTAAATTTGTGATTAATAAAGTTAAATTCACTTCCGTCATTAAAAAAAATAAGAGTGAACCGGAATTCATGAATAAAAATAATATGAATTCAATAAAAAAGATTTGACAATACCGAAATATCTCCTTATTTTGCACCCACTCTCAACGAAAACAACTATCTCAATTATTAACTAACTAAACCAAAAGGTCTCTCTATGAAAGTTGCTTCTTTCCTTTTTGCAGTATTGTTTGCTGCATCTCTGACTTTTGCCCAGAGTGAAATGGCTCCAAGAAATTCCAAAGGTGATCCCATACCTGCTGATACCATCCGCCCGCAGAATTTCCCTTATCCCACTGCTTTCAATTTCAACTATTCAACGGTTCCGGGTATGAATGGCGGAACAGTAGGCGCCATGTTCCTCAACGGAAAATACTATTTTAACAGATGGAACTCAACCATGATGTACCGTTACAATCCAGACGGACCGGGAGGCGGACCAGGTACTCTTTCTGATTCAATCACATATCAGGGTTCTGTAAGAGATCTTGCCACTGATGGTCAGTTCCTTTACGGCGGCAATGCTACTGCAACACTATACAAAATGGATCCTTCAACAATGGCAACAGTAGCCACCATCACTTTAACAGGCGGCTCAACAAGAGCAGTTGCATATGACCCCAGCCGCGGCGGTATCTGGAACACTAACTTCAGCGGAAACATTTTCCTCCACAGCCTCACCGGCACTTTATTACAGACTATAACCAGCCCGCTCACCGGTAAATACGGTATGGCTTATGACAGTGTGCCGGGTCAGCCCGCTTATCTCTGGGTATGGAATCAGGTAACTGGTGGTCTTTCTAATTCACTGCATAAGATCAACATTGCAACCGGTGCTGAAGAAGTTAACT
>JABWCA010000189.1 GCA_013359345.1 Ignavibacteriaceae bacterium
GGCTTTGTCCTATAATTAGTTTTTCAGTAACCCTAATTTAAGATGCAGCGAGCTTTTTTATTTTTTCCTTCGGTAACTTTTTTTATGATGCAATTCGTCAGATAAATATTATCATTCCTCATGTTGCATTTGGAAAAAAAAATTCATAGTTTCAAACCCCGTTAACCCCTTTTATTTAATAAAACTTTTCCGAGGCACGATGAAAAAGTTATTTACAATTGCAGCCGCCGTAATTCTCCTTTCCCTTCAGTCAGGTTACTCACAGGGCTGGCCGGTAACCACCGGAAGCAACCTTATATTGGGGGCAAGCGGCTCAGCCGATTTTGCGGTACCCAAAATAGCAGGATTAAGCAACGGCACTATGTATGCATCCTGGTTTGATAACCGGAGCAGTTCATACGGAGTGTACCTTCAGTACCTCAATGAAGCAGGAATTCCGGCCTTCACTCAGAACGGACTGCTCATATCAGGAACCAACCCTCAGAACAGTTCCCTTGTTGATCATGATCTTTATGCAGATGCAGACGGCGCCGTGCTGGCGTTCACGGATACCCGCGGAGCAGGCGATCTCAATGTTCATGTCTATAAGATCAGCCCTTCAGGCAATTTTGACTGGGGAGCAAACGGAGTAACATTATCATCGTCCACAGATTTTGAGGCAGACCCCAGAATTACAAGAACAACAGACGGCAATTATGTTTTTGCATGGCCGATTATGGGAACAGTGCAAAGAGTGGGGCTTCAGAAGCTTTCACCCGCGGGAGCTAAACTATGGGGAGCAAACCCTGTTGAATATGCCAGCGGAACTTCAGAAAAATACACTTATCCCCGGATTGTAGCCTCCGACAGCGGCGGAGTTATTGTTGTGCATACAGGAGCCACGGGAAACTTTCCTGCACAGACAGTAAAGATTTATGCCCAGAAATTTAATTCGAATGGCCAGCCGCAATGGGGTGCGGGCGGAATTTCAATTCAGAATCTCGGAAAGATTGCAGCATTCCAGAAACCTACGGTGATCAGTGACGGAGCTGGGGGAGCAATTGTGTCATGGTATGATGACAGGAACAATCTTTCAATTCAGGGTTCATACGTGCAGCATATCAGGGCAAACGGAACACTTGCCTTTGCTGCAAACGGGGCATCGGTTTCAACAGATAATACAATGCACCAGTTTTATCCCTCCTCAGCTTATATCCTCTCAACAGATGAGATTGTGGTTTTCTGGAACCAGAAAGACGCGCTCCAGAATCAGGCATCAATTTACGGACAGAAACTTTCTGCTTCAGGTGATAAACTCTGGGGCAGCACCGGTAAAGTCTTTATACCCCTGAGCTCAACAGCAATAACCACTCATCAGGCTTACGGCTATGATACACCCGGCAGCAAATCTGCCACATGTGTTTATCTGGCAGGATCAGGTATTAACTCAGCAGTGAACGCATTCAGAAGTGATATGTCAGGAAATTCAACTCTGAATCCGCCGCATTCATATCCGAATCTTGCACTGACTAACGGAGATACAGAAAAGATGAGAGCCGAAGGATTTCTTGATGCCGTCGGAAATCTCAGAGTGATCTGGGATGATGTAAACTCGATTCAGGGAAAAGCAGTAACTCCCTCAGGCACACTCGGGTTCCAGGCAGTGCCGGTGGAATTAAGAAACTTTTCTGCTGCCGTATCAGGAAATGATGTGACACTTGAATGGAGCACTGCCACAGAGACCAACAATTCACACTTCGAGGTTGAAAGAACAGGCGATAACGGCAGAGCTGTGAAAGCCGGAAGCGTTAACGGAAAAGGCACAACAACAGAGCTCAGCATCTACCGCTTTGAAGATAAAAACCTGAATACAGGAAAATACACTTACCGCCTGTATCAGATTGATTATGACGGCACGCGCCGCCTTGCAGCCACCACCGAGACTGAAATTCTTAACGTACCGCAGAACTTCACCCTTGAACAAAACTATCCGAATCCGTTTAACGGAGAAACCGTGATCAGGTTTGCCGTTCCTTATGATTCAGATGTTCAGATATCAGTTTATGACACCAAAGGTGAACTCAAAGGAGAGATTTTCAAAGGTAATGTTGCTGCAGGAAACCACTCGCTGAGATTTGACACAGCAGGGCTGGAGCTCAGCAGCGGTGTGTACTTTTACAGACTCAGTTCAGGAAACTTTTCGCAGATCAGGAAACTTGTCCTGATGAAATAAGAAAGGTTAGCAGCGCAGAAATTTTTCGGGAGGCTCTCTTCCTCAGCGGGAGTCTCCTCTCTTTTTCTCATTCAGCGATGGATATGCCCCGGCCTGAATATTCTGATGAGCTGCAATGCTGTATTACCGGTTTCCTCTTTCCGGAGTCTGTTTTTAAGCTCGGTGCCGCCGGTGATCCGGAAACTCCGGTTATTCTGCAGCAAAGCTGATTTCAGGGATTATGCACAGATGTCTTATTCTGCAAAGAATAAACAAGCCCGGTCAACGGAAGACATTGCGGATACGACTTTTGCTGATTTAATTGTGGGGTTGATCTGCTAAGCAGATATCAGGTTTTAATAATTAACAGGAATGATTTCCTGAAATTTTAATTTTCCTCCGTCAGGTAAAGAGAAGATGAACACTGAAACAATAACAGAATCACACGGCAATCCCCTTTCACTTCTCAGTGTGGAAACAGCCGCAAAACTCTTCTCTGCCGTTTTCGATTCCTCCCCCGATGCCATATTCATCATAGACGGTAAAAACAGTGAGATAATCAGGTTCAACAAAAAAGCAGAGGAAATGTTCGATCTTCATCTCCGGGATCCTGATACTCCGTTGTTCCCGAGAATGCTGCATAAAAATGGTGTGACCGATGAAATACAGCAGGAATATCTTGAAACAATGAGATCAGGCAGGCCTTGGATAAAAACTTTCCTGTTCAGATCACTTGGCGGCAGAGATTTCTGGGGAAGTCTTGTGCTTCTTAAAAATCCGCTGCTCGGTGAGGATCTTGAAATGTCAAGAGTGACCGATATTACAGAGGAAAAAAAGATATTATATGAACTTGAGGGTCTGACCACAGAGCTCACTGAACAGAATATGATGAAAAATAAATTCATTTCGGTACTGGCTCATGATCTCCGTTCACCTTTTCATCCGCTTCTTAACTGGACTGAGATCCTGATTTCAGAGTATGATGATCTCTCTGAAAATGAAAGAAGGGAAATAACGGGAAAAGTACAGGGCTCAGTCAGAAAGCTTTACAATCTGCTTGAGTCATTGCTGATCTGGTCAAGGGCAAGTTCAGGCAATATAAGTTATAATCCGCAGCCTCTGGATCTCTTCAGCATAATTGATCAGGTTATAAGATCGGAGGAGGATGTTGCCAAAGCAAAAGAAATTGCAATAATTACAGAAACGATTGAAAATCCGGATGTTTTTGCCGATTCAGAAATGGTCCGCACAATTCTCAGAAATCTGATAGTTAATGCAATAAAATATTCACCCCGGAGCGGTACCGTAAAGGTGAGATCAATGCAAAAAGCCGGATTCGCAGAGATTATGGTTGAAGACAGCGGAACCGGAATCTCACCCGAAAAAGCTGAAGCGCTGTTCACACTCAGGGGTGCAAAATCGACCCCGGGCACTGAAAATGAAAAGGGTTCAGGACTTGGGCTTCTTCTCTGCCGGGAATTTACAGAAAAACACGGAGGAAAAATTTCGGTTATATCCCGTGAAGGTTTTGGTTCGGTTTTCAGTTTCACGGTGCCACTGCAAAACAAAGAATCCTGATTTTTTTGCCCGCGAATGATTTCACGGGAGAAATTTTCTTGTTGTTTTCTCCTGCCGGATGTAAATTGCGCAACAATTTGTAACTCATCTCATTTCACTTAATCAACTGGCTGACAAATGAAACCGGCATTAATAACATTTTTAATGATCTTTATAAACTTTGGGATAACTGCGCAGGATCAGCCCGGAACGGATGAAAAGGTGATAACCGTTGCAGGCGGCAGCTTTCAGAACTTTCTGCCCTTAACAGCAGGTCTTGATGACGGAAACGCTTATGTTTCATGGTTCAGATCAGAGCCCGGAGGATTTAAACTGTATCTGCAGTATCTGACGGAATCAGGAATTGGTGCATTCGGTGAAAACGGAATGCTTGTAAGCGGGCACACGCAGCCGACTTCACTTTCCTATTATGACCTTTGTGCCGGTAAAAGCGGTGCCGTTCTGGTTTTCACTGATATAAGGGGCAGCGGCAATCTGAATGTTCATGCTTATAAAATTTCTCCGGACGGAAAAAATTTATGGGGCCCCGATGGTGTCACCCTTTCGGATGATTCCAATGAGTATCTGTTTAATCCCCTGATAGCAAAATCAGATAATGAAGGATACTTTGTTGTCTGGTCTGTTTCATCGGATAATCCCCGGATTGAAATAAAAAAAGTGTCATCTGATGGCGCAAAGCTTTCAGACGGTCAGAAAAATGTGATAAAGCATTCAAATGAAGAATCGCTGACAGCATACAGTCTGATCCCCTCAGATTCAGGTGCAGTTATTGTTGTTTACGGCAGCAGCACGGGGATGTTTCCGAACATGAAAACAACAATTCATGTTCAGAAGATTGATAAAAACGGTTCTTTGCTCTGGGGGGAAAAAGGAATTATTGTACATGATGAAGGCAAAATTAATATCTCAATGACTCCCTCGGTTATCAGTGACAATAAGGGAGGCGTGATTATCTCATGGTATTCAGCAAAATATATAACCCGCATGCAGTCGGTTTTAGTGCAGAAAGTAACTTCAGATGGCAGAGTAATTTTTGAGAAAGGGGGAATAACCGTAACTGACAATGCCGATCTTAATCAGTTTTATCCAGATGCAGCATTAAATGAGCGGACCGGAGAAATTATAATTGCATGGACCGGGAAGAATGGCGCTCAGTCTGCTTCATCACTTCTTATACAGAAAATTTCTTCGGACGGTCAGCTTTTGCTTGGAGGAACGGGATACGAAATTTTACCGATGTCGGAACATGATATAAGCGCACCGAATCTTTTCATTGAAGATGACGGGAAAGAGTATAATCTTAAGCTGGTTTACAGTTACAGATCAGAAGGAAAGAATAATATGCTGATGCTTCAGAAGACCGGGCCCTTTACAGATGGTAAAAATGATGCGCCTGATATCGCTCCTGCTGTAAGGCTGAGTACACCCGATGCTGATGTATCAAGGCATGCAGGCTTCACCGATAAAACGGGAACTCTGAGGCTGTTCTGGGAATCAGAGTCAACGGGAAACCGCACAATCAAAGGAACGGCTCTGAGAGCAGACGGAAGTTCAGGATACTGAGGCACCTGATAAATTACCGGCAGGGCATATAAAAGGCAGTCAGAGTTCTGCCATAAAAGCACTGAAAGTTCTGATTGCCGGAGCTGCAAGTGATTTCTTTATAATGAGCTTCACTTTTGAACATATCACAGGTTGAGGCAGCTTCAGGATACGGGAGCGCCCTATGGTGGTCCCTTCCGTAAGCTTAACCCACTGCCCGTTAACCAACCCCCGGATCTCAAATGACTCAACCCTTTGTCCGTACTTAATTGCTTCTTCCACCCTGAAAATATTCAGCGGGGTGTTTCCTTCAAGGTCTACGGTCAGTTCATTATATGTCACACCATTATCAGCCGCCCAGAAAGTATTTTTATCGGCATCAAGAGCCTTTGAGCCGGAATAATAAACCGCGTTATCCCGGGTGTTAAGAGTTTCGGATGGTTTGCGCCAGAGGAGATCGCTGCTGAAAATCATGTCAAGTTTCTGACGGAAACCGAGCAGGCTCTGCACATCGGGTGCCGCAAATTTGCCATCTGGTGCGGGCGGCACATTAAGCAGGAGCTGGCTGTTTTTCCCGACAGATTCAAAATAGAGATTCACAAGCGAATCTGCCGGTTTAACAAGGGCATCCTGCCATTCATGATAAAACCATGCAGGCCGTATTGAAACATCACATTCTGATGGTCTCCATACTTTCTGACCCGAAAATCCGTGAAGAGTCTGATTTGACCAGTCCCAGCTCCAGTCGGTATCCGAACCGAGGCCGTCTTCATTTCCGACCCATCTTACATCGGGACCCATAATAGCCATAATAGAATTAGGCTGATTCTGTTTTGCAAGGGCGATATAGTTTCTCAGACTGAAATCTTCATAAGTGAGGTTATTATTCCAGCCAAGGAATCCGTCAAGCCAGATCTCACCAACCTCCCCATAATTAGTGGTGAGCTCTCTCATCTGATTCAGATAATATTCATTATAGGCAGGAGTGCCATACCCGGGGTGGTTTTTATCCCAGAGTGAAAGGTAGAAGCCGAAGATAAGTCCCTGAGCCCTGCATTCATCTGCAAACTCCCTGACAAGATCTCCCTGCCCGTTTTTCCACGGACTGTTTTTTACAGAATATTCAGTATATAATGAAGGCCAGAGGCAGAAGCCCTCATGATGTTTTGCGGTTAAAATAAGGTATTTGAATCCTGCCTGTTTTGCCACGCCTACCCATTGCTTAATATCAACCGTATCAGGTGCAAAGAGAGAGGCTGAATCAGCCCCCGAGCCGACATCAGAACCGGTAAAAGTGTTGATGCCGTAATGAATAAACATAACCAGTTCAGCATCCTGCCATGCAAGCTGGGCATCAGAGGGCACAGGGTCAAAATTTTCAATTGCCGGAGAACCGGTATTCTCCTTGACAGGTGAGATGAAATCATCTGAAGCCCTGCATGAAAAAAAGAGCAGCGGCGCAGTAATTACAATTATAAAGAGATAAATCTGAGCTGATTTTGGATACACAAAAAACCCGTTTAAAAATGTTTCTGCAGATTTTAAATAAAACAATCATGACAAAGATAAGCATGAGGAATATTAAAAATTATTCATTATATTTTATCTTTAACAGAAAAAATCAATCTATTATTTAATCTGAGCAGCTCATTCTGAAATGAAAAAGATTCTTTTAATTGAAGACGACGAAATTACACGGGGCATAGTTCTTTCCTGGCTTAAAGAAGACTTTGAGATTAAGGCTTATTCTATAGCAGAAGAAGCGATTGTGGATATGGAAACATCTGATTACAGCCTTCTTCTGGTGGATATTAATCTTGGCAAAGGAATTAACGGAGTAAAGTTCTTAAAGGAAACTGGAACAAAGTTTCCGGGAAAAAGAGTGCCCGCAATTGCAATAACGGCATATGCCCTGCAGGATGAAATCAGAGACTTTTTTAAGACAGGATTTGTAGAGGTGCTTGTAAAGCCGTTTACCCGAAATGAGCTCAGACGGGTTGTGGCAAAACATATTTTATAAAAACCGGATGCGCTTAAAAATCCGGCCTTAAAAATAATAAGTATATAATTTTAATACACTTATCACCTCTGTTTCTCATTTTGATACATTAAATATTTAATATCACGCATTTCAGCGCTGTGGCATGAAATTTGTATTATATACATATTAAGCTATTAAACAATCTAACTGATGAGCTATGAAAAAAATACTTACAATCTGGATGTTGGTGCTGCTGGCATTTGGTACGGTCACGGCGCAGAACGGACCCACAACCCTTATCCGTGATTTCAACATCACGCTTAATGGTCTGCAGTACGATTACAACAACAACACCACAACCTTCACTTACCTTGTTGCCGGAGACGGTTCAGGTAAAGACCTTTCACACTGGGATCTGGCGCTCTGCCAGAATCACGGACCCGTGAATCAGATAACCGGTTCACCCGGCCCGTTCACCGTTCAGCAGGATCC